>JBGVBT010000151.1:0-3272 GCA_045225895.1 Sphaerochaetaceae bacterium
GATTCTCAAGCAATACAAGGGTTCTCGGAGACTTCGGCTCAAGGCTCTACCACATCTACAGGGTCGAGCGCAAAAGCAAGAACGCAAAATAGATTAAAGGGAAACTCCCCGTCGCCTCATTTCCTTGAAGAAGAACGAAATGGCCATGACGCTGGCTCCGTTGTCCATCTCACCCTCGCCGATCCTGTCCAGGACATCGGACACCGGAACGCAGACTATGTCTATCTGCTCGTTGGCATCGAGCTTTCTCTGGTCCAGGGATGTAAGGACTTCCATGTCCTCGGCGAGAAAGAAACTGGCAAAACAGTTCATGTAGGCCGAGTTCTGGCAGACGGTTCCAAGCGGCCTCAGTGAATTTGCCTTCAGTCCGGTTTCTTCCCAGAGCTCCCTAGCGGCCGCCTCGGATGCGCTTTCACCCTCATCTATCAGGCCTGCGGGGAATTCCAGAGTCACCGATTCCGAGCCGTGTCGGAACTGACGCTCCATGACAAAACGGGGTACCCCGTCGGTTCCCGTGAAATAAGGGATTATGGTGACTCCGCCTCTGGCAAAATCCAACTCCACGAAGTCACCTTCCCTTCCGTCCGGACCGACTCTGCGGACCTTGTTCAGGCCGAACAGCGGAGTGTTGGCAATGCGCTCGCGCCTGACGGTCTCCCAGTACAGTCTCAGGGGACTCGGGCTTGAGTCGGTAGTCGGGAATGTATGTTCGGTCAGTCTTGACATCAGCTTTTCTTTGATGAGCAGTTGGCCGTGCATGAGGCGCATGCCGACGGCGAGCAGGAACTGAACTCAGGCACATACGGAGTGTGCTTGAACTTCACAGTGCTGTGGATGTGGTCGGCGATTGCCGTGAATGCCTTTGCGCTCTCGCTGTCGGGGTTCTCCGCCAGCCAGTTCAGGCCCATGTCCTCGTCCTGCTGGAGTCCGAGCTCCATCGGGATTCCGCCGAGGAACGGGATGTCCATCTCCTTGCAGAGGTTCTTTCCGCCGTCCGTTCCGAACACGGGGATGTGCTTCCCGCAGTCAGGGCAGATGAGATAGCTCATGTTCTCAACAAGTCCCAGAACCGGGGTGTTGAGCTGTCTTGCGAAGTTCACGCTCTTCTTGGCATCGAGGATAGCCACCTGCTGAGGGGTGGTGACCAGAATGCATCCGGTGAGATCGGGAACGCTCTGGCAGACGGCAAGCTGCTCGTCGCCTGTTCCGGGAGGAGAGTCGATCAGAAGGTAGTCCAGGTTGCCCCACTCGACATCGGCGAGGAACTGCTTTATGACACCAAGCTTCATAGGGCCACGGAAAATGATGGCCTGATCCGGGTCATTGAGTGCAAAACTCATGCTGACAACCTTCAATCCGTCCCTCGGACAGACCGGAAGGATGCTTGTTCCTTCTTCGTTCGACTGGAGGATGGCTCCCTCGCATCCGAACATCTTGGGAATGTTCGGTCCGTGTATATCGGTATCGAGAACTCCGACTGTAAAACCCTTGGCAAGCAGTGCATTGGCAAGGTTGACGGTGACGGTGCTCTTTCCCACACCGCCCTTTCCGCTCATGATGAGGATCTTGCGATCCACAAGTTCCATCCTGGCGTGGATGTTGATTTCCTGAAGTTCACTTTCACTAGGCATTTTTGACTCCTGGCGTTCCCGTCGGGATCTGCCCCGGGGGATTACGTCCAAGGACAAGATAGCTGTTTGCCCGACATTCGGCAATAGGTGGCCATCTATTTACAAAGGCCTTTCTTAACTATAGAATCCACTCAGTAATATATGAGGTCACAGATGGAAACAGGCAGGCACATCGGTTTTTCAGGACTCAAGGATCAGACGCTGGTTCTGATCAGAAGACTCAGGAGCATCATGTATCCGGAGATTTTCGAAGAGTGTCCTTGCACAGCCACCACCGTGATCGAAAGCAGCGTCGAAGCCGAGCAGATCCTCAAGGAACTGATTCCCTGGGTGAAACCGGACGCTGATGTCCCGGCAATGACGGATAAAATTCTACAGAGCCTCGAGGGCATCAAGGATGTTCTGGAAACGGACATCCAGGCCGCATACGACGGAGACCCCGCCGCCCGCAGCAAGACGGAGATCATGCTGGCCTACCCCGGATTCGAGGCAATCAGCATCTTCAGGATCGCCCATCTGCTGCACACCATGGACATCCCCTACATCCCCAGGATCATGACCGAGTACGCCCATAACCACACCGGAATCGACATCCACCCGGGTGCAACGATCGGAAAGTATTTCTTCATCGACCACGGAACCGGCGTCGTCATAGGAGAGACCACCGTCATCGGCGAGCATGTGAAGCTGTATCAGGGAGTCACTCTGGGAGCCAAGAGCTTCCCCGTGGGCGAGGACGGAAAGCCGGTCAAGGGCGTCGACAGACATCCCAAGATCGGAAACAACGTCGTCATTTACGCGGGAGCCACAATCCTTGGCGGAGACACTTTCATCGGGGACAACAGCACCATAGGCGGAAACGTCTGGCTCACCCACAGTGTACCGGCAAACTCTACCATCCTCAGAAACTGAATCAGATGTCTGATTGAATACTAAACTTTCGCCTGAACATTCGAAACAGAGCCCTCTGACGGGTTGAACTTGACATGCCAAAACTCTAATATATAAGAAGCGGAATTTCGGGTATATCGCCCTTATTGCGTAAAAAAAATCCCAAAGGAAGAGAGTAACAATGTTATTACTGGCACAGTTACCTACGGAGCAATTGGTAGCCCAGCTCAAGAACGGACTTGTCCTTCTTGCACTAGGAATGTCGATTGTCTTTCTGTTCCTGACGATTCTGGTCTTCACCACCAAGGGTGTGTCGAAGGTTGTCAGGAAGTTTGAGAAGAAGAAACCTGTCGCACAGGTCGCGGCACCTGCCGCAGCCAGCGCAGCTGCAACCCCTGTTGCCGCACCGGCAGCCGATGCAGAGATTGCCGTGGCAATCGCGGCGGCAGTGGCAAAATCAAAAAGTTGAGGTAGAGAGATGAAGAAAGTTGATTTCATGTGTACGGCTTTCAGAGACGGCTTCCAGTCCGTCTACGGAGCAAGAGTATTCACAAAGGATTTCATGCCGGCTGTCGATGCAGCACGCAAGGCTGGAATCACACACTTCGAGGCAGGTGGCGGAGCCCGCTTCCAGGCCCTCTACTTCTACAGCAACGAAGATGCCTTCGAGATGATGGATGAGTTCAGAAGAGTCGCAGGACCCGATGCAAACCTCCAGACCCTCTCAAGAGGCGTCAACGTCGTCGGACT
>JBGVBT010000152.1:0-2472 GCA_045225895.1 Sphaerochaetaceae bacterium
CCTCGAGTATGCAGTGGATCCACATGCAGCTCTGGCCTTTGGTGTAGAAAAGGTCCATACCTCGCCGCAGGGACAGCGCGACCCTAATGTCGTGCTCGTCCATGGTGGCTGTACGTATGACGGTCCGCTCGACATCGTCGCCGGGCACAAGACCGAGCTCATCGGCCCTGAGGGCAAGATCGGTTCCCGGCAGAAGCGAGAGCACGAAGCAGTCGATGTTGCTGGGCATAAGCGAGACAGCATGGTTCACGGTGTTTCTGAATTTGTTCAGATTGTCGCCGGGAAGGCCAATGATTATGTCCAGCCCGAATGCGACACCTTTTGAGGAAAGAAGTCTGACCTTCTCGTCGAACAGCCTTCTGTCAAGGCGTCTGCCGATCAGCCGGGACACCTCCTCGTCCATGCTCTGAAGCCCGATCTGGAGCGAGCAGTTTAGATCGGCGAACATCTGGGCTAGCTCATCGTCAAGGAGCTCGGCGCGGACCTCGAAGGTGAAATGCATGTACGACGGCGCTTTGCTCAGAAGAAGGCGCATTATGGTCTTGGCCCGCTCAATGTTCAGATTGAAGGTGGGATCCAGCACAAACACATTCTGGATTTCATGCTCGATCAGGTAGTCGAGTTCCCTGGAGACCCGCTCCAGAGGATAGTCCCTGACAGTTCTTTTTCCCCTGGACTCAAAGCAGAACGCACATGTGAACGGACATCCTCTCGTCAGTTCCCAGAGCACCGAGTCATACTCTGAGATGACATTATCGGCCTCACCGGAGAGAAACGGAGATACCAGTTTCGACAGGTCCGGAAGTTTTGAGGATACAGGAGAGATGAATCTGGAGGTCACCAGGCCGTCGATCTGGAGGTTTTCAGGTCTTTTGCCGTCCATGATGCTTTTCAGAGCACTCGTTGTGGAGATCTCCCCCTCCCCGAGGACCGCGAAGTCCAGCCAGGACGGCAGGCCTTTGACGAAATCGATGGTGTGCGGACCGCCTGCAAACAGAAGGATGTCGGGTGCTTTCCTGCGGATTTCGGAGGCAAAGTCCTGGATCCAGCGGGAGTTCCAGATGTACATGGAGAATCCAATTGCAAACGGATGCCGGGAAACGGCCTTCAGCGCCTCAGAAACAGGATCCTCCGAGATGAAGTGCTCGAACAGATCCGCTTTGGGAAGGCCTTCCGTGTGGTTGATCGAGGTTTTGATGCACAATGCACCCATCGGGAAACTCATGATGGATTTCTCGATGGCACAGCAATGGATTTCAATGTGACTCATTATATCTGTTCAGACCACAAATGGTTCTGCCGGGTGACAAGACCCTATTCCGCGTCATCCTTGGTGCTCTTGGCATGGGAAAGGGCTTTCATGGCATTGTCGAACTTCTGGAACTTGCCGTTCTTGAGCCTGATGATAACCTTTGTTCCCTGCGAGCCCGAGACCTTGACAATGTATTCGGTAGCTTCAACTTTTGTCTTGAAGAACTTGATGAATTTGTCACTTCCCTGGCGTCTCACGCCCCAGCCTTTGCCTTCCTTGAAAATCAGCTCGTGGACGTCCTTGACTTCCTTGACTGGTTTCTCCTCTGCTTTAACTGCTTTGGCAGGCTTTGCTTCCGTTGCAGGCTTGGCTTCCTTGGCAGGTTTTGTTTCCTTGACCTTTGTGTCCTTCTTTACCTCTTTCTTAGCGTCTTTCTTGACTTCCTTCTTGATTTCTTTTGTTGCCATAACAGCTCCCAACAATAAAACATGCCACCCAATCGGGAATAGTTTAACACATTTTACGTCAGGACAAAACCATAGTTGCGGCTATTTCAGCACACCTCATGCCATCCACAGCGGCACTGACTATTCCGCCGGCGTATCCGGCACCTTCCCCGCAAGGAAACAGTCCGGGAGTTGAAATGCTCTGGAGGGTCTCGGAATCCCTTTCGATGCGGACGGGACTGGAAGTTCTGGTCTCGGTTCCTATCAGAGTAGCCTCTTCCGTGAGAAAGCCCTTGGCCTGATTCGAGAAAACCTGGAAGCCCGCACTGAGCGCCCTGCAGGCGAAGTCCGGAAGAACATCCCTGATATCGGAACAGGTGAGTCCAGGGGAATAGCTTGAGACAGCTGTGCTTGAACTGGGACGGCCGCCGATGAAGTCGGTCATCCTCTGCGCCGGTGCCTTCTGCGTACGGTTGGCAGCTTCAAAAGTCCGGATCTCCAGCGCCTGCTGCAATTCCGCCATGGCAAGAGGTCCGTTTTCAGAAGGTCTCAGGTCAGGATCTCGAATCTCATCAAGAACAGATACCGGGAACTCCACTACCATGCCGCTGTTGGCCCATCTGGAACCACGTGTACTTGGGGACATTCCGTTTACAACAACCTGATTGACATCGGAGGCCGCCGGAACCACAAAGCCTCCGGGACACATGCAGAACGAATAGACACCGGTCTTCCTGCCGTCGATCTCGACCTGGGTGGAGAAGCTGTATTCCG
>JBGVBT010000153.1:0-7823 GCA_045225895.1 Sphaerochaetaceae bacterium
GTCTCGAAACTCGCCTCCATGGGAAAGGAAATCGCCTTCCTGATCTGCCTCGATGGCCGCTATGGCGTGGACTTCGCACCCGAGGGAACCACGCCTGAGCAGCTCATCCCCACCCGCAGGGCCGAGGCCATTGAGAGTGCGAAGCGTCTTGGAGTAGATGATGTCCGTTTCCTGGGCCTGTCGGACGGGGGATTCTACAAAACCGAGGACCTGAGGTCAGCCATTGCAGTTCAGGTGGGAGATTTCAGACCTGATATCATCTTCTCCGTGGATCCCGATGTTCCCAACGAGTGCCATACAGACCATCTGAACGTAGGCCGCGAGTCGAAGATTGTGGCGAACTTTGCATCCAACAGGGAGATAATGGCCCGCTTGGGAGCCAAGAGTGCAGAAGTGCAGGCTATTGCTCTCTACATGACCGCAAGGCCGAACAGATATGTGAAGACGACGAGACACCTGAAGAAGCAGCTTGATGCGATCTTCAACGTCCACGTCAGCCAGTTCCCGCCAGGCTGCCCCATGACGGCTTCAATCACCAAGTATCTGAAACTCAGAGCCTTCTTTTTCGGCCTCAGAAGCTTCAAAGGCCGAGCCGAGGGCTTCCGTGTCATTGACGGCACCCACATGCACTGCTTCCCAGAAGAGGCATAATCTTTTTTTCAATTCTTAACCGCCGTAACCACTGTGGTGCAGTTTCTGCAGATGGCCTTGTACTGGTGCCCGTTCTGCTCGAGGTGGAACGTGTTGTTTCTGGTGCAGCCTTTGCAGTCCATGTCGAGGCCGTTGTGCCTGAGGCATACTCGGCTGATGAAAATCGGAGGAGTGTAGTCGCTTCCCGTGTAGTTGAACGGAGTGTCGTCATCCAGCTCATAGGAGCCGATCAGTGTGGGAACCTCGGATCTCAGGCTTTCGAAGGCGCTGCTGTTCTCCGTGTAGAGGAAAACATCGGCAAAGAATCTGGTGGAATGGTTCTCAAGCCATCCGCGTGCCCAGAAAACCTGGGCGATGTTGTTCAATCCGACGATGATGTCGGGATCCTTCTCCAGCTTCTCCTCGACTTTTGCAAGGTATTCGTCCTCGTTGAACATCACAGGCGAAAGCGGGAGGAACTTTGTCCCGCAGAAATCGGTTGTGATGTCCCAGAGTCCCAGCCTCTGGCGTGGGGGCAGAAGCTCACATCGTCTGGAACCGGCTGCTGAGATGTTGAAATCAAGAGTCTTTTCCAGAGAGTCCTCGAACTGGCGGTCCTGCCTTTCGTAGAAGTCCCTTCTGGCCTGTTTGAGTACGGAAAGGGGAATGAAAGGGTTGGGGAAGGGGCAGTTGTTCGTGATATTGAGCTTTCCCAGGGTGAAGCAGCTTCTGTCTGATGCACTGAGTGCCTTTGTGAACACGGCGTTCAGATCCACGTCGCCTTTGGCCTGTTGGATCTCAAGTGCTGTATGAACACCGTTCATTGCAAAGCCATCCTCACTGACGGTGACTTCGACGTCCAGGGGCTTCTTGTAAAGAGGAAGGTTCTCGTTCAGGGCGCTGAGGTTCAGGTTGTGCCTTGAGACACACCAGACAGGTGTGCCGAAGCCCGGTTTTCTCTCGAACCTGTCGGAAGGGAAATTGATTGTGGCAGTCTCTCCTTCGGAGATGAAGGACTTTCCGCCCTCTATGTATGAAAGGCTGAAGCCTGCGCTCTCACTGATTTTTGTCGCACCGCCGCTGACAACTTTCAGGCCGTCTCTTATGGCGACGGGTTTTGTGAACCGCACCACTGCCTTGCCGTTGAGGACTCTGTCAATTGTGCCCACCTTGATGCCCCTGTGGCCGGGGTCCGCACTGCAGACCATGTTCGGGCTTCCGATACATCCGTTCAATCCCGTATCAAAGAAGTATTCGGTGGTTTCCCTTGAGAACGAGACCTGCATGGCATCCTTTGCCCAGCGGACCTCCTCATCCTTTTCCGTCCTTCCGTCCAGAAGAAGTCTGTAGTATCTGGCACACCAGTAGGCATAATCGGGGCCTTTCATGCGGCCTTCAACCTTCAGTGACTCGATTCCTATTTCAGCATAGCTCCGTATTCTTTCTCCGAGGCAGAGATCCTTCATGCTGAAAAGCCAGCTATCCTTTCCGGTTTCCCTGCATCTGAACCAGGTCCTGCAGATCTGTGAGCATCCGCCGCGGTTGGCGCTGCGTTCGCGGTCCCCTGTTATGAACTGGCTTGCCATGCACAGGCCGGAGAATCCGTAGCAGAGGGCTCCATGGATGAATACCTTAAGCTCAATGTCAGGACAGGCCTCGCGTATTGCCTTGATTTCTTCGAATGATAGCTCTCTTGATAGGACAACACGTGAAAAACCAAGCCGTTGCAGCTCTTTTACGCCATCGATTGTGTGGACGGCAAGCTGTGTAGAGCCATGCAGGGCAAGGTTCGGAAAGTGCTCTCTTATGATTTTTGCAATGCCCAGGTCCTGGACAATCAGGCCGTCCGGTCTGAGGTAATCCAGCTGTCTGAGCAGGTATATCACTTCCTTCAGCTGGGTATCGGAAGCCAAGGTGTTGAGGGTGACATAGAACTTCTTTCCCTCATATTGTCCGCCAGCCGAACAAAGTGCCTTGAGTTTTCTCACGTCCTCGAAAGAGAAGTTGACGGCTCCTTTTCTTGCAGAGAAGCTCTTGAGGCCGAAATAGACGGCATCGGCTCCGCCTTTGAAGGCGTAGAGGGCGCACTGGAGAGATCCGGCCGGAAGGGCAAGTTCACTTGTTCTGCTCATCGGAAAGTCTGCTGATGGCCTCGAAGGTCTCGGGGCTCAGGTCGTGCTCGACCTTGCATGCATCCTCGCGGGCAATGGCCTCGGGCACGCCGAGCTTGATGAAGAACCGGGAGAGGACCTTGTGTCTTGTGTAGATTCTGTTTGCAATCTCGAACCCGGAGTCGGTCAGGTTGATAAGTCCGTCAGGCTCCATGGTGATGTATCCGTTCTCACGGAGTCTCTTCGTGGTATATGTGACGCTTGGTTTTGTGACTCCCATATGCTGGGCAATGTCAACGGAGCGGATGTACCCGTTCTTCTCCTGGAGCATCAGCATGGTCTCGAGATAGTCTTCAGCAGCCTTCTGGATCTTCATTGTGAACCTCTGCCTTCTAAACTAACACAACGGCAAATAATCTACAAGCTTAGTTGCAATATAAACATATTCCGTTATACTGTAGCGTGTAACGTCAAAAGCAGGAGCTTTCAGATGGGCAAGAGAACCGACTATATCAGCTGGGACGAGTATTTCATGAGCGTCGCAATGCTCTCGGCAATGAGAAGCAAGGATCCCAACACGCAGGTGGGAGCCTGCATTGTCAACCAGGACCTCAAGATTGTGGGAACCGGATACAACGGATTCCCAAAAGGCTGCAGCGACGACGAGCTTCCCTGGGGAAGGGAAGGCAACCCGTTGCAGACCAAGTATCCGTTCGTCTGCCATGCCGAGCTCAATGCCATTCTGAACAGCATCTCCCGCGACCTTCGCGGCTGCACCCTCTATGTGGTGATGTTCCCCTGCAACGAATGTGCCAAGGCCATAATCCAGAGCGGAATAAAAGAGGTTGTCTACAGGGACAACAAATATCCGGATTCGGACAGCGTGAAGGCTTCGACCATCATGCTGGAGCAGGCCGGGGTGAAGCTTCGCCAGCTGGTCCAGAACAAGACACTGGAGATCAGGATCTGAGTACGGGCCGATGAACTACACACTCGTTTCCAGACCAGAGGAACTTGAGACTCTTCTTTCCACGTGGGCGGACCTTGGAATCCGAAGCGTGGCCATGGATTTCGAGGAGGAGTCCAACCTTCATTGTTATGGCGAGCATGTGTGCATCATCCAGCTTTTCGATAAAAAGCGCTACTACATAATCGATGCAATTGAGCTGGCAAAGACTGAGGACGGTATTTCCGCCATGAAGGCTCTTCTCGAGGGCCCGGTGGAGAAGATCATGTTCGCATGCCAGAGTGATGCCGCCCTTGCCAGAAAGGCGCTGGACATCCAGCTTAAGAACATCTTCGATGTAAGGGTCATAGCAATTGAATTGGGATTCAACGGCAATCTGACGGCTCTGATCGAACGGAATCTTGGGATTAAGACTGAGGATGCCTCCAGGAAGAAGAAATACCAGACTGCGAACTGGATGAGGCGCCCGATTCCCGAACAGCAGATTGAGTACGCCCTGTCCGATGTGGAGTATCTGTTCGATCTGAAAGACTCCCTTTTAAAGGAGATGGAGTCCACTCTCACCAAGAGCCAGCAGGGGAAGGTCTGCCATGCGATGAAGACCTGCGCGGTACAGAAGAGGCCGGAACGCCCTGGCTGGGAGAAGATCTGCAACTTCAAGCTTCTGAGCGCAAATGAAAGAATCTATATAAAGCATTTCTTCGTGGCACGCGACGGCCTTGCCAGAAAAGACAACGTTCCGGCATCGAGAATCCTGGACAAGCACCTGATAGTGGCCATGGCCAAGAAAGGAACCTGGGAAGGGATACTCGAGGGCGACAAGCTGTGCTATGAGAGCGTGTTCGAGAAAGCACGCCTGGATGCGGAAGCCGAGATCAGGAAACAGTAAAGTAATAAGGAATAAAAAAGAGGGGATTGCGTTCTGCAATCCCCTTTGTCTGTTGAAGCTGTCTGGAATCAGAGACCCAGCAGAATTCTCACAGGCTCCATGTTCGGAACGCTTGCCATCAGGACACCGGCTGCGACTGCAGAACCGATGACACCTGATACGTTCGGTCCCATGGCGTGCATGAGAAGGAAGTTCTGGGGATCCGCTTCCTGACCGACCTTGCTGGCTACACGGGCAGCCATAGGAACGGCGGAAACTCCTGCAGATCCGATGAGCGGGTTCAAAGGATGCTTCTTGTCCAGCTTGTTCATCAGCTTTGCGATGAGGACTCCCATTGCAGTTCCCAGTGAGAATGCGACTGCTCCGAGAAGCAGGATTCCCAGTGTGTTGAGTGTCAGGAAGTGGCTGGCCTCCATCTTGGATCCGACTGACAGTCCCAGGAAGATGGTGACTGTGTTCATCAGAGCGTTGGAAGCTGTGTCGGCAAGTCTGCCGGTGACTCCGCATTCCTTGATCAGGTTTCCGAACATCAGGGCACCGATGAGCGGTGTTGCGCTGGGAAGCAGAAGAGTACAGACCATGAGAACCGAGATCGGGAAGATGATCTTCTCGGTCTTTGAAACCGGTCTGAGCTGCTGCATTCTGATCTTTCTCTCTTCAGGAGTGGTCAGGGCCTTCATGATAGGCGGCTGGATGACAGGAACCAGAGCCATGTAGGAATATGCTGCGACGGCGATCGGTCCGAGGATCTCCGGAGCGAGACGCGTTGTGACATAGATGGCTGTAGGTCCGTCGGCACCTCCGATGATTCCGATCGATGCTGCGCTGTGCAGGTCGAAGTTGATTCCCGGGATGAATGACAGAAGCAGAGCTCCGAGCAGGGCTGCGAAGATTCCGAACTGTGCGGCTGCTCCGAGAAGCAGTGTCTTGGGGTTTGCGATGAGGGGACCGAAGTCCGTCATTGCACCGACACCCATGAAGATCAGGACCGGGAAGAGACCGCTCTGGATACCTGCGTCAAACAGGATCTTGATGAATCCCGTTGCGCCCTGGGCACCGGCAGCGAGTGCCGGGTCCATTGAAGCGATGTATGCGAACGGGATGTTCGAAAGGACACAACCCATTCCGATCGGAACCAGAAGAAGAGGCTCGAAGCCTTTCTTGATTGCAAGATAGAAAAGCAGGAAACCGACAAGGATCATTACGAAGTTGCCCCAACCGAAGCCGAGATCGGCTCCGCCGAGACCAAGGAATCCGTAAAGACCCGTGGACTGCCAAAGGTTAAGAAGTGACTGTCCCATCTCTTTCTCCTCAGGCGATTGTCAGCAGAGTGTCGCCTGCTGCAACCTGCTGTCCCTGTGAGACAGCGATCGAAGCGATTGTTCCGTCACATGGAGCGTAGATCTCGTTCTCCATCTTCATGGCTTCCATGACCAGGACGAGCTGGTTCTTCTTGACTGCCTGACCTGCCTTTGCCTCGATTCTGAGGATCAGACCCGGCATGGGAGCTGCGACAACCTGACCTGCGCCGGATGCTGCCGGTGCGGGAGCTGCCTGTGCGGCAGGTGCTGCGGCCGGAGCTGCAGGAGCGGCTGCTGTGGTTCCCATTGAAACAAGGACATCACCTGCCGAGACCTGCTGGCCCTGTGTGACAGCGATCTTTCCGATCACACCGTCGCAAGGAGCGTAGATCTCGTTCTCCATCTTCATGGCTTCCATGACCATGATCAGCTGGTTCTTCTTGACTGCCTGGCCTTCCTTGCACTCGATTCTCAGAACGATTCCGGGCATCGGAGCCGGGACATCCTGTGAACCTGTGACTGCTGCAGGAGCTGAAGCCTGTGCAACAGGTGCTGCGGCGATGGCTGCCTGGTCGATTCCGCTCTTGACTGCGAGAGGATAGTCGACACCGTTGACGGTTGCGCTTGCCTTTCCGAGCTTGACGCCGTAGGCCTTGCCGTTGACTGTGACTGTGTACTCGCCGGCCTTCTTTGCTGCTTCCTCTGCAGGATCGGACTTTCTGACACCGTTGACCTTGGACTTTCCGGTGAGGAAGAGGATTCCCTTCTCCTTGCAGGATGCTGCGATGAAGATGTTCTCGTCAGTGACCTCGATGTTGTTGTCCTTGAGCATCTTGATGGATGCCTCGCGGCCCTTGGCCGGGTCTGCATCGTTGATGTCGACGACTTTCTTTGTTGTAGGCTCTTTCTTCAGCTGCTCGGCTGCGATCTTGACGACCTCCGGATCCGGAGCGACGGGAGTCTTTCCGAAGTAACCGAGAACCATCTTTCCATAGCCCTCAGCGATCTTCTTCCAAGGTCCGTGGATGACGTTGTTGAATGCCTGCTGGAAGTAGAACTGTGAAACAGGTGTGACTGATGTTCCGAATCCGCCCTTTGCAACGGTCTCGCCCATTGCCTCGACGATCTCGGGATACTTGTCCATGAGTCCGTTGTCCCTGAGCATCTGGGTGTTGGCTGTGAGAGCTCCGCCCGGAAGAGGGAAGAACGGGATGTTCGGGTTGACGGTTGTTGCCTCAGGCGGCAGGAAGTAGTCCTTCATGCACTCCTGGAAGACAGCCTCAGCCTTCTGGACGGCATGGATGTCGACTCCGAGATCGTACTCGGTGCCGCGCAGTGCGTGCCACATTGTGATGATGTCGACCTGACATGTTCCGCCTGAAACCGGCTGCATGGAGAGGTCGATCTGGTTTGCGCCTGCATCGAGGGCTGCGGTGTACTGTGCGACGCAGCATCCGGCTGTGTCGTGGCTGTGCATGACGATCTTGACGTCTTTTCCGACAAGCTTCCTTGCTCTCTTGATTGTCTCGTAGACAGTGTTGGGAGTTGATGTTCCGGAAGCATCCTTGAAGCAGATGCTGTCGTACGGGATGCCTGCATCCAGGATCTTGCGCAGGACGTTCTCATAGAACTCGGGATCATGAGCGCCGGTTGTGTTTGGCGGGAGACTCATCATTGTGACCGTGACCTCGTGCTTCAGACCTGCGTTGTGGATGGAGTTTCCGCTGTCGATCAGGTTGTTGACGTCGTTCAGAGCATCGAAGTTCCTGATTGTGGTCATTCCATGCTTCTTGAACATCTTGGCGTGGAGGTCGATGATGTCTCTGGGCTGTGAATCCAGTCCGACGACGTTGACGCCTCTTGAGAGGGTCTGGAGGTTTGCATCGGGTCCTGCGACTCTTCTGAACTCATCCATCATCTCGAAG
>JBGVBT010000154.1:0-6922 GCA_045225895.1 Sphaerochaetaceae bacterium
GCCTTGATTCCGCTCTCGCCCACACATTTCTGAGTCACCATAGGACGCATGTACATGTCGGAGAAACTGGTGGTTCCACCTGCCAACATCTCAAGGATGGCCATCTCCATGCCGGAGGTGAAATCCTCGTCACGCATCCTGTCCTCGATGGGCCAGACCGTCTCGAGCCATTCCTGCAGAGGCAGGTCGCTTCCGACCCCCTTGAGGAGGTTCATGGCGGTGTGGGCGTGGCCGTTGACAAGACCCGGCATCAGAAGCCTGTCGTACATGTCAATCTCCTCATCGTAGGACTTCTTGGGCCGCGCGGTTCCAATGTAGTCGATGAACTTTCCGTCCACACCAAGAAAAGCATTGGATAAGACCTTCATCGATCCCTTTTCCGTTGTGATGATCTTTGCGTTCCTGAAAAGAATTGACATGTGATATCTCCTTCTGTCAGATATGGTTGATTATTGTCTCGATATAGGAGCTGAATGCCGGGGCCGCCTTGAGTGCCACCTCATCCACTTCAGAGCCGTCCACATTCCCCTCTTCCATTCCGGTTGCCATGTTGGTGATCAGAGACAGCCCCAGGAGGGACATCCCGCAATGAGCCGCGGTCAGTGCCTCGGTGACGGTGGACATGCCGATGGCATCCGCTCCCAGGATCCGGGCCGCCCTGATTTCGGATGCGGTTTCGAACTGAGGTCCCGGGAAGAACATGTACACTCCCTCATGGACCTTGAGGGCCGCCTTCTCCCCAAGTTTCCTCGAAATCTCACGGAGCCTGGAGGTGTACATGTCATACACTCCGAAGAATCTCGGCCCCAGCTCATCCAGATTCGGCCCCCTCATGGGACTTCCACCGTAAAGCTTTATATGGTCACGTATTATCATGACATCACCGGGTCTGAAGTCCGGATTGCATGAACCGGCTGCATTTGTCAGAACCAGAGTCTTCACACCGAGAACATGCAGGACATGGACGGGGATGTTAAGCTCCTCCATGGAATAACCCTCATAGAAGTGGAAACGGCCGTTCATGCAGATTATGTACCTGTCTCCGATGTACCCGGCAACAAGCAATCCGGCATGATTCCTGTTTGTTGTAACAGGGAAACCCGGGATATCCGAATATGGAATGGAGATACAGTTCCTCATCCTTCCGGCAAACGGGCCGCAGCCAGTACCTAGCACAACCGCAAGGTCCGGATTCCTTTCAATTCTTCCGCTGATGAATGAGGCGGCATTCTCATACAGGTCATAGGAAAAACCTTCGAACACGCACACCCTCCTCAGTTCATGGGAATGACCACAGGCTTTCCCACGCACCTGGCCATGTGGTAGATCTTGGCCGAATCCTCCACATAGGAGGCACGCACATAGGCAAGGTCGATGTCGGAACCTACGGCTACTGCGCCGTGGTTGGCAAGAATACAGCCACCCCTGTCACCGATGTCCCGTGCAACATTAAGACCAAGCTGAAGCGAGCCTGTCGGAGCATATTCCGCCAACGGGATATCCCCTCCGAGCCATGGCTGCATCTCGATCAGGATCAGAGGAATTCGCTCACGGATCACGGCAAAGGATGTGGCATAAGGAGAATGTGTGTGCACAATGGCGTTCACATCCTTCCTTGCCCTGTACAGTTCGGCATGAAGCCTCCATTCCGAGGAAGGCTTTGCATCCTCGGCGCATTTCAGGATTTCCCCGTCAATTGTCATTAACACAATCCTATCAGGTGTCATAGCGGCATAGCTTTCCGAACTCGGAGTTATTGCAAAAGCATCCGGACGTTCCCTGAGCCTGATGCTGACGTTTCCGCTGGTGGCTGAGACAAGATGCTCATCGTACATGAGCCTTGAATACCTTACGATGCTTTCCCTTATTTTCAGATGGTCCATAGAAGTATCCCCGTCAGAGAGTCGGACCTGCTTTTTGGCCTTTCCCTCGTACAAATAATCAACTAAGATGATAAGGTAGTCAACTCATAAGTTCACATCCCAAGGAGGAGTCCATGGAGCGTCAGGACACAGGACTTGCATTCATACAGAGATACGACAACATAGCATGGTATGACAACGGAGAGGTCAGGATCCTCGACAGAAGGATCTACCCCGCCAGAAAGGAGTTCGTCATCTGCAAGACCCATGTGGAGGTCATGCAGGCGATACGCGACATGGTCACGCAGAGCACAGGCCCCTACATCGCAGCGCCCATGGGCATGGCTCTTGCCGCCTGGGAATGCAGGGACATGTCCGCCGACAAGCAGCTGGAGTATCTAAGAGCTGCCGCAGCCTGTCTGTCCAATGCCCGTCCCACGACCAGAAAACGCCTGATACTTGTCACCGATGCCTGTCTGGTTGCCGCAGAAAAGGCACTTGAGGAAGGAAAACGCGTTGACATAGCCATCCGCGACCATGTGGTTGAGTTCACCAACGTCAGATATGCCAAGCTCGCGGTCATGGGACAGTACCTTGCAGAGCTATTTCCAGACAACGGAACGGTGATGACCCAGTGCTATGCTGATACCGTCCTGGGAATGATGCTACGATCCTGCAAGAAGATGGGAAAGACCATCAGACTGTTCTGTCCCGAGACCAGACCCTACCTCCAGGGAGCCAGACTTACCGCAACCGTCTGCTCCGAACTGGGATTT
The DNA here is from genome assembly GCA_045225895.1 of Sphaerochaetaceae bacterium. Classification (GTDB taxonomy): domain Bacteria; phylum Spirochaetota; class Spirochaetia; order Sphaerochaetales; family Sphaerochaetaceae; genus UBA9732. The sequence continues at coordinate 2,639 of JBGVBT010000154.1, forward strand.
AACACTACCGTAATCACGGACAACATGCCGGCCTATGTGATGAAGAAAGAGCATGTGGATGTCTTCACATGCGCCGCCGATGCGATCTGCTGCGACGGCTATGTCTTCAACAAGGTGGGAACCAGCCAGATCTCCATCTGCGCCAAATACTTCGGAATCCCTGTCTATGTTGCAGGAGCACCGGATCCGGGCCATCCCACATGGGACACGGTCACAATCGAGATGCGCAACCCGGATGAGACCCTGGAGGCCATGCACATCAGGACCGCCGCCGTGGGACAGGGCATCAAGGGCTACTATCCCGCCTTTGACATGACACCTCCGGAGCTTATCACGGGAATAGTTACTGAAAAAGGAGTCCTCTCCCCGTTCGAGCTTCACAAGTATTTCGAGGCAGGCGGCGTGGGCGAATACTGAAACAAATCACTGATATTGCCTATCCCATAACAAATATATATATTCCTATTTATGGTTAAAACTCTACTCAGTCAGATCGGAAAGTACAGGAAGCAGGCCATTCTCACGCCCATTCTCGTTTCCGCTGAAGTTTTCATGGAGATCCTCATTCCGTTCGTCACAGCGATGATAATCGACAAGGGAATAAACGGAGGGAACCTCACCAACGTACTGCGCTACGGCGCGATCATGCTCGCTCTGGCACTGATAAGCCTTTTCTTCGGAATCAAGGCTGGCCAGACCGCCGCAACAGCTTCCACAGGTTTCTCAACGAACCTCCGCGACAGCATGTACAGACGCATCCAGTCGTTCTCGTTCTCCAACATAGACCGTTTCAGTACGGCCGGTCTTGTCACCAGAATGACAACGGATGTCACGAACGTCGAGAACGCCTTCCAGATGACCCTGCGCATCGCCGTCCGTGCGCCTCTGATGATGATCCTGAGCATGGTCATGTGCTTCATGATCAACGTCAGGCTCACTCTGGTGTTCCTCGTCGGCCTTGTTTTCCTGGGCTTCGGCCTGTTCTTCATAATGTACAAGGTCATGCCCGTATTCAAACGCCTGTTCGAGAAATACGACGAACTCAACGCCAGCATCCAGGAGAACGTTACCGGAATCAGGGTTGTGAAGGCATTCGTCCGCGAGGACTTCGAGAAGGAGAAGTTCGGAAAGGCCGCCTGGTGGATCTACTCACTTTCAGTAAAGGCAGAGAAGATGCTGGCCTTCAACGCACCCATCATGATGTCGGTTGTCTATTTCTGCATGATACTCCTCGCATGGCTGGGCGCCCACTTCATCATCGCAGGCGAGATGACAACCGGAAACCTGACATCCCTGTTCAGCTATGTCATAAGCATGCTCATGTCCATGATGATGATCTCCATGATATTCGTCATGCTTTCCATGAGCCTTGCATCTGCCAGAAGAATCAACGAGGTCCTCACAGAGGAGCCCGACATCAGGAATCCCGAAAACCCCGTCATGCAGGTCAAGGACGGATCGATCGACTTCGACAATGTCCAGTTCACGTACAGGAAAGGCTCCGGAGAGAGCACCCTCAGGGACATCGACCTTCATATCAGATCCGGCGAGACCATAGGTGTGATCGGAGCCACGGGAAGCGGCAAGTCCACCCTTGTGAGCCTGATATCAAGGCTATACGACGTGACATCCGGAACCGTCAGAGTCGGAGGAACCGATGTCAGAAACTATGACCTCGAGGTCCTGAGAAACAACGTCGCCGTCGTCCTCCAGAAAAACGAGATATTCAGCGGCACCATACTGGACAACCTCCGCTGGGGCAACGAGGAAGCCACATTGGAGCAGTGCAGACACGCCTGCGCCCTGGCCTGTGCCGACGAGTTCATAGAGAACATGAAGGACGGGTACGACACATGGATCGAACAGGGAGGAACCAACATCTCAGGCGGTCAGAAGCAGAGGCTGTGCATCGCAAGAGCCCTCCTGAAAAACCCAAAGGTGCTGATCCTGGACGACTCTACCAGTGCCGTAGATACAGCAACCGATGCGAAGATCCGCAAGGCCTTTGCTCAGAACATCCCTGACGTCACAAAGCTGATCATCTCACAGCGCATATCCAGTGTGCAGAACGCAGACAGGATAATCGTTCTGGATGACGGTGCGGTCAACGGATTCGACACACACGACAATCTGCTCAAAAGCAACCAGATCTACAAGGAGATCTGCGACGTCCAGATGCAGAGCGGCGGCGACTTCGACGAGAAGATGAACTAGGAGGACAGAATGAGCGAAAGAAAGCAAACCCCTGAACGTCCTCCCAGAGGAATGATGGTGAAGCCCCAGAAAGGCACGTTCAAACCCATAATCCGTGTGATGCGCTACGTCCTGAAAGACTACAAGTTCCACTTCCTCGCAGTCATCGGATGCATCATAATCTCCGCGCTGGCCACCCTCTCGATGACTCTCTTCACAAAGAGCCTTATCGACGTCTACATCGTACCGCTGTTGGGAAAGATCAATCCCGACTTCTCACCGCTTGCAAGAAGGCTGATGACCCTTGCATGCGTTCTGGCCGTGGGAGTCCTTTGCAACTACGGCATGAACAGGATCATGATCATGGTCTCTCAGGGATCGCTCAAACGGCTCAGGACAGAGCTTTTCAACAAGATGGAAAGCCTGCCTCTGACATACTTCGACACGCACGCCAGAGGCGACATAATGTCCGTGTACACCAACGACATAGACACCCTCAGGCAGGTCATAAGCCAGAGCATCCCGCAGCTGATCAGCTCATCCATCTCGCTGATATCCACCCTTGTCAGCATGATAGTCCTCAACCTGCCGCTGACGGCCCTGTCGCTTCTGATGGTGTTCTTCAGCCTCAGGATCACAGCGAAACTCAGCTCCATGTCCGGAAAATACTTCGTCCAGCGTCAGAAGGACCTTGGAAAGGTCAACGGATACATCGAGGAGATGATGCAGGGCCAGAAGGTCATCAAGGTCTTCTGCCACGAGGACAGGAGCATAGAGGAGTTCGAGAAACTCAACAACAATCTCCGCGAGAGCGCCAGAAACGCCAACTCGATCGTCAACATCATCATGCCCGTCAACGGCAACATGGGAAACATCAGCTATGTGATGGTGGCCATTGTAGGTGCCATCCTGGCCCTGCACGGATTCTCGGGCCTCACACTGGGCGCCCTGGTCACATTCATGTCGCTGAACAAGAGCTTCTCGATGCCAATCACCCAGGTCAGCCAGCAGTTCTCGAGCATTGTCATGGCAAGCGCCGGTGCTGGCCGCGTCTTCGAGATGATGGACCAGAAGCCCGAGGAGGACAACGGCTATGTCGAGCTCGTCAGAGCCAGAATAGATGAGAACGGAAACATCACCGAGACCGAAGAACTGACCGAGACCTGGGCATGGAAACACCGCCATCAGGCCGACGGCAGCGTGACCTACAGAAAGCTCGAAGGCGCCGTCACATTCGATGGGGTGGATTTCGGCTACAATCCGGAAAAAATGGTCCTCCACGACATCAAGATGTATGCCAATCCCGGCCAGAAACTTGCATTCGTCGGAAGCACCGGTGCCGGCAAGACAACTGTCGTGAACCTGATCAACCGCTTCTACGATATCCAGGACGGCAAGATCCGCTTTGACGAGATCAACGTGAACAAGATCAAGAAGGCAGACCTCAGACGCAGTCTCGGCGTTGTCCTCCAGGACACCCACCTGTTCACGGGAAGTGTGATGGAGAACATAAGGTTCGGCCGTCTGGACGCCACCGACGGGCAGTGCATCGAGGCAGCGAAACTCGCAAACGCAGACGGCTTCATCAGAAGACTGCCGAACGGCTACGACACCATCCTTCGCAACGACGGAGCCAACCTGAGCCAGGGACAGAGACAGCTCATTGCCATCGCCCGTGCCGCAGTTGCAAACCCGCCCGCCCTCATCCTGGACGAGGCCACATCATCCATCGATACAAGAACGGAGCGCCTTGTACAGAAAGGCATGGACGCCCTGATGAACGGACGTACATCGTTTGTCATCGCCCACAGGCTGTCCACAGTCAAGAACGCGGACTGCATCATGGTCATGGAAAAGGGACGCATCATCGAGCGCGGAACACACGACGAACTGCTTGCCCAGAAGGGCCGCTACTACCGCCTGTACACCGGAAACAACGAATAGAAGATGGTCCGCACATAATAAAAGCCCTCGCCGGAGCGAGGGCTTTTGTGTTTACCTGTTAATTCATCAGAAATCAACTTCCGTGTCGTAGTAGCAGCACTTGAGAAGCTTCTCCATCTCCTCGACGCTGGGCTGTCTGGGGTTGGA
>JBGVBT010000155.1:0-3322 GCA_045225895.1 Sphaerochaetaceae bacterium
AACTACGGCTACTGTCTCTTCCCCTCATACCACTGCATGATCAGCCTGTTCTGCTATCTGGGAGTCAGGAAAAGAAACGAGGTCTCAAAAGGCACAAGGGTCTTCATGCTGGTCATGACAATATTGATCTGCATGTCCACCGTGTTCATCAAACAACACTATTTCATCGATGTCGTAGGCGGAGTGACCCATGCAATCCTCTGTTACACAATTGCAAGGAAGTTCGACTTCGCCACCAGGTTCTTCAAGAAATTCATGTAAGGGAAATTGCCTTTTTCCCGGCTTTCCTCAAGAACAGCACAAGACAGAAACCTGCGAAAACTATCCCGGTTATGATGGAAACCGGTCCGTAGACGTTCGACCCCACTCCTATTCTGTTCCAGAGCAGTCCCATGCATTCGGAAGCCGACATGAAATACGTCATCGTCACGGCAGACATGAATGTCGCGGGAACAATGCAGATGAGACTGTTTCTCCCGTTCTGCAGAAGATACGATGCGGCAGTCCAGAGCATGATCATTGCAAGGGTCTGGTTGGACCAGGAGAAATATCTCCAGATGACCGAATAGTCCAGCTGGCAGATCAGGATTCCGGCCAGAAGAAGCGGAATTGTAAGGATCAGCCTGTTGCGGATGCTTTTCTGGTCCAGATGAATCCAGTCGGCAAGCGTAAGCCTGGCAGACCTGTAGGCCGTGTCGCCTGATGTTATCGGACAGGCTATCACTCCCAGAATGGCCAGGATGCTTCCGACCTTTCCAAGAGTTGTGCTGCAGATCTGATAGACAACCGCATTCACTCCCGCTCCTGCCGCCAGAAGGGCCTGGGCATCCTCATAGAAAGACATGCCTGCTGCCGCCCAGACAAGGGCAATGATGCCCTCTGCGACCATCGCACCGTAGAAAATCTTGCGTCCCTGGCGTTCCGAGGTACAGCATCTGGCCATCATCGGAGACTGCGTTGCATGGAATCCGGAGATGGCTCCGCAAGCCACGGTTATGAAAAGGAACGGCCAGACCGGAATACCCTGCGGATGGGTGTTCGCAAGTCCGTTCCAGAATTCCGGCATGTGGTAGTTGTGGTTGAAGAAGATCACTCCACCCACTCCCACAGCCATGACCAGAAGGGCGATTCCGAACACCGGATAGGCCTTTCCGATTATCTTGTCTATCGGCAGGAAGGTTGCCACAAAGTAGTATGCGATGATTATCCAGAGCCAGAAGGTGGTGTCGTTCTCAATCGGAGTGAGGATGTCCAAAAGGCCTGCAGGACCTCTGGAGAACACGACACCGATCATGACAAGAAGGACAACGGAGAAAACCCTCATTATGGTCAGCATTGTGTGGCCCAGGTATTTTCCGGTGAGCTCCGACACGCTCTGGCCGCTGTTGCGCATGGAGATCATTCCGGCCATGTAGTCGTGCACTCCGCCGGCGAAAATGGTTCCGAAAACAATCCACAGGTAGACGACAGGCCCGAACAGAGCGCCGTTGAGAGCTCCGAAAATGGGCCCCAGACCGGCGATGTTCAGGAGCTGGATCAGAAATATCCTCCAGCCCTTCATGGGAACATAGTCCGCTCCATCGTTGAATTCGATGGCCGGAGTCTTTCTGTCATCAGGTCCGAAGACCTTGTCCACGTATTTCGAATAGAAAAGAAATCCCAAAACAAGGGCCGTCACACAGATTGCGAATGTTACCATAACAAAAACTCTCCAGTCGGATTCTATCACATTCGGGTAACAGTGATTAGAGATTTAGCGATGGATTTTAGTCGGCAAATCCCATATACTTCGCATGTCATGAAAGGTTTTGTCAGAAGTCTCAGGGAGATTCCGAAATACGGCTGGATACTCAGTGTGGTCTGTTTTGGACTGGATATTGCGGCCTATTACTTCGGGACGATCTTCAACAGACTTCTCGGGACAAATGCCTGGCAGTTCGCTCCCAAGATCCCGTTCATAGACGACCGGATCCCCATCATAGGAATCTTCATGGTCCCCTATCTTCTGTCCTACGCTTTATGGATCCTAGGATTCGCACTGGTATCGCTCACGGGCAGAAAACGCTTCATGAACTTCATCGCAGGCCTGAGCCTGTCCTATTTCATCGGATTCCTTTTCTTCGTCTTCATGCCCACATACATGGACAGGGCAATGGAGGGATTCATCGAGTACTCCAGAAGGACGGATTTCAACGGCTTTCTGTTCCGACTGGTATACGCAAATGACGGAGGGGACTTCGGATTCAACCTCTTCCCGTCGTTCCACTGCATGATCAGCGTGTTCTGCTACCTTGGGATAAGGAAGCAGGAGACCGTATCCAGGGGAATCAGAATCTTCACCTTGGTCTCAACCGTGATAATCTGCCTGTCCACAGTCTTTGTCAAACAGCACTATTTCATCGATGTCGTAGGTGGAGTTCTTCTGGCCATCGTCTGCCATGAGGCAGCACAGAAGTACAACCTCTCGTCCTGCCTGCCCCGCTTCATCCGAGAGCCACATCAAGGGCCATCATCAGACTGAAACCGACCGCAAAGGCAATGACACCCACATTGGAGTGCTCTCCCGCCGACATCTCCGGAATGAGCTCCTCGACTACGACATAGAGCATCGCACCTGCCGCGAACGACAGTAGGTACGGCATAGCAGGCACAACAAGACTTGCAACCAGAACAGTAAGGAATCCGAACACAGGCTCAACGGCGCCGGAAAGGACTCCCAGCCAGAAGGACTTTGGCTTGCTCTTGCCCTCGGCAAACAGCGGCATGGAAATGATGGCTCCCTCCGGGAAGTTCTGGATTGCGATTCCAAGAGCCAGAGCCAACGCTCCTCCCGCAGTGATGTGGGCGGAGCCGGAAACCAGACCTGCATAGACCACACCTACGGCCATGCCTTCCGGAATATTGTGCAACGTCACAGCCAGGACCAGCATGATAGCCCTGTTCAGCCTGCTCTTGGGGCCTTCGGCTTTGTCCGCCCCCACATGCAGGTGCGGAATGACCTCGTCCAGCAGAAGCAGGAAGAGAATTCCGCACCAGAATCCGATGAAGGCAGGCATGAACGCCCACTGCCCTTTGTCAGAGCTCTGCTCTATGGCCGGAACGATCAGACTCCATATGGATGCAGCAACCATCACTCCGGCGGCGAACCCCGTCAGAGCCCGCTGCACACCGGTCCTCATGTCCTTTTTCAGAAAGAACACACATGCAGCTCCCGCTGCTGTTCCGAAAAACGGTATCATAAGACCCCAAAAGACAGTACTCATCGCATAGCCCTCCGATTCTGTTCTGATATGAGTATACCAGCCGTTCAGCGGAGGTCAAC
>JBGVBT010000156.1:0-9294 GCA_045225895.1 Sphaerochaetaceae bacterium
CTCATCTGTAAAGCGTATCGAAGTAGGTCAGATCGGTTGAGAGGACCTTCTTCATACCCGGAATCGTCTGCTTGTAGGACTCGAGGGTTCTCCAGAGCTCGAAGAACTCCGGATCCTTCTTGTAGGCCTCGGCATAGATTCTCGTGGCCTCGGCATCGGCGATACCCTTGATCTGCTCGGCCTGGGCCCTGGCTCCGGAGAGGATGGCCATCTGCTCGCTCGTGGTCTTTCCTTCCCACTGCGCCAGCTGACCGCGTCCGTAAGACCTGTAGGCCTCGGCGATCTGGTTCCTTTCCTTGATCATCCTCTGGTAGACGCTCTCGGTGAGGTCGTCCGAATACCTGATCTGCCTGATTATGACATCGATCAGCTTTATTCCGTACTCAGTGGTGTAGGAGCTCGCTATCTCCAGCATCCTGTCCGAAAGGCCCTGTCTACCGACCTTGATGGACTCCTGCTGGGTAGTTGATACGGTGAGGGATCTGAGTCTCTCGGCAGCCTCGAGATCGTCGATGCTCGAGACCTCCTCCACCACCGTCATCTGGTTGATGCGGTTGCTGTTCCTGACGGCCTCGTTCAGGTAGTTCTCGGAGATGACGGTCCTGACGGTTGAATCGAGGATGTCGTCCAACCTGAGCTGGGCGTTCTCCACCGTCTTGACGGTCTCGTAGAATCTCTTGGGATCGCTGATGACCCATCTGCTTGTGGGATCAACATATATGAACTGGTTCTCCTTGGTCGGGATGCGCTGTGCGTCACCGTCCCAGGAAAGGATCTTGGCCGAGTATTTCACAACCGTATCCACGAACGGCATCTTGAACTTGAGACCCGGCTCGGTCTCGATCTTGACTATTGCTCCGAACCTCGTGACAACGGACTGCTCGCCTTCCTGCAGGATGTAGAAAGGACCCAGGAGCATCACGATCAGGAGGAGGATTACGATTGCGGCAATTGTGATGATTGTCTTCTTCATGTCAGTTCTCCTCCTTGTTCAGATTCATTACGGGAAGGAAATTCTCAAGGCTCTTGTCCACAACGGTGAGGTTGCCTGCGAGAACCTGCTCCATCGTCTCGATGTACAGTCTCTTGCCTGTGATGTCGGGACTCTTCTCGTACTCTGCAAGCACGCTCTTGAACCTTGCGACATCTCCGGTTGCGGAGTTCACACGCTCAGCGGCGTAACCCTGGGCCTCCTGGATGACCTTGCTTGCCTCTCCTTCGGCTGCCGGGATGATCCTGTTGTAGTTCTCCTTACCCTCGTTGATGTACTTGTTCATGTCCTGGATGGCCTTGTTGACATCCTCGAACGCGTCCTGGACGTCTCCTACCGGAGGAACGATGTCCTGGAGCTTGACTGTGACGATCTTCACGCCGATGTCGTAGAAATCCAGCAGAGCCTGAAGCTTCTCGTGGGCCTCGACCTCCATCGAGGTTCTCTCGCTGGTCATGATGCTCAGGATCGGAAGGTCTCCGACAAGCTGGTTGATGACCGATCTTGAAAGGTCACTGATTGTCTTGGACTGATTGTTGACACTGAAGAGCCATTTATAAGGGTCGTCGATCCTGTACTGGACAATCCACTGGATGTCGACGATGTTGAGGTCTCCGGTGAGCATCGTGGACTCGTCCATGTACTTGGAGTAGTTGTATTTGGTCGAGGATCCCGCGAGGTTTCCGGTCGAGGTCGCACGGTATCCGAAGGACATCGTCTGGACCGTCTGTGTCTCGACGTTGAAACTCCTGTCGATTCCGAAAGGAATCTTGAACTGGAGTCCCGGACCTACGGTCTTGAGGTATCTGCCGAAGCGGAGGATGACCGCCTGCTCGGTCTGGTCAACCACGAAGAATCCGGTGGAGAATGTCAGACCCACGATGATCACCAGAATCGCCAGTATCAGAAGCTTGGGAGTGAACGTGAAGTTCCTTCTTCCCCTCCTCTGACCTTGGTTCTGATTCTGGTCAGGGCTCTGGCCTTGCTGTTCATAGAAGTTGAATGCCATCTTGCCTCCATACGGGCAGAATCCTGCCCTGATGATAATATACTTGTAAAAGGGGAAAGGGTCTATGAGGAAAACAGGATGTCAGCGGACATCACTTGTTGATTTCAAAGAATGTATATGCGTCCCTCGGAAGCTCGGATCCTGTGTTTCCGGTGCGGATCAGGCTGAAAATGGTGTCAAGGCACATGAGGGAGTTATCTACCCTCTTATCCACCTTCGACTTTTCATCCTCACCGTCCACATCCAGATTGATTCCGACTACAGGGATCTTTCTCTTTCTGGCTATATCCAGGAATGAGGGATCCACGGAACTGTCGAGGAACATGAAGGCGTCCACAGCACTGTATTTTGCAAAGAAAGAATCGCTGGAACGCTTGCTGTTTATCATCGAGAACATGAACCCGTGATTGGCACACTGTTGGTACAGATGAAGCATCGGCCTTGCCCATGTGGGAATTGTATCACCGACAGCCTCAGGAATGAGGACACAGATGGTCTTGTACCTGTTGGCGGAATCCTGAAGAAGATCGCTGCCTCCCTGATATCCCATATCTTTGGCACATTTCAGGATCTTCTCGACGGCCTGAGCCGAAATTCTGTTTGGCCAGTTGAAGGCAAACGACACAGTGGTCTTCGAATATCCGGTCTTGTCCGCGATATCTGAAATGGTTACGGTCTTCTTACGCATTATTAACCCAACTCCCTGTTGATTCCGATTTACGTTGTTTGAGTTTAATTTATTTTACCTACGCAGTCAAACAAATTTGTACGGTTATTAAAAAATTTGTACTTTTTTTTGTTTACTAAATAGTTACTGATTATAGAGTGCATAAACTTTACTAAAACAACAAAAATTTGTCTGTATCCGATCCGCGGACACCATCATACGGGTGCAAGAACAAGGGAAGCCTCGGCAAGGCCGTTCTCGCTGCGCTGAATCAGTGAAATACCCTGTGCCTTGACGGTATCGTTGACAAGCAGAGTGACTATGAGCGTGCATGTGTCCGTGTCCAGAAGATCGGCTTTGTCATATCTGACCGTGAATTGCACAGGGAAATTGAGCAGATTCCTGATTCGCTGGTGGGAGATTTCCGAAACAAGGCCGGTTGTGGGATCCGTTTTCAGCAGTGCTATATCCAGGATGTCCGACGTCGAAGGAAAGAAGAAACCCACTCCGTAACTCACAGAACCGACAAGCATACCTATCTCGTTCTTCTTTTCCGAGTTCCTGGAAAGGCTGAACTGCTGGGAAGACAACACCCCATCGGAAGTTGTGGAACATGAGCATAGAAACAAGGCAAGGGCGATAAAAAGGACAACAGCAGGAAAAAAACGCTTCATCCGTCAGGCCTCTGGTCCTATGGTCTCTTCATAATGCTCGGTTCCGAGAGCAAGGATTCTTGAAATATGCTCGTCGTTGAGAGAATAGATGACGTTCTTCCCGTCCTTGCGCCATCTGACAAGTCGGGCCACACGCAGAAGCTTCAGATGCTGGCTGGCAACAGATGCCGAGATGCCGAGGTTCGCGGATATGGAATTGACGTTGGCCTCCCCCGAATCGAGGAGAAAGAGGATCTTTAGCCTTGTCGGGTCTCCGAAGACCTTGAAGAAATCAGCGATGTCGGTGACTTCCTCTTCCGGCAGGATATTGTCGAACTCCATAGAAAACTCCTGGAAAAAGTATAGATGAAATAGTGTTGTCTGAAAAGACAAATAACGGTAGGCTGGCAATTGTTACAGACCGAGAGGGAAAATGCAAAAAAAGGAAACGCTTTCAGGATCACAGAAGTTCGAAGAATACTACAGCTCAATATACGGAGACAGATGGCCCGCCCTCAGACAGGCCATGCTTGAGGAAAGCTCCCCCGTCCTACTTTCTGAAAAACTGACATCACCCTATTACATGGACAAAGCCTCCATTTTGGCTGCAAATATACTTCCTATTTCGGAAAACTACTCAGTTTTGGATATGTGTGCGGCCCCGGGAGGCAAAACTCTGGTCCTTGCAATGAAACTAAACGGTACAGGAAAGCTGGTTTCCAACGACAGGTCGGCTGCAAGGCGGAACAGACTTATCACGGTCCTTGACTCCTGCCTGGATCCGGCTCTCAGATCGGTTGTAAAAGTGACAGGCCACGACAGCACAACATGGTCTCTGCATGAGAAGGACATGTACGACAGCATCCTGCTTGACGCGCCATGTTCCTCGGAGCGCCACGTTATCAATGATGGCAAGGCTCTGGCCCAATGGAGTCCCAATCGTCCGAAGATGCTTGCCAAGCAGCAGTTCGCAATGCTCTGTGCAGCGCTGGATGCAGCAAAAAAAGGCGGATTCATCCTGTACAGCACATGTTCCATCTGCAACATGGAGAACCAGGGTGTGGTTGATAGACTGTTCAGGAAGCGGGAAGGCATGTTCAAAGAGGTGGATATGCTTTCCATCAATCCGGATCTTTTGACTCTGTCCGAGCCTCTGGGACACGGAAGAATAGTCCTTCCTGATATGCAGGGCGGCTGTGGGCCTCTGTACTTCTGTCTGTTGAGAAAGAACTGATTTACCTGTAAGATTTCCTAAGGAGAACAGAATGACAAGGACATATCTTCTTTCCGTGCTGCTTGGCATAATCCCGATATCAGAACTCAGAGGGGCAATCCCCTATGCATATTTCAATGGAGTCCCTCTGTGGCTCTCATTCGTAATCGGAATCCTCTCCAATGCTATTGTTCCCTTCATCGCCTTCCTGTTCTTCAATACACTTCACAAAGTGCTGGACAAGTGGAGCGTCTATCACAGCTTCTTCGAGAAAACGGTGGCCAGAGCAAGGAGAAAGGTCGGCGAGAAAGTTAATAAGTATGGCTTACTTGGACTTATGTTGTTTGTGGCAATACCTTTACCTATAACAGGAGCCTGGACGGGAACGGTCGGTGCATGGGTCATGGGACTGGATAGGAAAAAGAGCATACTATTCATTCTTCTGGGCATACTGATCTCAGGCACAATAGTCACCACGGTCATATACACCGGGTCTGGAATTGCCAGTCTGTTCACAAAGAAGATTGATATCTAATCTTTATATCATATACAGTTATTCTAGTTTGTAAGTACTACTCCGAAATACCTCGGGAGTTCGATCACATCACCATTTCCTGTTTTTGTGATTGCAGCATCCTCACCATCCGTGCTCTTGAGAGCAACCTTCAGGCCGGCAACATCAGGAACAACATCCACTACCCTTACAGTCCTGCTTTCCTTAGTCATGTTAAGGACAACCGCAGTCACATGACCGTCATGCCTGAAGCAGTAGGCAAGGACACCGTCCGGAGCCGTGTGGGAGAATACCGCATCCGATAATGCAATCTCGGAACGTTTCTTCTTCAGATCGATCAGAGCCTTGTAAAGGGAGAGCATGCTGCCGGCATCGTCCATCTGGTTGCTGACCGTGATCTTTCTCCAATCATCGGAATAGTTGCAAGCAAGCCAGGGCTTTGCCGTGCTGAATCCCATGTTCTCAGATTCATCCCACTGCATAGGCCTCCTTTCTCCGTCCCTGCCCTTGTGGATAGGCCAGTAACGCTTTCCCAGAGGATCCTGTATTTCCTTCTTGGGAAACGCCTTGCTCTTCATTCCTATCTCCTCTCCGTAATAGAGGACGCTGACTCCCCTCTGCAGGATCAGATACATGGCGTGAAGCCTGGCAAGCAGTTCGTTGTTTCCGGCCCTTGTGATTCCCCTGGCATTGTCATGGTTTGAAAGGACCCAGCACGGAATGCGCTTCCTGTCCAGGGAACAGAGCTCATACCATTTCTCGGCCACATTCCTCATGTTCTTGGCATTCAGACGCTGCACCATCAGCGAGAACTCAAAGCATAGCTGAAGCTCGTCGTTGTCTTTACCCATGTAGGAGGCACTCTGCTCCATCTGGCCCCTACCCTGGATCATGATCTCGCCCACCATGACCCGTTCATCATACTCATCAATAACAGACCTCAGCTGTCTGATATACTCATGTGTGTACTCGGTATTTCTATCGTATATATGATTTTGCAAATCATAGGGCCGTGGCGTCATCCCTATCATGAACGGGTTGGACCTAAGATCGGGATCCTTTCCTATCGCATTGATCACATCCAGCCTGAATCCGTCAACTCCCATATCCAGATAGAAGCGCACCTCATTGAATATAGCCGTGCGGCATTCCACGTCATGCCAGTTGAGATCAGGTTGCTCCTTCAGGAATGAATGAAGGTAATACTGCCCTCTCCTCTCGTCATATGTCCAGGCCCTGCCGCCGAAGCAGGCCATCCAGTTGTTGGGGATCTTGTCTCGCCAGATGTAGAAATCCGTGTACTTCCCTTCTCTGAGCCGGCTCTTCCGGAACCACTGGTGAAGATCGGAGCTGTGGTTGAGCACCATGTCCAACATCACCTTTATTCCCAGACCGTGAGCCTTGCCGACCAGTTGCCTCAGATCATCCATGGTACCGAAGATTGGATCTATGTCAGTGTAGTCCTGGACATCATATCCGAAATCCCTCATGGGGCTTTTGTAGATCGGGCTCAGCCAGATGGCATCCACACCAAGACCTTTGATGTATTCAAGTCTCGAGATGATTCCCGGGATGTCCCCTATTCCGTCGTTGTTCGAATCCTGGAAGCTTCTGGGATAGATCTGATAGATGACAGCATTTTCAAACCAGCTCATGTTTTCCTCATATAAAAATTATAGATTTCAATACTGTTTAACCCTTATTATGATATTGTTTTTAACTGTTTTCATATAATTCAGATATAAAATTGATTAGATTTATATTGTAACAATAGTATTTTCAATGATTTTTATGGCTTAGTTATATAATTTTTATAGAATAAAAATCTAAATCAAATACAATTCAGATATATAGTCTCAATTCTTGTACTTTTTGGCGAATTCCTTCAGCGCAAACCTTATTCCGGCCGCCCATCCGAGTCCGAGCTCTGCAAAAAGATCCTCGAGCTCCTTCTTGAAAGAAGGCTCGATGGAGAATGTAGTGAGGATCTTGTTCTCCTTTTTGCGCACGCCAGTATCACTGGAGAAAAGCTGCTTGGCCTTCCTTGTGATGTCCTCATCGTACTGTACGGAATCTTCCGGATTTCTCTTCAAAGCCATTTTCACACCATCCTAAACCACTCAGTCCCAGATAACCTTCTCAAGGCTCAGAATCGACTCGATTGTCTTGTCCTTCAAGCCTCTGCCTCGCTCCTTGTAGAGCTGCGGAGCAACAGAAGCCTCCTGTGCCTTGCGGAATACCGGGTCCACAGGAATCCTGTAGACCTCGAAAGAGCCCTCCTGGGCCGCTTTAAGTATATCTCTGTGTTGTCTGATTCTTTCGTCGTAGGAATTGATGATGACTCTCGAGTGTTTTACCTGGCTTCTGAGGTTCTTCTTGAGCCTTTTGAGCTCGTCGATGAAGATCTCAAGGCCGTCAAGGCTGAAAACTTCCGGTGTCATCGGCGTGATGACCTCATCGCTGGCTATGATGGCCGATCTTTCAAGCCTTCCGAGTCCCGGTGAGAGATCGAGGATTATATGGTCGAAATCCTTTGAAAGCTCGCTCACCAGATCTTGAAGGACAAACGGCTCCTCTGCAAGCTTGGTTTCGCTGTAGTTCTTCAGAACCCCTCCTATACCGAAGGTTGGAAGAAGATACAGATTCTCAACCTGCTCCACACGAACTATTGCATCATTGATATAGCATCTTCCCTGGACAACATCGGCAAGCTCATATTTGGGGGTCTTCTTCAAGAACCATGATGAGGCGTTGCCCTGCGGATCGACATCGATCAAAAGCGTCCTGAACCCGTCCAACGCGGACTGGCAAGCAAGAGTACCTGATATAGTTGTCTTTCCTACTCCACCTTTCTGAAGATGGAATGCAATAGTCTTAGCCATAGTATTCCTGTAAAATCTAATATACTCCACACCTAAAAATCATACAAGAGTTTTTTAATTCAAAATATCTTCTATATAGTTTTGATTTGTTTTTATATAATTATTGTATCATTATTTACTTTATTAAATATAAATTCAAATTGTTTTGATTATATAACAAAATGATACAGATATAAAAAAAACGGACCCTTGCGAGTCCGTTCCATAGCTTCTGCTACCCGTTATTTCTTGTTCTCTCCAAGGAGAGCCTTAAGGAACTCATCCTCCTCATCATCGATCTCAAAGTCCCTGGGAGTTTCCTTCGTCGCTTTTTTGGATTCCTTCTTCGGCTTTTCCGCTGTAGGCTCTGCAGGCTTTTTATCTACCTGTTCCGTAACCTTGGCATCGTCCTGGACAGGTGCAGAAAGATCTTCGGGGCTGACGTCCTCTCCTTCCGGCTCCTCTACCTTAGCCTCTTCCTCAGCCTGCTTCTTTTTCTTTCCGTTCGAAGACTTTATAAGAGCAACGATGAAGTAGATCAGACCACAGAGACAAACCAGAAGTCCGATGCTGAAGAGAACCTCATGAGTGACAAAGTAGAGAACCTTGCTGAAGAAGGAAGGCTTCTGCTCAACCGGCTCTGCAGCTTTCTCTTCAGCAGGCTTTGCAACCTCTGAAGGTGCTGCAACCGGCTTTGGCTGTTCAGGTTTCTTCTCCACTGCAACTGCAACAGGAGCAGCTGCGACCTCAGGCTTCTTCCCATCCTCAGTCTTCTTCTCCTCTTCAGCCGTTTCAGAACTGGTGAATACGAAGTCCCAGTCATTTTCTGTAGTCTCTTTCTCCGGAACGACAAGCTCCACATCGACGGCAGCAGGCTCCACTTCCACTGTATTCTCAGGCTCAACAACAACCTGTTGCTGTTCAGGAATGAACTCTTCCTTGACAGGTTCAACAGTCTCTGTCTCAACCGGTCTGTCTTCAACTACAAGAACCGGATCCGAGGATACCTGCTCCACCACAGTGGTCTGAACCACTTCAGGAGCCTTTGTCTGTTCAGGTTTCCTGGTTGCACAGGAGGCCAGAACCGCCAGAAGGACAACCAGAACCACTATTAATGACTTTCTCATCCCCAATCTCCTATAAATCACGGAATCAGAATGACTTGAGAACATCGATGTGTTTCTGCGACTTCTCGATCTTCTCTTCGAACTCAGCCTTCTTTCCCTTCTCCTTGTCGATGGCTTCCTGCTTGGCATTGTTCAGGAAGTTCTCGTTGGAGAGCTTTTTGTTGACAACATCCAGAAGGGCCTGGGTTTTCTTTATCTCAGTTTCAATCCTTGAAATCTCTTTGTCAACATCAATTGCATCCCTTACAAAGACATAGGT
>JBGVBT010000157.1:0-4735 GCA_045225895.1 Sphaerochaetaceae bacterium
ATGTATCTGCCGAACATCCTCAACAGAGCGTTCTGCATTGGAATGGCTGTGGTCTACTCCATCATCTTCAACAGACTGTTCCCTCGGAACATGGACGACCTGATGGCCATCCCGCCACAGTTCGGAGTCAGCAAGGAGAACCGGATGGAGCTGACCATAAGGCACCTGGAAGATGTGGTCACGGTCTCAAACACGGTATCCCGGTTCTGCAGGGAACACGGAATGGATGAAAGACGTACCTACCTTTCATCTCTGTTCCTGGAGGAGATGGCCGGAAACGTGGTTGAGCACGGCTTCGTCAAGGACAAGAAAAAGAACCATGTGGTGGGGATCCGCGTTTCCGTCAAGGGAGACATCTTCATCCTGAGGATCGATGATGACTGCATCCCGTTCAATCCCGAGGACAGAAAGGACCTCTTCGATCCCGACGATCCTGCGAGGAACATGGGCCTGAGGATGGTGTACCGCATGGCCAAGAAGATCGAGTACCACAACATACTGGGCCTCAACGTCCTGACGATCCATGTCTGAAAGCCGTTACGCACTATGTCCCAATAATTAAGTAAGTTTATGTCACATCTCCGTCCATAACCGTGTTAGAATGAGGAGAGTACAAATTCAGGAGAGGGAAAACATATGAAAAGAAATATTTTCCTAATGCTTTCACTGGTCGCCATGGTCATTCTGGCCGTGTCCTGCCAGACCGCACCGCACAGCTATCACATCGACTACGATCTGAATGGAGGTGAACTCACTTCAGGGTTGAATCCCGACACCTTTGTCGAGGGCGGCGAGTCCTTTGTCCTCAACAATCCCACCAGGAAAGGATACGTTTTCGAGGGATGGAAGGACAATCTGAACACATTTGCATCTCCAGCAAAGCAGTATGTTGTGATGCCCGAAATCGCTTCTGATGTAATAATCACAGCCTATTGGAAGCCTGAAGTCTATTCTATTTCCTACATGCTTGACCAATTCGATTATCCCGGCATGGAGACCGAGCCTCAACCGGAAGAACAGAATCCCGTAAGTTATACGATCGAGACTCCGAGCATATCGCTGATTCCGGCGGCAAGCACTGACGACTACACTTTTGTGGGTTGGATTTACGAAGGTGATGATCCGAAGAATGCGACAATGGATTTCACAATCTTCCAGGGAAGCACAGGAAACAAGAAAATTGTTGCGGTATGGGACTTCAAACCCACCATCTACTACGTTTCCTACAGGCTGAACGGCGGCAGCAGCACCGAAAAGAACCCCTATACCTATGTGGTGACAGACGAACCGTTCGTCCTGAGCAACCCGGTGCGTGACGGATATGTTTTCGTGGGATGGAGAGAAATCGACGAGACATCGGTCTCCGAACCTGTCCTGAAATACACAGTCAACACCAAAGGTCACAAGAATCTCCTTCTTGAAGCTGTTTGGGAACCGATCCATTACCGCATCGACTATGTCATGAACGGTGGATTCTACCTCTATGACGTTTCCAATCCGACCTCCTACACAATTGAAACGGATACGTTCACTCTTGCTGCACCGTACAAATACAACTACAGGTTCCTCGGATGGATTGTTTCAGGCGACAAGACGCTGACTCTGCATGATTCATTCACAATCAAACAGGGATCGACCGGAGACCTGAAGCTTTATGCAATTTTCGAGTGGATCGACAATCCTGTCGGTGTGGTGACCGAGATGCAGATGCAGGCCGAGGTGTTCGGAAAGGACAACATCCCGAGACCTTCCTGGGTCGTGAAGGTTCCGTCCGATGATGACTTCCATTATGAGAAAGGCTACGGGATTTCGGGTAACTTCTATGATTCCATGAAGCTGGCCGTCAAGGAAGCCGTTGCGGCTCTCGGAACATGGACCGGAACATATATCGCATCGGAGTATCAGGAAGTTGACTTCAAGCAGGAGCTTTTCTCAATCGACCATTCAAGCGAGGCTTTCGTATATGAACGCGAAATCGTCGAATACTGGGAAGATGCCAACGGTGGAGTCTGGGTCCTGATCAGGATACCTGTTCGTTCATATGAGTTCATCATGGACGATGATCCGATAAAAGTCATAGAGTACAGGGAGCCCTCATTCTCGGATGTATTGGGCCAGATACTTGAAAAGACGGACATCAAACTGTAATCTTCGGATCGGCAGATTGAATTCCAGGGGTTGCCGCTGAAAAGCGACAGCCCCTTTTCTTTATGCAGATACCGGAGTAGCCGTTCCTGCAGGCAGTTGTCATGTGTTATTATAGTAACAGTTTGTTGTAATTTATTACAATTCTTGTCTCCGCCATGTTGACCTTACCTATATTTAATGAGTAAATGGTCATAGCCCGGATTCGGGCTTTGTTTTGGGAGGAAGCTATGGTTATCACCGATTTCCTTGAGAGGAACTCCAGACTGTACGGATCGGACACGGCACTTGTTGTAGTGAGTCCGTCGGAGACCAGAGACCAGGCCGTGACCTGGAGAGAGGCCAGCCTCATTGAGAGCGCAACGGACTCGCCCTACAGAAGGGAGATGTCATGGAGAGCGTTCGACCACATGGCGAACAGGTTCGCGAACCTTCTTCTGAGCCGTGAGGTCCCGCGCGGAACAAAGGTTGGAATCCTTATGATGAACTGCCTTGAATACCTGCCGATATATTTCGGAATCCTCAAGGCCGGATGCATCGTCGTTCCCATGAACTACAGATATTCAAGTGACGAGATAAAATACTGCCTGGATCTTGCGGATGTCGAGATCCTTGTCTTCGGACCGGAGTTCACGGCCCGCATGGATGCCATTGCGGACAGCATTCCCAAGGTGAAGACGATGTTCTACGTCGGAAAGAACGGCCCGTCCTACACCGAGAACTGCCTGAAGGTCATGGCATTCACATCCATAGAGGCCCCGCCGATCGCCCTCGATCAGGACGACTATGCGGCAATCTACTTCTCAAGCGGAACGACAGGCTTTCCCAAGGCCATCCTGCACAAGCACAGAGCCCTGTACAGCTCATGCCTTACCGAGCAGAACCACCACGGACAGACCAAGGACGATGTATTCCTGTGCATTCCCCCGCTCTATCACACCGGAGCCAAGATGCACTGGTTCGGTAGCCTGATGACAGGCGGCAAGGCCGTCATACTCAGAGGCATCAAGCCCGAGTGGATCCTCAGGACCGTCACAGAAGAGAAATGCACCATAGTCTGGCTTCTTGTACCATGGGTACAGGACATCCTGGATGCCATAGACAGCGGAAGGATCCGCCTGGACGACTACCTTCTCAACCAGTGGCGCCTGATGCACGTCGGTGCCCAACCGGTACCGCCAAGCCTGATCAAGAGATGGCTCAAGATATTCCCTCATCATCAGTACGACACGAACTACGGCCTTTCCGAATCAATCGGACCGGGCTGCGTGCACCTCGGAGTTGAGAATGTGGAGAAAGTCGGCGCCATCGGAATCCCTGGCTATCTCTGGGAGACCAAGATCGTCAAGGAAGACGGAAAGACCGAGGTCAAGGGCGAGGAAGTCGGAGAACTTGCGGTCAAGGGTCCGGGCGTCATGGACTGCTACTACAAGAACCCCGAGGCCACAGAGGAGATCCTCACAAAGGACGGCTGGCTTCTTACAGGTGACATGGCCAAACGCGACGAGGACGGATTCATCTACCTGGTGGACAGGAAGAAAGACGTCATCATCACAGGAGGCGAAAACCTCTACCCTGTCCAGATCGAGGACTTCCTGCGCAAGTTCGACAAGATCAAGGACGTTGCGGTCATCGGACTCCCGGATCCGAGACTCGGTGAGATCGCAGCCGCCATCATCTCCATCAAGGACGGCATGACATGCACAGAGGAGGAGATCGAGAACTTCTGCCTTGACCTTCCGAGGTACAAGAGACCCAAGAAGATCATCTTCGCCGATGTTCCAAGAAACCCCACAGGCAAGATCGAGAAGCCTGTCCTTAGAGAGCGCTACAGGGTTGCCAACCTTGTAGAGCAGCAGATCATGAGTTGAGCGAGGAAACTGATATGAAGAAACTAATGTTGGGAAACGAGGCCCTTGCGAGAGGCCTTTACGAAGCCGGATGCAGTTTTGTCTCCAGCTATCCCGGAACCCCCAGCACAGAGATAACGGAGTTCGCGGCAAAATACCCCGAGATCTACGCTGAATGGGCACCCAACGAGAAGGTGGCCATGGAGTCGGCCTTCGGTGCAAGCCTTGCCGGAAAAAGAAGCTTCTGCGGCATGAAGCACGTTGGACTGAACGTCGCTGCCGATCCACTTTTCACAATCTCCTACACAGGAGTCAACGCCGGAATGGTCATCTGCGTTGCAGACGACCCGGGCATGCACTCGTCGCAGAACGAGCAGGATTCAAGGCACTACGCCATTGCGGCCAAGCTTCCCATGCTTGAGCCGTCCGATGCATCCGAGGCTCTGGAGTTCACCAAGCTGGCCTATGAGATCTCGGAGCGTTTCGACACTGCAGTCCTTCTTAAGATGTGCACGCGCATCGCCCACTGCCAGAGCGTTGTCGAGACTTCCGACAGGGCCCTGATTCCGGACAAACCCTACGAGAAGAACATCGGGAAATACATCATGATGCCGGGCATGGCAAAGAAGAGACACCCCATTGTGGAGCAGCGCACAGCCGACCTCACCCAGTGGGCCGCGACCTCTTTCGTCAACCGCATCGAGCAAGGAAGCGATACTTCCAAAGGCATCATAGCCTCC
>JBGVBT010000158.1:0-5254 GCA_045225895.1 Sphaerochaetaceae bacterium
GCTTTAATCCACCAGCAGGTTGTCCAGACGGTACTGGGCTGCGGAACCTTTCTTCAGCCACATGCTTATTTCCTTTCGGATCTGCATTTCCTGCTCGTCCGTAATGTCGTCCTCTGCATGGATGGCCTTGGAGAGGAACAGCAGGTACATGCACTCCTGGAAGGCCTCTCCCCTGAACCATCTGACGCCCTGGTATTCATTTCTCCCGATCAGATCCAGGAACACTCTGTTCTCCAGAAGATCCCTGACACTCTCTTCCCGCTTTGTGGCGATAATCGCGCACAGGGATGCCGTTGACATGGGAATGCCGAAGAAGCGGTCAAGCTGAAGGATCTGAACGACCCTGGCGGCATCCTCAAGGCTTGAGTTCGTTGAGATGAACGGCATTGTTAGGAAACCGGCGGCGAAAACGGAGAGCAGGTCATTGTCCATGATGGTGTTGGCATTGGCAAAGACTTCTCTTCTGCAGATGCTCTGGAGTCTGTTGAGAAGGTCCAGGATCGTCTGCGGTTTCATGAGGTGCATGTTCAGGCCGATCTTGTCGAACAGCGGGTCGAACTCCTCCATGTAGGTGTAGCAGGAACCCAGCGCCTGCATGATGCTGCGCCTGTTCATGCTGGTTCCCTTGCCTTGGAGGATCGCCTTCAGATCCTTGAAGAACTTCTGTCCCTTGATGGGCTCGACAGTCTCGAAGAACGGCTGGAGGTAGAGGACCCTGATCTCGTTCTCTATGTCCACGATACCGTGGCCGTGATATTTCTCATAAAGCCTCTCATAGACACCATCGATGTCCTCAACCTCATAGATGTTGGTGAAAACTTTGGTTTCGTAGCCGTTAAAGGTCACTTTCATGCCTTCTTCAAAGAGCTTTGCCGATGGGTAGAGATAGGTCTTTCCGTTGTTGAAGTTCCTGTAGATCATGAACCTTCTGACCCCGCGTCTGAGTCTCAGGCTCTGGGCCAGCGAGACAACCTCGTTCCGTCTTTCCCCGTTTTCCTTGATGAGTTTGGGAACGGAGAGGTTGATCCAACCCTCGACCCTTTCATACTGGTTGTTGTAGAGGACCATGGCCATCTGGTTGTCGTCGCCGTTGGTGTAGGCGTAGACGGACTCAAGCACGTTTCCGTATGAGTCGTAGGCATCGAACAGCTGGAAGTATCTGGATTCCGAGAAGAGCCAACGCATCTTCAGAAGCGGGAAGATCCTCCTTCTGTGCTCTTCGATCAGACCCTCGTTAGGGCTTTCGTTCCAGTATGCCCTCTGGTATTCCATTCCGTACTTCTCCCTGAAGCCCTGGATCTGCCCGTGTCCGAACATGGGAAGACCCGGAAGGGTGGACAGCAAGGTACAGACTCCGAAGTACTTGTCTCCGTCACCGAACTGGGCAATGGCTGTCTCCTCGTCGGGGTTGTTCATGAAGTTGACGTAGCGCTTGAGGATGTCCGGATCGTACACAAGTGTTGCCTTGATCATGTCGCGGTACTTCTTGTTGTCCTCGTTCTTCATCATGTGCATGAAGGCGCTGTTGTAGACCCTGTGCATTCCGAGGGTTCGGACGAAATAGCTTTCCATCATCCAGAACGCCTCCGCTAGGAGCAACGTGTCCGGAAGCTCCTTCTGGATCCGGTCAACGACCTCTCTCCAGAACTCCACGGGAATGCGTCTGTTGAACTCCTGGTCCGACATTCCGTATGTGGCTCTTCCGGCGATGTCTCCGCCTGTTCCCGGCTTGGGGTACCAGAGCCTCTGGATGTGCTTCTTTGCCAGCGTCATGGCGGCATCGAACCTTATTACAGGGAAGTTCCTTGCCACATCCATGATCTGCTGGATGACGGCCTCTCTTGTTTCCGGATTGAGATAATCAAGCTGTGCAGTGTCATTCCAGGGCATCGATGTTCCGTCGTTTCCATGGAAGATGTAGGAGACCTGACCATTGCGGCGGTCTATTCTCTGGAATGTTACGGCAGCATCGGTCCTGTTGTAGTAGTGGTCCTCGATCCTGACCTCGAAATCGGGATCGTCGGAGAGGTTGGGTCCGTTGAACGTATATGACGGGAACGGAGGATAGGACTGCTGGACGAAATAGTTGGAATGCCACTTCATCCAGTCGCTGTCCAGTCCGGTATGGTTGGGAACCATGTCGCTGGCAAGTCTGATCCCTCTGGCCCAGCACCTTTCCTTGAGGTTGAAGAGGGCTTCCCATCCGCCGATTCTCGGAGATATCTCATAGCCTTTGAGGGAGTATGCCGATGATTCCGCATCGGGGTTTCCGCAGAGGTTCTTGATCCGTTTTGATGCCGGGCTTCTTTCCCAGAGTCCGATTAGCCAGAGGGCGGTGAAGCCCGAGTTCTTCAGGCTGTCCAGCTCCTCGTCGGGAATCTGGTCCAGACGATGGACATCCCTCTGGTATTTTTTAGACAGCTGATCCAGCCAGACAAGGGTGCTCTTGGCCATCATGACCACGTTCGGCATCCAGTTGCGGTCGGGAGTGAAGGACTCTATGTCATCTCCGAATGATGAATAGTCGGGGATGTCTATGGGGCCGGGACCCTGGAAGCGCGGCTTCTCCTCTTCCTGCATGTAGTCCCTGCTTCTCAGAAGAAGGAGCTTGAACTCATCCGGAAGGAGGGATTCCCAGTGCTCGAGTATGTAGGCGATCTGTTTTGAAAGCGAATCCGGATAGAGTCTGGCCGGGAGAGTGAGGAAGGAGAAAAGGTCGTCCTCTGTGGACTCGGAGAACGAGGTCCCCTTGAGGTAGCTTCCCATAAGCGCTGTCAGGGCCTGGGTTCCCTGCGGGAATTTCATCTTCTTCTGGTCAAGCATCTCGCCGGTTGCGGCAAGAAGGGCGGGGTTGGCCTGAAGGACCTGATGGACGAAGAATGCACGCACGGTCTCCACCCGCTTGAGGATCGAGGGATCCTTGAGCAGGGAAGGGAACATCCTGTCGTAGAAGGAGAGGACCTCCTCCGTGTCCTTGTTCTTCTCTGCAAGGACCGCGATTCTTGAGAACGGGTCAGCATCGCTTCCGCGGAGGAAGGTGGAAATGACAACCTGATAGATCAGATGAAGGACGGCCGTGGTATAGACCTTGCCTGCCGAAAGCGGGTGCTCGTGGCTGTTGTTGTAGGCCAGGGAAACCTCCTGGGCCTGCCTGTACATCTTGTCAGCCTTGTCCGAGGTCTCGAACATCGGCTTTGTGTATGTCATCTCCTCGCGGCTGTTCTCTGAAATTCTGAAGTCTCTGTTTTTCATGCGTTCTCCATTATGCCCGATATGGCATCGGCGGCATCCTCAAGGGCCTTTTCCATCTGACGCTCCTCCAGCTCGGAGAATCTGCAGAGGACAAAGTCGGCAACCTGGATTGTCGCAGGAGGTCTTCCGACCCCTATGCGCAGACGGCGGAAGCCGTCCGTTCCCAGATGCTGCTTCACGGACCTGAGTCCGTTATGTCCTCCCATTCCTCCTCCTGTCTGGAGCTTCACGGCTCCGAGAGGAAGCTCGATGTCATCATGGACTACAATCACATCAGCAGGGTCTGTGCCGAAAAAACGACAGGCCTCCTGGACGGAGATTCCGCTCTCGTTCATGAAGGTCTGCGGTTTGAGCAGCACAACATTCCGCCGCTTTGTGAAAAGACCGTGGAATTTGCTCTGCCAGTTGTCCTGCTGAGGAAGCTTCTCCATCAAACGGTCGCAGACCATCCAACCGCAGTTGTGTCTGGTCTGTAGGTACTGAGATCCGGGGTTTCCCAGAAAGACAATCAAAATAGGCATACTAGAATAATAAAGCCCATTTCACTTCAAAGCAAGGAAAGTTGACAAGAGAAGTTCCCACGGAGAAAATTGTCCTATGGCAACAGCAAAGGAATTTCAGAAATGTTCCCTGGTCATGGGAGTGCTATCGACTGCCGAAGAACGGAGAGATGAACTCATCTCCGTTCTGGAAAAGGAGTTCGGACCGGTCTTGACGGAAAGTCCCGTTCTGGACTTCCCGTTCACTGACTATTACGATTCCGAGATGGGCAAGAGACCCGTGAGATATCTTCTGCTGTTCAGGGATCCTGTAGACCCGTCGGATCTTGCCGCATTCAAGACGAAAACAAACGAAATAGAGAAGACATTCGCTGCTTCCGACGGTGGGAGAAGGGTGAATCTGGACCCTGGAATACTCTCACTATCTTCGTTCATCCTTGCCACCTGCAAGGACAGGGCCCACAGGATTCCGCTGAGGGACGGTATTTATGCGGAGACAACCCTGATATACAAAAACCACGATTTCCAGAGTCTTGAATGGACGTATGCCGACTACAGAAGCGACGAAATCCGGAGGATTCTGAGGGAATTCAGGGAAAGTTATAAAAAAAACATGCCGAAACCTTAATGTTTTCAACAAAATTCCCGTATATGGGAGCATGAAACGAAAAGCACTTCCATCCGTATCCCTTGTTGTCCTGACACTTGTCCTTCTTCTGTCCTGTTCCTTTGTCCAGCCCAGAAGGACAATCAGGATCCGTATTCCGCAGCATCCATGGGAGAGAATCAGCGGAAAGAACCTATGGTACACCCTCAAATGGACGGATTCCGACGGCCTCAGGACCCTCCATGTCACGCAGGACAGGCGGTATGTGGACATTGATGTGGACCCCGGACGAACGACCGTTGTAGTGGCCTATCCTCTGGGAGACCTGAGTCCTTTCGGAACAGCCGTAACTCCTGATGACGGCAGGAAGGAGATCATTCTCTCGCAGGAGGAGGGATTTCTGGCCAGTCTTCTCTCCGACCTTGACCCACAGATAACTGCCACTCTGAACTATGGCCTGATTCTTGAAGAAATCCTAAGAAAAACAGATGATTTGAGGAAGATAGACGATGTTTCTCTGCTCCGGGATATCCAGAACGGAGAGATGTCAAAAGACACGATCAGGGTTTCCGAAAGCTACAGTGTGGGTCCTTTTGCCCTCGCCAACGGCGTCTGGGAAAGCGAGTTGCTCAGGGATCCCTGTCTTGTGTCCGTCGACGGAATGAGCGGAATCACCATCCTGCCGGCAGGAGTCTTCCGTTTTCTCAATGTACAGAGCAACATGGTCCTCGTGCTGATTGTGGACAGGGACGGAATTTCCTACAGCTATATCAGGGAAGCTCTTATCTGAGTTCCGGAAAGGATTCAGAGGGTTATCTTAGCGGTCAGGGTCATGCCCATCTTGCCCTTGGCATAGGAAGGAGACACGGTGACGGTTGTCAGTCCAAGGGCATCC
>JBGVBT010000159.1:0-3997 GCA_045225895.1 Sphaerochaetaceae bacterium
GAACTCGATCTGCTGGATAAGAAGGCTCTCGATGTCCTCTTCCTCGATCTCGTCTTTCTTAAGCAGGTTGTCGCCGGATGCGAACTCGTCTACAAGTCTTGCAGCATCGACAACGCCAACCACATTGTCCAGTTTTCCGTTCTTTATCAGCTCAAGCTCCTGGGCGATCGGCATGGGCTCGCAGACACCGGAAGCTTCGATCAGGATGTAGTCGTACTTCCCGGTCTTTATCATCTTCTCGATGTTGGTCGCCATCTGGCTTTTGAGGGTGCAGCAGATGCATCCGTTTGTAAGAGGGACGATATCGCTTGTATCGGTGATGTTGCCGCCCTTGGCGATGAGAGAGGCATCTACATTGACCTCTCCGATATCGTTGACAATGACTGCTACCTTGTAACCCTGCTGGTTGTTGAGAACCTTGTTCAGAAGGGTTGTCTTTCCGGCTCCGAGGTAACCGCAAAGAAGTGTGATCGGTGTTTTCTGCTTTTTGACTACTGTCATTTTCTGCTCCAAAGGGCCGTTAGACCCGTAATATCATTATTTCCAGCACTAATATAACAAAAAGAGGCGCCAACGTGAAGTTTGACGCCTCTAATATTCCGATTTGTATAGGAACGGACCACCGCAAGGCAGGACGTTTTTCAAAAAAAGGTTTTCAGACTGCTTAAGCAGTACAAACCCGCAAAAAAAGAAAACTATACTGCCTATTATTTGCCTTCGTAGGCCACGACGGAGCTGATGTCGTATCCTTTGAGCACTTCCCTGCCGTTCAAGCCCTTGAGTTCCACCAGGGCGATGATCTTCACAACCTCGCCGCCGCATCTCTCGATCAGGTTGACCGCAGCCTTCATGGTTCCGCCGGTTGCAATCAGGTCGTCAAGAAGAACGACCTTGTCGCCCGGCTTCACGCTGGATGTATGGATTTCTATGGTAGCTTTTCCGTACTCAAGATCATAGGACTCGGAAACGGTCTCCCTGGGGAGCTTTCCGGCCTTGCGCACAGCGATGAAGGGCTTGTGTAGCAGATATGAAAGCGGCATGCCCAGCATGAATCCTCTGGACTCGGCACCGGCTATGGCATCGAACTCGACTCCATCAAGGAGTTTGACCATCTCGTCGATGGCGAGCTTGAGACCGTCCGCGCTTTCCAGAATTCCGGTGATGTCCCTGAACATGATTCCCGGCTCCGGGAAATCAGGAATTGTGATTATGTAATCCTCGACCTTTTTCATCGATTCCTCCGATTTGCATGCAAATGTTACCACAATACCCGTGTGCAGTAAAATGGTTTTCTCTCTCACCCTCTTGTTCCCGCAACCAAACGGAAAAAGTGAAAGTGATATATTAGTGAGAAAAAATTGCACACCAATGTCAAAAATTTCACAGTTGTATACAATTTTGCACAGCATAAACGGCCAAATCAGACATTGTATACAATGATAATTTGTCCAAAAAGACAATTTCAGGCTCTTTTCCACCGTTTATGACCACTTGGCACGGTACTTGCTATATAAAAGTCGAGCAACAGTTTTTTTCAATATACCTCCTTTTAGTGTGAGACGCCTGGACAGAGTCCGGGCGTTCTTTTTTACTCAAAAACCATCGGTTCCCAAAGGAAGACGTTTCTGACATAATCGTCCTGGTATGAGTACAACGGAAAAGAAAAACACGGGGTTGTGGCAATTTGTGAAGTTCCTAATTGTCGGAGGAATAGGAGCCATTATCCAGCTGATTGTGGTCAATGTCCTCTATTTCCTTATGAGGGACTGGAAAGAGCCTTTGCCCACGTTTCTGGCAAAGCTCTTCAACGAGACCGTGATGGGTGAAGGCAACAGCAACTGGGGTTATGTGCTGCCGTTCTTCATCTCAAACCTTGCAGCCAACACTTATCAGTACATCCAGAACAAGAAGACGACATTCAAGGTCGAGGCTCCAAGATGGTGCTTCGCGGTCTATATGGTCGTGCTTGTGATCCTTATCTTTGTGGCAACATGGCTTCAGGGAATTCTGAACAACCTGTTTCTGAGCACAGGCATCCCGTTCTTCCAGAAGCTGGCTCCGACACTGGCGGTCATATTCGCAGGTGCGGTCTATACCCTGGTGATGTTTCCGCTGGAGAAATTCGTATTGTTCAAAAAGAGATCCTGAACTCAGGCATCTTCCAGAAGGGTGTGCGTGAAGCAGGAGAATGATCCCGTGTGGCACGCAGGTCCGTCGGGATCCACCTCAATGACAAGAGCATCGTCATCGCAATCGCTTGTAATGGAGACGATGTGCTGGAAGTTTCCGCTCGTCTCCCCTTTCAGCCAGAGCTTTCTGCGTGATCTGGACCAAAAGCAGGTCAGACGCTTTTTCATGGAGATTTCCAGAGACTCCCTGTTCATGTAGGCAAGAGTCAGGACCTGCTTTGTGCTGTGGTCAACCACAATCGCCGGAATCAGGCCGTTCGAATCGAACTTAAGATCATCAATGCTGACCATCACATCTCCTCCACAAGTCTCATACCTATGCCGTTTGCTGAAAGCTCCCTCTTGAGGTCCGGAATACTCACCTCTCCGAAATGGAAGATCGAGGCGGCAAGTCCCGCATCTACCTTGGGAATTGTCTTGAAAAGCTTCACGAAATCCTCTATGCAGCCGGCTCCGCCGCTGGCGATGACTGGAACGTTCACCGCATTGCAGACAGCCTGGAGCATCTCAAGGTCAAAGCCCTTCTTTACCCCGTCGGTGTCTATGCTGTTGAGCACAACCTCTCCGGCTCCGTTGTTCACGCAGTCGCTTATCCATTTCACCGCCTCAAGACCTGTGTTCTCACGTCCGCCCTTTGCAAAGACACGGAAAACTCCGTCCACACGTTTCACATCGGCCGAGATGACAACGCACTGGCTGCCGTATCTCAGGGCCGCCTCCTTAACAAGGGAGGGGTTCCTGATCGCTCCGGAATTGACGCTGACCTTGTCGGCTCCGCATTTGAGTACCCTGTCAAAGTCATCGACAGAGTTTATGCCGCCTCCTACGGTGAGAGGAATGAAAACCTTTGACGCAGTCTCCCTGAGGATATCCGTAAACAGCTTCCTGCCATCGGATGAGGCCGTGATGTCGTAGAAGACAAGCTCATCTGCACCGACTCGTGAATAATAGTCGGCAAGGTCCACAGGTGATGAGACATCCGAAAGACCCTGGAAGTTGACACCTTTCACAACACGTCCGTCTCTGACATCAAGGCAGGGAATTATCCTTTTTGTAATCATCCGGCAACCTCCAGTGCATCCTCAAGCCTTATGGCTCCCGTGTAATAGGCCTTCCCGATTATGGCACCGAAGACGCCGATCTCCTTAAGAGCCCTGACATCATCAAGTGTTGAGACCCCGCCGGAAGCGGTTATGTTCATATCAACCGTTGAGGCTATTGTCCTGTACAGCTCGAGGTTGGTTCCCCTCATGGCTCCGTCCTTGGAGATGTCCGTCACAATTGCACCTCTGATCCCCAGATCCTCAAGTTCCTTCAGAAAGACAAGACCGTCCTTGTCCGAAGTCTCGAGCCATCCCTTGATGGCGACCTTTCCGTCCTTCAGATCCACACCGACTGCAATCCTGTCTCCGAACTCCGAGACTGAGGACTTCAGGAAAGCGGGGTCGTTCAGCGCTGCGGTACCAAGGATGACCCTTGAAATACCGGCGTTCAGATAACGCTCAACAGTTGCCTTGTTTCTTATTCCACCACCGATTTCAGAATACATACCGGGAATACGGGCTATCTTCTCTATTGTGCCGATGTTGACCGCAGAGCCTTCGCGTGCACCGTCCAAGTCAACAAGATGAATGGCTTTGCAGCCCTTCTTCGCAAAGTCCTCGGCAAATTCCCACGGGCGGTCGCTGTAGACCGTGACCTGGTTGTAGTCGCCCTTGAGAAGCCTGACTGCCTTTGTTCCGAGAATGTCTATAGCAGGAAAAATGACCATATCAGAATATCTCCACAAAAGCCTTCAGGATCGAAAG
>JBGVBT010000160.1:0-8975 GCA_045225895.1 Sphaerochaetaceae bacterium
ATTGATTGCGGCGGACCTCAGTCCGTCCTCCGTCGACAGCTCCTGATTCCGGAGCTTCAGGTTCTCGATCTCCACTTCCCTTCTGTCAAGCTCGTATTCGTTCTCCTTCAGCTGCTTCTTCAGCTGGTTGTTCGCAATGATCCCGCGCTCTCCGAAAAACGCCAGTGTGAGGCTGTAGAAGCAGAGGATCAAAACGATGAATACGATAATCAACTTTCTTGTCATCACATTTTCTTTAGTATATACTTTATTAGAATATTATCGAATCAGCTTGCTTATCTCAAGCAGTTGGAGGCATTCAATGGCTAAGAAGAAAAACACCAAGTCTGTGGTTCTGACAATCATCGTCACGGTCATAGTCCTTGTAGTTCTTTCAGTAATCGGAGTCAGGTATCTTATGCCGAACTATGCGTTGGAACATGGCACCAGTTCTGAGGGAATGCACTACAAGATCTACAGTTTCGCCGTGAGACTGTTCCCTCTTCTTGTAGGTCTGGTTCTGATCATCATTGCCTCAATGATAGCCGGAAGCAAGGATGACGATGTGGACGAGGACGATCTTCTTCCTCCCAATTCGTATGATGCCCAACTGTTCGAGAAGCCTTCCGATGATCCCGTGGGAGTCCCCGCCCCGACACCCGAACCGGTTCCCGAGCCCGTGGAACCCGAGGTGGTCTCGGTCGATACTATTTCAGACGAGGACTTCTTCGCCATCTTCGGAAACCCGGATGATCAGAAGGAGGAAGAGGCACCTGCAGAAGTCCCGGAAGAGACTCCAGAAGAGACTCCTGAAGAGACTCCTGTTGTAGAGGAGGCTCCAAAAGAAGAGGCTTCACCTGTTCAGGTCGTCACCAATGTCGCCGTTCCTGTTGCTCCTGCATCTGACAACAAGGAGCTTGTCGACGCCATCTATGCCCTTGTCAGAAAACTTGACGATCTTGTTGAGGAAGAGGACGAGGTAGAAGCAGAGGAAGAAGAGGAAGTCAGTGCAGAAGAGGTTCCGCAGAGCGAGCTTGCTGCCCTCGAGAAGAAGGTCGACAGCCTCTGTGATTCCGTTGCAAGGCTTTCCGCTCTTGTCGCAGGCGGTCTGGTTGTCGCAGCTCCAAAGGCAGAAGAGCCGGAACCGGAAGTCGTTCCAGAACCGGTTGCCGTTGCTCCGCAGCCTGAGTCCGAGACCATCGTTGAGACAGTCGAGGTTCCTGTCGACAAACAGATCAACGACTACGATCCCAACGATCCTGTCCAGCTGATGAAGATCGAGTTCGACAGCGCTCAGGAAAACGAATACGACATCACATTCGCATTCACAAAAGCAGGTTCCGACAGCGTCAAGCAGTCTCTCGGAGAGATTGCTTATGTGTTCTCCGTAAACAGCAGGACAATCGCCGTCATCCCGTTCCTCTCGGATGCGGAGGCACAGGCGGAGCTTGACGGAAAGAGCATCAAGCATACAACCGTTTTTGTGGAAGGCGGAGAGAAAACAACATTCGAGAAAGCAATACTGCCTAAGCTCTGATCTGAATCAATCGGGATTGTTCAGGACGAAGGAATACCTGTCTTTGCAGAGAACCGTGTTCTCGAAAACCTCGCAGGCCTCTTCCTTGAGAATCTGAAGCTCTTTATCCGTATACCTCGGGCTGTAATGGATCAGCCCGAGTTTTTTTGAATCCGAATCACGGGCTATCATCGCAGCCTGTGTGCTGGTCATGTGTTTCTTCTCGTAGGCATCCTGGGAAAGATCCCTTGAGAACATGCCTTCGCACAGCAGGAGATCGGAATCCTGGACATGTCTGGCAATGTGTCCCATGTACATCGTATCCGTTATGTAAGAGAACTTGACTCCGTGCCTCTGAGGTCCCAGCACCTGGTCTGGGTGGATGACCGTTCCGTCATCAAGCTCTATATCCTGCCCTTTCTGGAGCTTTCCCCACATCGGACCGCAGGGAATGTTGAGTTCCTTTGCCTTCTCTACATTGAACTCCCCGGGTCTGTCCTTCTCCTTCATGACAAAACCCATGCACGGTTTTGTGTGGAAAAGAGGCACAGCCTCGACAGTGTACTGTTCCGTTTCCAGGATTATGCCGGGTTCCGTTTTCACGAACCTGATCTCATAGTTGATGTACATGTCCAGAAGGCGCCTGTTGGCATCAATGTAGTCCTTGAGCTTTTCAGGACCGTAGATGTACAGTGGTTCGCTTCTGTCAACCTGGGATGAGAGCATGAGAAGTCCCGGAAGTCCGGTTACATGGTCCGCATGCATATGGCTTATGAAGATGCGGTTGATTCTCTTCCAGTGGAGATTCAGCATCTTCAATGAAACCTGAGTACCCTCGCCGCAGTCGAACAGGAAAAGCTCACCCTCACGTCTGACCATTGCAGATGTGAGGAACCTTCCGGGAAGAGGCTGCATTCCGCTTGTTCCTAGTACGAAGACTTCAAGACTCATGCCTGTATTCTATTTTATTTAAAGTGTCGTGAAAAGACGCATGGGAGAGATGTGCCTTGTCCTGCTCAGGGAGATATGGATCGCCACGAAGGAAATCGCCATCAGCATTAGCGAAATCAGTGCAATTGAAAGCCATGGGATGTTGATCGAGAAATCGAGAAGATAGAACGACAGGCTCTGGATTCCGAGTGATGATAGCCATGTGAGGATGGGACCGAGATTGCAACCTATGAGAAGGCCGAGACAGATGCCTATGAGCATACCTGCAAGGGTTACTGCATAGACGCTGATGAATGCCGATCTCCTGACAAGAGCGTTTGATGAGCCGATGAGCTTTACTATGGCTATCTCCCTTATGTCGTCCTGGACCATCTGCTGGGCAACGGAAGCGGTGTAGAAGGCGGCGACGGCCGTGACAAGCATGAGGATTATCATGATCATCTGACGGCTTGTGACGAAATTCTCATAGACGGAGACGTTGTGCTCATTCCATTTCGAGATCCTGTGACCGGCTCCGAATGCACTTATTACTTCATCAATACGCTCCATATATTCAGGCGTGACAAGGATTTCAATGTTAGTGGATGAGATGTCTGAATAGAGCTCGCGGGCATAATCAAGGTCTATGAAGCTGAGTAGTTCGTCAAGCTGGTCGTATCCGCTGTAGAAGATCGCGTCTATGCGTACCAGAACCGGACGCAGCACCTTCTTCACATCGTCGGGCACTATCATCAGGGCAACCCTGTCACCCAAATCCACATCAAGTTTCCTTGCAGTTGCACGGCTTATGGCTATGCCTTTTATGTTTGATGATGAGGGATTCCCGTTGTATCTGAAAGTGACCTGTTTCATCCTCAGATCGTTGAAATAAGTATCGGAGACACCTTTGATCATCACGGAACTTGTGTTTGTGGCAGAGTACATGAGGGCATAACCGCTGGTCACCTCATCGGCACTGACAACCATCCTTGATGCATTTTCCTCCCCGATCATCGTTTGAACCGATGTCAGGTGTTCTGCGTTCAGCTGGATATGGCCGTCGGAAAGATAGATGTATTTGCTTGTGATTCCTTCCATCATGCTTTCTGAGAAGATAAGGGCACAGACAAGCGGGGCCATGACAAGTGCAATGAGGATCATGCAGCTTGTCAACCTGCCCCGTTTGGTTATTCTCTTTCTGCTCCAAAGGCCGACAAAAGGATTCATCAGACTCACTTCTCCTTTGTCAGGACATGGTTCTTGAGCAGATAGACGTTGTCACATCTGAATGCGAAGTCCTGGTTGTGGGTTACAAGAAGAAGGCTTCTGCCCTCTTCCCTGACAAGGTCGAGAAGAAGCTGCTCCACCTCGCCTGCATTCTCCTCGTCAAGGGCTCCTGTAGGCTCATCTGCAAGGATGACCTCTGGACTGTTCATCAGAGCCCTGCAGATTGCAACGCGCTGTTTCTCGCCGCCGGATAGTTTTCCGGGAACATGGTTCATGCGGTCGGCAAGTCCCAGACGGTTGAGAAGCTCCACTGCCCTGTCTTTGCATTCTTTTTCCTTTTTTCCGGCTATCAGTGCCGGAGCCATGACGTTCTCCAGCGCGGTGAAATCCTCCAGAAGAAGATTGGACTGGAAAATGAAGCCAATATGAAGATTCCTGAGTGCTGATCTGTGCCTGTCGTCAAGGGTTGCGAAATCAGTTCCGTTGCAGAGGACCTTGCCCTCCGAGGGGCTGTCAAGACCTCCTGCAATATGAAGCAGAGTGCTTTTTCCGCTGCCGCTTTTGCCGATTATCGCCGTGGACTGACCATGGACTACTCCTAGATCGATGTTGCTGAGGATAGTTATCTCACCCTCTCCCTTTTCAGCGGTTCTGAATCTTTTTGTTATGGAAATGAGCTCAATAGGTTGCATTGAGTATTACCTCCATTATTTCGGATCTGTAGATCTTCCTGCATCCGATTGCAGTGAACATCAGAGAAAGAAGGAAGATGAACAGGCAGACGAACAGTATCTCGAGATTTCCTATGCTTGCATTGAAAGGAATCAGTGCCAGTACCGTCCTTTTCCCTGATATCGAGAAAACGACGGAATCGACAACGTCCAGAATGTTCTGCAGGTTAGAGATGATGATCTTTCCCAGGACAACTCCCAGGACTTCCCCGAGAATGCAGATGACAAGTCCCTGTCCGAGGAAAATCGCGTTCACCTTCTTCCTGCTGCAGCCCAGAGCCCTGAGCATGGCTCCCTCCTTCTGCTTGTTCGAAAGAAGTCTTCTTGTGGAGTTCTTCAGGTTCACGCAGATGATCAGGAACATGAAGGCAAGGAACACATACATGAGCGTCTTTTCAAGCATGAGGGCCGAATACAGGGCTTTGTTGTATTCCTGCCAGGTGATTATCTCTGCATCTGGATCGAGAGCCTTGATACTCTGGATGACGGTCTTCATGTTGCCTGATACATAGACGGCAATTCTTGAATCCTCGGTTCCTATTATCCCGCCGAGTCTCTCGTAATCCATGAATGCCGTTGAGGATGAGAACTCGCTCATCTTGGAACTGAAGAAGCCGGAAACCGGAAGTTTTGCGGTATATGGAACAATTGTTGCGGTCTTACCCGGCTTCAGGAACGTCACCTTGACTGTATCATCGTATCTTAGTCCCATGCGGTTGCGTGTGGAATATGAATACAGTACCCCGTCCATGTCGTCCTTGCTTCCGGAAATGACGGTGAAACTCTGCGACATCCTTCTGGAATCATATATGTCCCCGTCGAAGGCTCTGATCCTTATGCTCTGGCTTGTCTCGCTGGTCTCGTCAACCAGAAGCGCGTTGGTCTCCAGAAATCGGAAAGCGTCGTCAACACCGTATAGGTAACGCACATGTTCGCTCTGCAGGGTATCGGACTTGATGATCAGGTCGAAAGACTCCAGATTCCTCAGCTGGTTCATCTGGGCATTCTGAAGACCGTTCATAACAGCGGAGATCACAAGAAGTGCAATCAGGCCTATGGCAATCCCGACAAGGATCATTATGCTTGTCACCCTCTGGCCACGTGTTCTTGAGAAAGCATACCTGAAAGCGGTTCTGAATCCGAACATCTTCAATTGTACTCTATCCTGTCTACAGTCCTGTTGTCCTTTCTGTAATGGACAACGGCGACAACCCTTCCGTTGCGGTACAGGGTCTTCACATTTCCCTCATCCCTGAAAACCGTACGGCTGACCAGCTCACCGTCATCATAGACCATCTGTTCATTGGCCCAGCCGTTTTCGTAGTTTGTGACTTCACGCGTCTTTCCTTCGACGGATTCAACGCAGATAAGTTTATTGTCCTCATATAAATATGAGGTCTGTCTGTTCCCCGAGACTGTGCTCAGAAGCAGACCGTCGGAGCTGTATACGGATGTAACTCCGTTGTCTTCGGCAATCCTGATGTTCCCGTCCTCAAGAACGGTGTGCTCTCCGCTTACGACAAGACCTGGAACAAGGCTTTCAAGTAGAGTTCCGTCCTGGACAAGGTAACTGTCTGACATGAACCGGACAGCTCCGTTGTCGGACAGGCCAACTATCCTTCCTGTGTCGGAGCTGCGCAGGACGGATAGGACTGACTTGTTTCCTCCCTGCTCCTCCGAAGCTGTGAATATGAGCTTTCCGTTGCTGTAGGCATAGCTTGTCTCTTTCCTGACACCGGATTCGGTTTCCGATTCAAAAACCAGCCTTCCGTCTCTGTATACCTTTCTCAGCTCGTCTGTGGATCCGGAATACTTTCTTAGGATTACAGTATCCCCTTCTTCCTCCGTCGAATATTCCGTCCATTGCAGGATTCCATCGGAATATAGTAATGTTGTTCCGTTCTCATCCACAAGGAAGAATCCGGTAGGAAGGACCTCGGGTACCGTCTCAAGCTTCTGTCCAATCTGATTCGATCTGAAAACCGAGGCGTTCAGATACATCAGAGAGGAAATAAGAAGAAGGAAGAGAGCGGTTCTTTTCATCATTCTCCCAGTCCGGCTAAAGTTGTCAGGAACTCTTCCTTGTCGAACTCATGAATATCCCCGTAATGCTCGCCTGTACCCACAAATGCGACGGGAATTCCTATCTGAACCAAGGCACCGGCCTTTGCAGCAGAGTCGTACTTTGTGAGGATCAGGGCATCTATTCCGACGGCCTCGTTGAATATCTGGGCCTGACTGATGGAGTTCTGCCCGGTTGTGGCATCTATGACAAGGATCTTCTTGTAGTTCTCGGGTCTGATCCTGTTGCGGATGACCTTGTCGATCTTCTGAAGCTCCCTGACGAGATTCTCCTTGTTGTGCATTCTTCCGGCAGTATCGCAGAGGATAAGATCGTCTCCCTTTGCCTGTGCGCTGGAGATGGCATCATATATCACTGCACCCGGATCGCTTCCGTTCTCCTGCCTGACAATCCTGGTTCCCGTCCTCTCGGCATGAAGCTCAAGCTGGTCTATGGCGGCTGCCCTGAATGTGTCCGCGGCAGCCATTACAACCTTGTATCCTTCGCTCTTGTAATGAGTTGCAAGTTTGGCAATTGAAGTGGTCTTTCCGACTCCATTGACTCCGAGCACGAGGTAAACGGTCAGCTCTCCCTTGTTTGGCTCCAGCTTTGTCCCGTTAATCTTGTCCTGCAGAAGCTCACGGACGATGGCCAGGAACTCCTCTTCCGTCTTTGGCTTGCGCTCATTGACCTCGTCGCTGATAAGCATCGCGTTCTTCGCACCGAAATCACCCTCTATGAGAAGGTCTTCAAGATTGTCGAAGAACGACTGGTCGAGTGTCTTCCTGAAACCGCTGAAAAGTGCTTTGAGTTTGGCTCCTATTCCGAATTTGAATGCCATGTTATGTTCCCCTATGGTGAAATGAACTCAGTTTCCCTGAAATAGTCGACAAGACATCCGACTGTATACACGACGGACACAGCCATGACGCCCTTGAAGGTCATGTCCACTGCAGAAAGCACAGGTTTGCTTCCATCGTTGAACAATCCTACAAGAAGCTGTGCGCCGAAGAAAAGCAGGGACCTGGCAAAAGACCAGTAGAACTTGTCCTTGCTCTGTTTGAGAAGGTCTTTGTTTCCCATCCAGGCGGGTTTGAGCTCGATGTTTATCTTTGATGTGTTCTCTGTAATTCCCATGCTCTTGCCCATATACAGATCCTTTTCCAGTCTGACGGAAAACGGGAGGCTGTATGAATCGAGGACTATCGGGGTCTCTCCGAGAACATTGCCGTTAACGATGATTGTTGCGCTTGGAGATGAATCGATCAGAAGATCCGAATAATAGACGGTAGGCAGGGCCGCATCGATTGCAACGACAGTGTTGCCCTGGACATCAAGTCCGATCAGCCTTGAAGCGTGGCCGGGGGCACCGATTTCCATCACATGCTGCCCTTCCGTTGTCAGGATGCTGCTGTCCATCACGGAAGCATTGGTGTCGTCTATCTTCACATATGCTCCGTCGACAAGATTATCCAGCCTGACGATTGACGGTTTCCCGGCAAAGAAGGAGGATGCCAGCTTAAGTGCGGCACTTACCGTGAATCTGTCGGAATCAGGCGATATCCGCTCGAATATCATCTCGAAATTGTCGGAACTGAATGTGTATCTGTAGACCGACATGTGGTTGAAGCCCATTATCCTCGAGACAACGGGAATGACCAGAAGATCGGCTCCGCTTTCAAGACATAGATATCTGAGAAGGTTCCTGTCTCCGGAGACCATGGTGTTTCGGTCGACAGGCTTTCCTTTGTATTCGACGGCCTTTACCTCAAACGGATTCTCAAGAGGATCTGCTTCGTACTTATCAAGCCCTGAGCGTGCCTCGGAGATTTTCGATTCGGTTTCCGTCTTGTATTCGGATGCAAGCTTCTCTCCGGCTGTCTTTTCGGATTCAGCTCTTCTCCTGCCCTCCTTGGCCGCCAGAGCCTGCTCATCCAGAACGGCCTTCGTGAAGAATGATGTGATGTATGAGCTGATTTCCGTATTCTCTGGATAGACGAGAACGTTGAAGGCTTCGCAGAACACGATGCCCGGTATCAACATGAGGAAAAGAGCTGTTACAACAACAATCCGTCTCAACTGTTCTGGCTCCATCTGAGGTATGCCTCGATGAAGTTGTCAAGATCTCCGTCCATGACTGCCTGGATGTTTCCGGTCTGTTCTCCGGTTCTGGCATCCTTGACCATTGTATATGGCTGGAAGACATAGCTTCTGATCTGGGAACCCCATGAGATGTCTTTCTTCTCGATGGCCTCGGCCTGGTGCTCTTCCGCAAGTTTCTGGCTGTAGTAGTCGTACAGGCGGCTTCTGAGCATCTTGAAAGCCTTGTCCTTGTTCATTATCTGAGACCTCTCGTTCTGGCACTGGACGACGATTCCTGTCGGGAAGTGCGTGATCCTGACAGCCGAATCCGTCTTGTTGACGTGCTGGCCGCCGGCTCCTCCCGCCCTGTAGGTATCTATTCTGATGTCCTCGGGCTTGATCTCGATATCGATGTTGTCGTCGACGATCGGGGAAGCGTAAACGGACG
>JBGVBT010000161.1:0-4091 GCA_045225895.1 Sphaerochaetaceae bacterium
GATATGGCCGAGGCCTTGCTGAAGTCCAATGAGATACCTTATGAAAGGCAGAACTTCGGCGCAGGTACCCACATGGTCATGGTTTTCGGAAAGACCGGATCATCCGGCATCAGAATCCTTGTCCCTGAAGACTGTGCAGATGAAGCCTCATCTGCTCTTGAGGCAGCCGGCTTCTATCAGTGACGCTTTGCCGCTGCTTTTTCTGCACGGGTGATTTCTTTCTGTGTCAGCTCATCCAGTCTCTGTCTGTACGCTGAGCTTGACAGATAGCGTTTCGCAGGCCCTTCAACCCAATCAACAGGCTTGAGTCTTACCTGGTGCTTCTTCACCCATTTGTCCCCGATTTTGAAAGTCAGGAATTCAGATCTTGATGCTTCGATCTTAGAGCCTTTGGCAAGTGCATAGCCATAAAGGATGTTGTTTCGCTCAGCCTTTGGTGAAATCTTGATGGCTGCACCGGACTTGAAGATCTTCGCTGTTATGCTCTTGTACAAGGTCTTGCTACGTTTGTGGAGAAGGGAAGCATAACTCTTTTTTACTGCTTGCTTTACTGATGTTCCGATTCCTGAAAGGATTCTACGTCTCATTGAGTTCCGGTTTCCTTTCAGGTTCTCAAGCATCCAGATTACCTCATCCACATCCGCCTTGACGTTTATGAGGGTTTCGCTGCTGTATTGTCCTATTGTCCTCCTGCTCAAAACGAAACCTCCCTGTAAGTATCAATCGGGGACAAATACTTCTTGTAGTTCGCGTATGAGATGAAAGTCCGGCTGCTGTCCGCAAAGCTTTTGCTTGAGATACCTATGTTTCCTCCGGATTCCTCAAGCATCAGGGATGCAATGCGGATTGTCGTCAGCTTGATTACACATGGCGTTTCCTCCGGTTGCCACTTTGTTTCCGGATTGAATCTCAGATACTCACTGACCACCTCCTGAGCGGACTGCAGGAACATGGTCTTCATGGCCACCACCTGCTCGGAATCCTCGAAGTTCCCCGTATACTCATTGAACTGGTCGATCGTAACGAGCATGGCATCAGGTCTCCGGTTCAGCCAGGACTCCGGCAGCCCTCAGGGATGCAAGCAGGGCATTGTATTCAAGTGCCGTGGGAGCTTCTCCCGCTGCGTCTGCCACTGATGCGCCCTGTTTCACAAGGCCTTTGGCAGTAGGGGAGGCTGCAGGAAGTTTTGAATTCAGCCCTTCGATCGTGCAGTCTTCCTCGAATACAACCTTGCCGCCGAAATGGGTGATATCTCCACCCTGTTCGGTGTAATTCTTTGCATTGTACATAATTTCTCCTTTGTGATAGACTGATCACGTGTTCATTGCGTCACAATATTTGACCGGGCAGCTTCCGCACTAGCTTGCCCGGTCTCTTTATTGGGTCAGGCCTTCTGCTGGAGGACCTTCACTGCTTCGGGAAGAACCAGCTTGGCATCCACGCGGGTATAGGCGAGGAATCCGACCTGGCCGTTTCCGGCGAAGAGCTCATTCATCCTCTTGAAGACAATGCCCTGCCTGTCCGCAATCCAGTAGAAAGAAAGATCTCCGAAGAGGAGAGTCTTGTTTCCGGCTGCAACCTCAGGCATGAAAGCGGATGTGTGGTAGGACTTTCCGAGGATGGTATTTGTCTCTCCGTCCCTGAGACCCGGCTGCCACAGATACTGGCCGTTTCCGTCCTTGAGCTTGCGGATGTGCTTGATCGTGCTGTCGTTCAGGACCCAGATTGCCTTCTTGCGGTATGGAGTCTTGAGACTGTGGAAGAGATCAATGACCTCATCTGCAGTGAGGGCAGATGTAGAGGCGGATGTGATTCCGACCTGTGCTCCACCTGTTGCATTCAGGAGGCCTGTTGGCTTATGAGTGCCATTTCCGGTGAGGAATGCGGCTTCCTCCTTGTCTCCGATCCTGCGGGCGAACTCTGATCTCATATAGCCCTCAAGATCGAATGCCGAATCATTGAGAAGCTCTTCAGAGACCTTGATGAGTGTTCCGCACTTGTGGGCATCAAGATTGACCTGACCGAATGCCTCATCCGATGTCGCAAAGGCATCTTCCTCCTCCATCCAGGCAGCCTCACCGTGAGTGGTGACTATCGGGATCTTGTGGGAATTGCTGGATGTCAGGATGACCCTGGCATTCTGGCGGATGGCGGTCTCCTCATTCAGAGCCTGTATGAGGGTATTCTCATACTCATCCGGAACAAGATAGCCGCCTTCGGTATCGACACCTTCCTGGAGGGCATTGATGACTTCCTGGTTGGGATATTTGGTGCGGATGCTGTTCCAGAATGCGGAGCGGTAAGTATCTGCAGCCCTACCTTTCTTCTTGTCCGGTTCTGCATCACCGGGTCTGGAGGTGAGGGGAGTGTTTACCGGTTTCTCAAGCTCTGCCTCCCTTTTCTCGAGGCGCTCCATCCTCTCGATGTTCCTGTCGAGATTCTGAAGGTCGTCCTCCATCTTCGAATAGGTGGCATCATCCTCAGCGGAGAGACGGATGTCATCTACGGCTCTTTCCTCCAGGAAATCCCTGGACTTCTTCACGAGGGCGGCTCTTTCCGCCCTGAGTTCCTTAAGAGTCTTCATCTTGACTCCTCCTTTGAATTGAGTTTCTGAAGCAGGGCGGATATCTCCCTGCCGGTGTTGGAATTAGGTTTTGAGAACTTCGCCACGAGCTTTTCCTTCAGAGAGTCTTCAGATGACCTCGAGGCAAAAGAAAAGGCAGCCATATCGACTGCCTTGTCGGGGCTTTCCAGCATCCCGTCCGCGAAGCCTAGCTCCATGGCTTTCTTCGCATTCATCCATGTTTCCCTGTCCATCATCCTGGATATCTCATCCCTCGGAAGATGGGTCTTGATCTCATATGCGTTGATGATTGATTCCTTGACCTCATCAAGCATCTTCTCGGCGGCTTTCATGTCGTTGTGATCTCCGAAAGCCATTGTTGCCGGATTGTGGATCATCATCATTGCAGGAGGGGCCATGAGGACCTCATCTCCTGCCATCGCAATCACTGAGGCCGCTGAGGCTGCCACTCCGTCAATCTTGATCGTGACCTTTCCGGGATACTGCGAGAGCATCGTGTAGATCCTGCTTGCCGCAATGCAGTCTCCACCCGGACTGTTGATCCAGACGGTTACTGGACCGGTTCCGCTGTTGAGCTCCGAACGGAACATCTCCGGCGTAATGTCGTCATCGAACCACGACTCATTGGCTATCGTTCCGTAAAGTTCAAGAGAACGTTCCTCATGCCCGTCTTCGGTCACAACGTTCTTCCATTTCCAGAATCTGTTCATCCGGAATCCTCCTTGTTTCTTGCGGCATAGGCTGCTCCCGCTTTCTGCAGAGGCAGCATGTTGCCGTTGACCAGATAGAGATCCCCACCGTCCTCAGCGGAGATCCTGTCCATATCCTCGAGTTCTCTTATGTCGTTAGCGCTCATCCACCCGTTCTGGCGTGCTGTGGCATAGCCTGTCATGCGGCTCTGATAATCACCGCGAAGCAATCCTTCCACATTGAATTTGAAGAAGTAAGTCTTTTTCTCTTCATGATTAAACAAAGCTCGTGAAAGGCTTTGCTCCCAGCGGATGACCCAAGGGTCCAGCGTGTATTTCACGAATTCCAGCGACTGCTGTTC
The DNA here is from genome assembly GCA_045225895.1 of Sphaerochaetaceae bacterium. Taxonomy (GTDB): domain Bacteria; phylum Spirochaetota; class Spirochaetia; order Sphaerochaetales; family Sphaerochaetaceae; genus UBA9732. The sequence continues at coordinate 3,636 of JBGVBT010000161.1, forward strand.
GATGTTCGAGAAGGACGATTTCTCAAGATCCCCGACCATATGCGGAGGGACGCGGAAGATACGGGCTATCTCATTGATCTGGAACTTCCGTGTCTCCAGAAACTGGGCCTCGTTCGGACTGATGGAGATCGGGGTATACTTCATTCCTTCCTCAAGGACTGCGACCTTGTGACTGTTGGATGAACCTCCATAGGCAGTGTTCCAGGAGTCCCGGACCTTTGCCGGATCCTTGAGGATTCCCGGATGCTCAAGTACTCCTGATGGAGATGCACCGTTTGCAAAGAACTTGGCGCCGAACTCCTCACAGGCCATGGCCATGCCGATAGCATTCTTCGCCATCGCAATCGGGCTGTATCCTACAAGGCCGTCAAAGCCGAGGCCGGGAATATGAAGCACATCATAGGTGCTGAGTTTTACGCTGGACTGGCTGTCCTTGGCATTGGCCTCATCCTTATC
>JBGVBT010000162.1:0-4202 GCA_045225895.1 Sphaerochaetaceae bacterium
GGACAAGATCCTCTCCAGCCTGGAGACCCTGATCAAGCAGGGCTCATTCAAGGCCGATGCAGTGTTCTTCGACGGATACAAGCTCACAATGGCCTCCGATGAGGATGTCAGGAAGATCAAGGATTTCGCAAAGCAGATGAACATAGAGGTCTGGTTCTGCGTGTCTCCTGCAAGACCGAACGTCGAGTTTACCGAGTACGGTGTCCCCGTGACTATGGATCCGTACATCGACATGATCGATGTCCTGATCGGACTTCACTACAACGACGAGAAGAGCAGGGTCATCATGACGGTCGTCAAGGACCACCAGAAGAACCTGCCGCATCCTGCAGGAGTCGCCCTCGATCCCAACACAATGCTGATCTGCGAGTGATCGTTCCGCTGTCCTTGCAGCGATACCGCCGGCGCACAGACCCTCCGTCCGAGAGTTGAAATTGCGCCGGCTTTCTTTTATCATCAAACCAACCACGGCCATGAAGGACGCATCATGACCTGAAGTTCTGAATATTTATCTGACAGCCCAAGGGCAGGGTATGGTGCGTTCTATGATTTCGGATTCCGGCAGGAAAAGACTTGCAGCCCTGATTCTCTTTGTCTCCGTTGTTGCGATGGCCTTCGTCTGCCTGTTCGTCGGATCCTCTCACATGTCCGTCTCCGAGTGCTTCAGGGCACTGGCGGGAAAGAGCACTCCTGCCAACAACAGGATAATCTGGAACATACGCATCCCAAGGGTGCTTGCCGCCCTGATTGCCGGAGCGGGGCTTTCCGTTTCCGGTCTGATAATGCAGACGAACCTGAACAACGCCATGGCAAGCCCGTCCACTCTGGGTGTCTCCAATGCCGCGGTGTTCGGGGCAAATCTCTCCATCATTGTCTTTGCCGGCGGCTTTCTGGACACCATGAACATACAGGCCACGTTCGATACCGGCTTCAATCCGTTCTCGACATCTCTTTTGGCCTTTTTCTTCTCGGTTGCATCCATTCTTCTGATCCTGGGGCTCTGCCGGATGAGAGGTTTCTCTCCGAACATAGTGGTTCTGGCCGGTATTGCAATAGGTTCCGTGTGGACGGCCGCCACTACGATACTTCAGTTCTATGCGACTGATGTGGGGCTTTCGGCTGCTGTCATCTGGACCTTCGGGGACCTGGGACGGGCTACATACAGAACGGACCTGATCATGGCCGTCACGGTGGGAGTCGGGATACTGACGTTCCTTTTCCTCTCTCGGCGCTACGATGCCCTGCTGAGCGGAGATGCCGTTGCAATCTCCGTGGGTGTGAACGTACGTGTACTCAGATTCGTCTCGCTGCTTCTCTCGTCGATGATCACCGCCGTCTGCGTCTCGTTCCTGGGAATCATCGGTTTTGTTGGGATCATCTGTCCTCATGTTGTGAAGAAGATCATGGGACAGGAGCATTTCTGGTCGATTTCCTCAAGCGCGCTCGCCGGCAGCCTTCTCCTGCTTCTTTCAGACACTCTCTCACGAAGCATGGGAAACGGTTCGGCGCTTCCGGTCGGAGCAATAACATCGCTTCTGGGAGCTCCGTTCTTCATTGCGATCATATTCAGAAAAGGAGGGCGGCACTGATGCTGGAGATCAGGAACCTCGTTTTCGGTTATGACAGGCAGAATCCGGTTCTCAAAGGTGTGGACCTCGAGCTGGAAGAGGGGAAGGTGGGAATCCTCATGGGAAGAAACGGCGCGGGAAAGACCACGCTGTTCAAGATAATCACAGGTGTCCTGAAACCGGACGCCGGAAAGATCCTCTTTGACGGAAGGGACCTTCTTCAGATGTCCAGGCGCGAGCGTGCCGGCATTGTGGCCTATGTTCCCCAGCAGATGGATTTCGGTGCCCTCACGGTCTATCAGACCGTTCTTGCAGGAAGGGTTTCCTATTACAACATCAGACCGTCCAAAGCCGATCTTGAGGTTGTTGAGAACGTCCTGGCAGAGATGGCTCTGGAAGACGTGTCCTGCAGGAACGTCCGGGAGCTGTCCGGGGGAGAGAGGCAGAAGGTTGCCATAGCAAGGGCGCTTGCCCAGCAGCCACGGGTTCTCGTCTTTGACGAACCTACCGGGAATCTGGATATATCAAATGAGCTTCTGATAATCAATGAAGCAAAAAAGATAGCCCATTCAAAGGGAATTACTGTATTTTCTTCAATACATGACCTTAATCAGGCTATGTATTTTGGAGACAAATTCTTCTTCATGAAGGATGGAAGGATCTGCTGTTCAGGCGGTTCTGAGGTGTTTGAAGAAAAAACAGTCAGGGACATCTACGGTGTCTTTGCAAAGATAGTTGAAAACGATGGGGAGAAATTCATCCATTACTATAAGGAGACAAACAATGAATAAGAGGACATTGTCAATTCTGGTTTTTGCCCTGGCCATTGTCATGGCAGCAGTGGCGACACCTGTTTCGGAAACCGTGACGAGTGACGCCCGGCCGGTGGTTGTAACCGACATGATCGGAAGGAACGTCGAGGTTGTTCCGGGGAGCTACCACAGGGTTGTGTGCATCGGGGCCGGAGCTCTGAGGATGTACACATACATCGGTGATGTGCAGGACCTCTGCGGGGTGGAGGACATAGACAACATCAAGCTTCAGAACAGGCCCAAGATGTTCGATTCCGCTGCAAGACCCTATGTGATCGCATACTCTGAGGAGTTCTCCAAGCTTCCCTCGTGCGGTGTGGGCGGACCTCAGGCCCAGGCTGCAGAGGCGGAGAAGATCCTTGCCTGCAATCCGGACATAGTCATCTCCGAATATGAGGACGTACAGAAGGAGGATGCGCTCCAGCAGCAGCTGGGTGTTCCCGTAATCACCCTGAGGTCTGGAGCTAACGGAGTCTTTGCCGACGAGTTCAAGGGTTCGATGAGGCTTCTGGGATCCATATTCGGCAAGGAGGCCAAGGCTGAGGAACTTGTTGCCTTTGTGGAGAAGGAGACTGCGGAGATTTCTAGAAGGACCGCCGGCATCCCGGATACATCAAAGCCTGCCGTCTATATCTGCGGTCTTGGAAACTGGGGAACCACAAACCACCTGTTGACAGCACAGAACTACAAGCCGTTCGAGGTCGCCAACATCAGAAACGCCGTCACAGGGCTTTCAGCAAAGGGCATGCAGGCCATAGAGAAGGAGAAGTTCGAATCCATCGGCCAGGATGTGGACATCATGTTCATCGATTCCGCCGCTGTGAAGAACATCAAGCCCCTGTACGCACAGGATCCCACCATGTTCGATTCATGCAAGGCATGGCAGAACGGCGATGTGTACCTGCAGCCTGCATACAACGCCTACTACACGAACTATGAGATTGCTCTGATCAACACATGGTTCGATGCCAAGACAGTCTATCCGCAGCTTTTCGAGGACATCAACATCTACGCCAAGATGGACGAGATCACACAGGCGTTCCTGGGACTTCCCCTGGGCGACGAGATCCTAAGATTCGGAAACGGAGCTTTGAAGAAGATTGACACGGCCACTTTTCTCAACTAAACAAAATGCATGATTGATAAGAACGATGTCATCGCATTCTTCGATATGTGCGCACCCAAATGGGATGCGGAGATGATATGCGATGACATGAAGATCAATACCATACTGGACAACGCCGGTGTGCATCAGGGAGTCAGAGTGCTCGACGTCGGATGCGGCACCGGTGTTCTTGTTCCGTACTACCTCCGGCGCGGGGTTTCGTCCGTACTGGGGGTGGATATATCGCCGAAAATGATAGGGATTGCACAATCCAAGTTCAGACGCGGCAACGTTTCCTTTGTATGTGCGGATGCGGAGACCGAGGACCTGGGTTCGGATTTCGACTGCATAGTCATCTACAATGCCTTTCCGCATTTTTCAGATACCGGCAGACTGTTGGACAACCTCTGCCGAATGCTCAGAGCAGGCGGGACACTTACGGTTGCCCACGGCATGAGCCGCAACCGTGTGAACAGCCATCACAGCGGCTCTGCATGCAGGGTTTCAAACGGGCTTCCGGAGGTGGAGGAGCTTGCACGGATCTTCGCCGGACACCTGGAAGCAACCACCCTGATTTCCAATGAACTGATGTATCAGGCATGTGGAAAAAAGATCGGGGAAACAATTTGAAAAAAACCTTCATAAAGGCTTGACCCTAAACCCCTTAAACTATATGGTAGCCCCTGTAAAGTGCGGGGACCAACTATATCCAAGAAT
>JBGVBT010000163.1:0-4501 GCA_045225895.1 Sphaerochaetaceae bacterium
GAACTCGAAACCTGCGAAGGGAAGCAAGGGCATAACGATGCCCGGCGAGAACTCGACCCGCAAACTGATGGAGTCGGAGGAGACAGGTTACCTGGAGATCCTTCCCGAGATTGTTGCGTCGGTGAATGCGTGCGCCACCGAGATGGGAGTCAGACCCATAGAGACTTTCTGATTGAAGCAGACAGATAATGAATGACACTGCCGGCCATCAGACCGGCAGATGTAGGCTCAGAACCAGGTTACGGTTTCAGCCAGGGGTTTTCTTGAACTGTGGTTCGGAAGAGGTTGTGCACCTTCGGCTCCGTAACCAAGATCCAGAAGCATCAGGATCTCCTCGTTTTCCGGAAGCCCTAGCTCTGCCGCAAGTTTGTCTGGGTCGAAGAAGTTGACCCAGCAGCTGTCCACGCCTTCGTCAGCGGCGGCGAGCACAAGATGTGTGGCCACTATGGATGCATCCTCCACTCCTGATGTCCTCTTTCCTCCCGGATATGTGAAGACATTGTTCCTGTCGAATGCCACCAGAAGGACGGTCGGTGCCCCGTAGCGGCACGGCGTGTGCTTGTCCACTGCGGCAAGGGATTCGGCCGACTGAAGGACGTAGATGTGCTGTTCCTGCAGGTTTTTTGCTGTAGGTGCAAGGCGTCCTGCCTCAAGAATAGCTTTGATTACATCGTTCCCAACCTGTCTGGGACCGAATTTCTTGCATGAGAACCTTTCTCTGACTACTTCTTTGAATTCCATCCTTTACCTCCCCGGATTCAATGTACTGTCTTTTTCACATTCTGTTCAACATTGCCATGACTATGGCGCTTGAGTTGTTCGCAGCTATGTCTGCCATGTTGACGTAGGTTTCCTCGGCCAGTCCGTCCGCTTTGTCCGACATTGCCCTGATCACGACAAACGGGGTGGAATACTGGTCGCAGACCGTGGCCACTGCAGCTCCTTCCATCTCGCATGCAACTGCATCGAATTTAGTCTGCAGTTCGGTGACGTACCAGTCGGAAGCGATGAACTGGTCGCCGGTTACGATTGTTCCCTTGAACACATGCTCGGCTCCGAGTTTCTCCACTGCCACGTCATAGGCCGTATTCACAAGCTTGTCGTCGCAGTAGCATCTCATGCTCTCCGTTGCATTCCAGATGAAACCGTCATGGGTGACCATTCCGAAGTCATGCTGGAGAAGGTCGGTGCCGACGACTATGTCCAGAACCTTGGTCTTGTCTCCCACGCCGCCTGCGATTCCTGTGAAGATCACGGTTGAGATGTTGTATCTGTTGAGCATTGTCGCGGCTCCGGAGGAGGCAAGGACTTTTCCTATACCTGCCTGTACTATGACCACATCCTTTCCGCAGAGAGTGCCAACGTGGAAGTCCTGACCTCCGTAGTTGTCTATGTGGTCGATTTTCGCATTGTCCAGAAGGACACGGATTTCGTTCTCCATGGCGGAGATGATTCCGATGCGCGGTGTGATGCGCTCTGTGGCAGCCTGTGAGAATGCGAATGTGACGATGACAAGCATGATTACAAGAAATGAAACAAGTTTCTTTGACATGAGAACTCCTTGGAGGGAATGACCCCTCAGTAGAACATACTAAATCAACTGTTAAGCTGCGGGCAAGTGCGGAATTGAGGCAAGTGGCAGGAATACCTGCATTGCTGCCGTTGAACTTGGCAATAAGCCCGTTCAGGTGATTGAACAATGATGCCCATAAAAGATAGATTGTCTCACATGGAAAGATATTATCAGAAAGACATTGAGTGCGCATCCAGAGATGAGATCCGCAGCCTTCAGAGCAGACGTCTTGTCGAACAGGTCAGATTCGTCTGGAATAACGTGCCGTATTACAGGCACAAGATGGAGGCCCTCGGGGTCTGTCCGGACGACATCAGAGGAGTGGAGGACATTTCCAAGCTTCCGTTCCTCAAAAAGGACGATTTGCGCGATTCCTATCCTGACGGACTTCGTGGCGTTCCTGTAAAGGACTGCGTGAGAATCCACTCCACAAGCGGAACCACAGGCAAGCGTGTGGTGGCCTATTACACGAAGAATGACATAGAACTTTGGGATGACTGCGTGGCTCGTGCCCTCGTTGCAGCCGGCATTTCCGATGAGGATGTTGTCCAGGTCTGTTACGGCTACGGTCTGTTCACCGGAGGCCTGGGACTTCACGGCGGAGCCGAGAAGCTTGGATGTCTGGTTCTTCCCATGTCGTCCGGAAGCACGGACAGGCAGCTCCAGTTCATGCAGGATCTAGGTTCGACGGTTCTCTGCTGCACTCCGTCCTATGCCGCATATCTTTCCGAGACAATCAATGAGCGTGGCCTGCGCGACACCATCCGCCTCAGACGCGGAATCTTCGGTGCCGAGGCATGGAGCGACGACATGAGGGCTTCCATCGAGTCCTCGCTGGGCATCAAGGCCCACGACATTTACGGTCTTACCGAGCTCAGCGGCCCGGGCGTGGCCTACGAGTGCAGCGTCCAGAAGGGCATGCACATCAACGAGGACCACTTCCTTGCCGAGATCATCGATCCGGATACCTGCGAGCCCCTCCCGATGGGCTCCAAGGGCGAGCTTGTCATCACATCCCTCACAAAGAAGGGTTTCCCGCTTCTCAGATACAGAACACGCGACATCTGCATCCTCTCCGAGGAGAAATGCGATTGCGGCCGTACGTTCGTTAAGATGTCCAGACCGATGGGCAGAAGCGACGACATGCTGATCGTCAAGGGTGTGAACGTGTTCCCGTCACAGATCGAGACCGTACTCATCCAGCAGGGCTACGCCGCGAATTATCAGATTATCGTAGATAGAGAGAACAACAGCGACACTTTGGATGTTATGATAGAGATGACGAGCGAGAACTTCTCCGACAGCCTGAGCAAGATCACCGCTCAGGAGAAGACCCTTGTGGCCGAGCTTAAGGCAATGCTCGGAATCTACGCCAACGTCCACCTTGTCGCGCCGAAGTCCATTGTCAGGAGCGAGGGCAAGGCTGTCAGAGTCATAGACAGAAGAAAGATCTGATACCGGGAGGCAGTATGGAAGTCAGACAGATTTCGGTTTTCCTTGAGAACAAGCCGGGCCAGCTTGCCCACATGTGCAGGATTCTCGCCGATGCAGACATTGACCTCAAGGCCCTGAACATAGCCGAGACATCGGACTACGGGGTTCTGAGGATCATCACCGACAAGCCCAGAAAGACAATAAGCGTGCTCACCTCCGAGTCTCTGGTCTGCAGCAGCACCGATGTCGTTGCGGTCAAGGTGCCGGACCAGCCGGGCGGACTTGCCGGAATCCTTGATGTCATTGCCGAGAAGAACATAAGCATTGAATACATGTACTCGATGCTGGGTGGAAACGGCACCACAAGCGCGATCATGGTATTCCAGACAAACGAGAAGTCCAGCGTCTTTGAGGCCGCAGGTCTCCAGGTTCTTTCCGGATCCGATGTAGGTATTGAGGAGTAAGGCCGTTCAGGCCCTCATTTCCTGAGTTTTCTGAATACATCCATGGCCGTGTGGTCCACGGACAGCGGGGTTATGGATATGTATCCGTTCATCACGGCGTCAATGTCCTCTTCCAGCTTTCCCGAGTTCTCATAGAACGATGTTCCGCGTGCTATGTACATGTCCGTGCCGGCCTCGTCGAAGACGTCCCTGAAATAGGCTCTGCCCTGGCGTGTCAGAAGTATGCCCTTTGGGTCTTCCGGGATGTTGACGTTCCAGATTCCGTTGTGTTCCAGATAATTGTTGTCGGTTATGTGTTTCCAGACGAAGTCCAGGCTTTCCTCCGCCCATTTGAAGGAGATGGGGATTGTTGAGAACGCAACGGCTCTGTATCCCAAGTGGGCGGCTTCGAAGATGGCCGCATCCGTTCCGGAGTAGGCAATGTCGTCAGCGACGTTCAATCCGCGGTTGATGCCTGAGAAAATAAGGTCAAATTCCTTGTACAGGCCATTGATTGCGAATCTGACGCAGTCGGCCGGGGACGAGTCCACGCTGTAGCACTCCATCCCTTCCATCCATCTGACCTGCTTTGCCTCGAAGGGGTTGTGGATGTTGATGCTGTGGCTTTTTGCACTCTGCTCGAACTTGGGGGCAATCACTGTGACCTCTCCGAGCTTTCTGGCCCAGTTGACAAGGATCTCAAGTCCGGGGGCTCTGATTCCGTCGTCGTTGGTGACAAGTATCCTCAAATCCAGCCTCCGTTGTTCTCTTTGTAGTCCTTGATAAGAGCATCCGCATCCTTCACAAGGGCCTGCATCTCCTGAAGGCTGTTGACCGTTGCACCTGATGCGTTGGCATGGCCGCCTCCGTCGTAGCGCTCGGCAAGGGTGTTGATGGGCATGAATCTTGATCTCAGCCTGACTCTGATCGATCCGTCGGGGTTGTCTATGAACGCGATCCAGACCAAAGTGCCTCTGATTCCGCTCATGAAGTCCACGCTGTCGCTTGCCTGGGATCTTGTGAGGTGGAAGCGCTTTTGCATCTCCTTGTC
>JBGVBT010000164.1:0-3856 GCA_045225895.1 Sphaerochaetaceae bacterium
GGCGTTCTTCACACCGGAAAGGAAAACCTTGTCAAGCTCCTTTAGCGAAAGACCCTGGATCATGAACGAGATGGACATCAGGACAACAAGGATCATGGCCGCCTCGCAGATTGCAGGCTCGCCGTCCAGGACCACTGTGATGCCGCAGATGATGATCAGGACAATCACGGGAAGAACGAAGTTGAGCATAATCCTGGGCTTCTCGAAAAGGTTCTTCTCGAATGCGGATTCGGTTGTAAGTGGAACCGCTCCGTCCGCGAGGACCTTGCCCTCCTCAATGGCACGCTTTTCGGCCTTCCTCATAGGACCGAAGTCCCTGACGATTCCCATTGCGATGAGGAACACAAGCAGGACGGACAGGATTGCATAGAAGTCGAAGACAATGGCCCTGAGGGCGAAACCGTATGAGAGTTTCTCGGAAGAGAAGATTCCCGTGGCGAAAGCCAGACCCGCAAGATACGGTGTCCAGCTGGAGAACGGGTGGATGACGGAAAGCGGAGATGCCGTTGAGTCTGCGATGTAAGCAAGCTTCTCACGGGAGATTCTGGCTTTGTCGGACAGCTTCTTCATCACCGATCCGACAAAGAGCGGGCTCATGGAGTCTGCGAAACAGAAAAGGCCCAGGGCCCACGAGATGAGCTGGACGCCGCGTCTTTTAAGGTTGTGCCTCTGTGTGACCTGTGTGAAGCCGTCGATGGCTCCGCTCCTTTCGAAGTACGTGACAAGGACGCTGAACAGCACGACCATCAGAATGGTCCAGATGGACGACGGGTCTCCCAGAGCCCTCATTATAAGGTTTGTGAAACCGAAGATTCCGTCACCTTTTATCAGACATCCGATGATGCACGCTATGGAGAGCGAGACCACCGTATTCTTAGTGATTACGGCCAGTGCGATGGCCAACACTACGGGAACAATTGAAATCCAACCCATGTTATCCTCCCAATCCCAGTGAATTCCTGTCCTTATTTCCTGATTTCAGATGCAATCCTTGCTGCAAGAGCGGCATTGTTCAGAACAAGCCTGATGTTAGACTCAAGGCTGTCGCCGCCGGTGAGCTTCTGGACCTTGTCCAGCAGATAAGGAGTGGTCTCCTTTCCGTGGATTCCAAGCTTGTTCATCTCATCGATGGCCTGATCGATGGCTGCATTGATACGTTTCGGGTCCATACTGAACTCCTGGGGTATCGGATTGGCAACGATGAAGCCGCCCTGGATGCCAAGCTCGTTCTTTGTGTTCCAGATGCTTGCAAGCTCTGACGGACTGTCGGCCCTGAACGGAGCCTTGATTCCGCTACTGCGCGTATAGAAGGCGGGAAGCTCGTCGGTCTGGTAGCAGTAGACGGGGATTCCCTTTGTCTCCAGATACTCCATGGTGAGGTTCAGGTCAAGAATGGCCTTGGCCCCTGCGCAGATGACCATGACCGGGGTCTTCACGAACTCGTCAAGGTCTGCAGAGATGTCCATTGTGGTCTCGGCTCCGCGGTGCACTCCGCCTATTCCGCCTGTGGCGAATACCTCGATTCCGGCCATTGAGGCGATCATCATTGTTGCGGCAACCGTCGTTGCTCCGTCCTCACCCTTTGCAACGATCATCGGGATGTCGCGGCGGCTGACCTTTGCAATGGCAGTACCCTTCTTTCCGAAGTACTCCAGCTGCTCGGGAGTGAGGCCGACCTTCAGGCGTCCCTTGATGATGGCGATCGTTGCGGGAACAGCTCCGTTCTTACGGATCATGTCCTCGACGGCAACTGCCGTCTGGACGTTCTTGGGGTACGGCATCCCGTGGCTGATGATCGTGCTCTCAAGGGCAACGACCGGCTTTCCGGACTCAAGTGCGTTCTTCACTTCATCGGTGAGATCAAGATATCTGTTCATTCTTCTCCATCCTTTTCTTTACATTTTCATAGCTGAGCTGCGGACTGACGGCAACCATGCTCTGAGCGTTTATGCCGGAGGCCATACGACCGTAGTCCATGGCATCCTCCATGGGAAGTCCGTCTGCGAGGGCTCTGAGGAATCCCGCGAGAAGGACATCTCCGCATCCGTTTGTCGAAACGACTTCAAGACCTTCCGCAATCGGAGCCTCATAGCCGCGGGTTCCGGTTCCGGAGACCTCGTAGCAGAAGGCACCTTTGGCACCCAGTGAGATGATCGCCCTCCTGAGACCCTTGGCAACCAGAGCTTCCATGATGGCCTGAAGAGTTTCCTCATCAGGCTCTGACCCTTCTATTCCGGCCAGAGTGCAGGCCTCGAGAAAGTTCGCCTTGAGCAGATAGATGCTCTCCAGAACCTCCGAAAGCTTCAGAGCCTTGATGCTGGAGACACAGTCGGCAACCAGTTTGACATCAAGCGATGCAATGGCTCTGATGGTCTCAATCGGAAGGTTTGCGTCAATTACAACATAATCACACGATAACAGGGCATCTTTTTGCTGAAGAACAAGAGCTGATGAAAGCTTCTGAGTTATCTTCATGTCGTTGACCGCACAGACCAGACTTCCGTCACAGTCGAATATGCAGCAATAGACACCCGTCCTGTCTTCAGGACCTGTGAAAGGTTCGGAAACAAGTTCAATGCCTTCGGATGCAAGGCCGTCCCTTATCAGGTGTCCATACTCGTCATCCGCAATCGCGGTGAAGAACGACACCTCGAACCCGAGTGCCTTGAGAGCCGAGGCTATGTTCCGACCCACTCCGCCCGATGCCTTCTCGACGGATCCGATGTTGGAATCCGCAGCTATCACCGGATTATCGCATTTTGCAATGATGTCGACATTCGAGGCGCCGACAACCCATACTTTCATTCCCATATCTGCAGCTCAGATTTCCTCCGGGACAATTTGTTCTTGTGGAATCATATCACTTATGGTCGGGATACTCAAAGGTAAATACACAGGTCCGGGTTTCTGTAGTATACTGTTCGACCGGAGGCATAGGATTCAATGGAGACTGTCGACAAACCGGAAAAGACCGGAAATCTGGTTACAAAGCTTTATTTCAGACTTCTGCCCATCCAGATTCTCCTCGCGGGGATCAGCGCCGTCAACGATCTGGTCTCCAGTCTGTTCGCCTCGAACTACGTGGGTGCCGCGGCCATGGGAGTCGTGGGGCTCTACAGCCCGATCAACATGCTTCTGTCAGCAATCTGCACCATGATGGTCAGCGGTTCGCAGATCCTCTGCGGCAAGCACATGGGAGCGAACCAGATAGACCGCGCCCAGGGAATCTTCTCAACGGACATCCTCCTGGCAGCGTTCTTCGGAAGCCTTTATGTTCTCCTCCACATCCTTGCGGCGATGTTCAACTGGCTGAACATCTTCACCACGGATCCCGAGATAAGGAAATACCTCGGTCAGTACGTTCTGGGCAAGGCGATTGGAATCCTTCCTCTGATAATCGGACAGCAACTCTCCGTATTCCTCTCACTTGAGAACAAGGTCAGAAGGACCACCATCGCAAGCGTTACCTTCATAATCGTGAACCTGATTGCGACCTTCATCTTCGTGAAGGTCATGAGGATGGAGGTCTTCGGAATAGCACTTGCCTCCTCATGCGGACTGTGGGCATTCCTCCTCATCCAGCTCTCGTACTATCTGGGAGGAAAGTCCAAGCTGTTCAAGTTCAGCATCAGTAAAGTGAAGCTGGCGGATTTCGGAGCCATCCTCATTGTAGGAATCGCCGGGGCTCTGACTTACATATACCAGGCCCTGAGGGGCGTGATCGCCAACGTGCTGATAAACAGATACGCAGGATCGGCCGGTCTTTCGGCTTTCGCCACGGTAAACTCCTTCCTCGGGCTCTTCTGGGCCATCCCGTCGGGAATGATGACGGTTTCAAGAATTCTGATGTCGGTTT
>JBGVBT010000165.1:0-31508 GCA_045225895.1 Sphaerochaetaceae bacterium
CTTCATGTTCTTCAGCGCACAGGTCATCAGGGTCTGGCAGTGGCCCTTGAGGACAGGGACGTTGATGAGGAAATCTGTCTTGAGAGCTTCTTTTGAAATCTCGATTTTGATGCCCTCAACGCTCACAAGTTCGTAAGAATCCTGCTTAACATCCACAAGTGGGACATTGTATCTGGCAGAGATCTGATTGTAGCCGTTGACGGCGAAGGCACGCTTGGTGTTGTCTCCGACCCATGCGCTTTCGATGATTTTTATATTGTTGAACCCCTGGCTCTGGAGGTACTCGATGATGGCGATCACAATCTCAGGATGAGTCACTGCGCCGTGGTCGGCGGTGGTAGAGGTAATCAGATTAGGCTTGATAGCTATCTTCTTGTTCCTGTCACCGATCAAAGATGCAAGGTCGCAGTCCTGCATGAGCTTTGTTGCCATTTCAAAAGGATCTTTTCCGTAGATTACGCTGATTGTGTTTCTGTCCATAACCCTCTCCGTCAATATCTACCCTAACAATTACATTTCTATTAGAATGATTTCAAGACCTATCTCGTTGGAGTTTGAGATGATTAAAGCCATTATTCTGTTTCTGATCGGATTCGTCCTGCTGATTAAGGGCGGAGACTGGTTCGTTGACGGAGCCGTGGGAATCGCCCACCGCTACCATATTCCGGAGATTCTCATCGGTGCTACCGTTGTCTCCATTGGAACTACCATCCCGGAGGTCATGGTGTCCTCCATTGCCGCCGCAGTCGGCCAGAGCCAGACAGCCTACGGAAACGCAATAGGATCCGTCATCTGCAACACTGCACTGATCTCGGCCATTACAATCGCTGCAAAGGCTTCAGCGGATGTCGATACAAGGACATTCAGGACCCCGGTCATTTTCTTCTTCTGTGCTGCCCTGCTCTATGCCGGTGTGACTTATCTTTCGGGTTATTTCTCAAGACTGATCGGTATCATCCTTCTTGCAACATTTGTCGCATACATGACCATAACCGTCAGGCAGGCTTTCAGCGGAAAGCTTGTTATGGATCCGGAGGACGGAGAAGAGGAAACGAAGGAAAACCCGCTTTGGAAGGATGTTCTGTATCTGATTCTCGGAGCCGCCGTCATCGCCGTGGGAGCAAAGCTTCTTGTTGACAACGGAAAGATCATCGCAGCAGGACTTGGAGTTCCCGAGTCTGTCATTGCCCTGACCGTCATTGCTCTGGGAACATCGCTGCCAGAGCTTGTCACTGCAATAACGTCTCTGGTCAAAGGTCATGCAGCCCTGTCCTTGGGAAACATAGTAGGAGCAAACCTGTTCAATCTGGTTCTTGTAAGCGGAATGGCCATGACAATCAGACCGTTCAACATTCCTGCGGACAAGCTCATTGCAGGTCATAATGCATCTCTTGTTGTAGACATCCCTGTAATGTTCTTTGTCATGGCTTTCATGACAATTCCCGCCCTGTGCACCAAGAAGCTCAGAAGATACCAAGGAATAGTTCTCCTTCTGGTCTATGCAGGCTACGTGACCTTCCAGTTCTTCCTCTGAGAGCACAGAAATAGTTCTAAACCCATTCTATTAACAACAACACCCGCCGGGAAATCCTGGCGGGTGCATTTTCAGGTTCAGACGGACTTGTATTTCAGCTTACTTTATCAGCTTACTTTATCAGCATCGAAGCCGAATCGTCGTCAATGTACAGATACCATTCGGGGTGGGTCTTGAGCAGCGTGGCGGGCACCATGTTGTTCACTTTCTGAGTGATGGTGTCGTATACAGCCTTGGCCTTGACCGAATGCGGAACAACGGAAATGATGACCTTACAGGCCATGATCTGCTTAGGAAGCATTGAGATTGCCTGTTTTGGGACATCGTCGACTGTTGCGAACCAACCTTCTCCCACCTGCTGCATGCGGCACTTGTGATCAAGGTTCACAATCCTGTAGGCCTCGGTGGCATCGAAGTCTGCAGGAGGATCGTTGAATGCGATGTGGCCGTTCTCTCCTATTCCTATCAGGCCCAGATCGATCTCGTCACGTCTGAGCTCCTTTGTAAGTTCCTCGATATTCTTCTTCACATCGCCCTCGCCTATGACAAAATGTGCGGCTTTGGGATGGACGATGTTCACGAACCTCTCCTTCAGATATCTGCGGAAGGATGCGATATGGGTCTCGGGAAGGTCCACATACTCGTCAAGGTGGAACATCTCAACCTTGGACCAGTCCACGGGGAGCTTGACCAGGGATTCGAACATCTCGAACTGGCTTGCGCCGGTGGAGAGAACGATCCTTGCGTGGCCCTTCTTTGCTATTGCTGCATTGATTATCTCAGCTGCCTTGAGAGCGGCCTTGCGTCCGTTCTCGACAGCATCCGGTGAAACGGAAATGTTCAGATTCATGGTTTACCTCTTCTCGGCAATGATACCACACATTGGCTGGGATAAGGTAAACGTAAAGTAAAATATGTTGTGAATATCGTGGGATGTGGTAAAATTGAGGGGCAAAGCTATTCAAGGGAGGCTTATTTATGAAGAAAACATTGGTAATTCTGCTTGTTCTGGCAACTGTGTTCACTTCAGTGTTCGCACAGGGTGCATCAGAGGCAAAAGCAAACGAGAAGATGGAGCTGGTTCTCCTCAGCGCAGGAAAAGAGTCTGAAAGCGAGAAGATCATCGAGGCTTTCAACAAGGAATATCCGAACATCACAGTCACTCACCTCGAGAAGGATTCGGGTGACGTCCTCACACTGGTTCAGCAGAAGTCATCTGACTCAGACGTCGTTCTTCTGATCGCTCAGGACAGCCTTGTTCCGATGGAGCCGAACCTCTATGCATACACAACAGTGAACGATGCAAAGTTCAGCGCAGACACAAAGGGCGCAGACAACAAGTGGTATGCATGTTCAATGCCGCTTCAGACATTCATGTACAACACAGACCTGCTCAAGGGCAACGATGTTCCCAAGTCATGGTTCGACCTCGCAGATCCGAAGTACTACGGCAAGATCGTCCTGACCAACCCGTCATCATCCGGTAGCGCATATGCACAGCTCTACATGATGTACAAGCTCACAGGCGACCTCAGCCTCGCAGAGAAGATCGCAAAGAACGGCACAACATATGTCACCGATTCCAAGAGCGGACCTCAGGCTGTCGCACGTGGCGAGTATGCACTGACAATGACCGGAGAGAGCAACGTTTCAAGCGCAATCGACAACGGAAGCCCTGTCACCTATTTCTATCCGTCCGAGGGAACCGGAAAGAGAATCGAGGGTGCCGGAATCATCGACGGCTGCAAGAACCTCGAAGCTGCAAAGATCTTCATGGACTGGTTCACAGGCAAGGGTGGTGCAGAGGCCATCAGAAGCTGCAGCAGAAGACCTGTCTCGACAGAAGTTCCGGGACCGGCACATCTTCCTGCTCTTTCAGAGCTCCCGTTCTTCGAGTATGACGCAATCGAGGCCGGAAATCTCAAGAAGCAGCTCCGCGCAGATTTCGCTGCATTCCTTTGATTTCAAACCATCAAACATCATGGGCTGCCTGCTCGGCGGGCGGCCCTATCTTTTATTCAAGGAGTACGAAAACTCATGAGCAAGAACGTCAGATATGAGAATGTAAACAAGATTTTCGGGCTTGGAACCAAGAATGAGGTTCACGCCCTCAAGGATATTTCATTCACGATCAACGAAGGAGAGCTGTTCTGCCTTCTGGGCCCCTCGGGCTGCGGAAAGACAACTCTTCTGAGAAACACCGCAGGACTGGACACCATCACATCCGGAAAGATGTACTACGGTGATGTGGATATCTCGACAATACCTCCATACAAGAGAAACATCGGCATGGTTTTCCAGAGCTATGCACTGTATCCCCATATGTCGATCTTCGAGAATGTTGCTTACGGTCTCAGAGTCAGAAAGGTACCCAACGATGTGGTCACCAAGAAGGTAACCGAGGTCATGGAGCTTGTTGGTCTTCAGGAAGAACTCAAGAGAAACCCAAGCCCCACTGCACTCTCCGGAGGTCAGCAGCAGAGAGTCGCCATCGCCCGCGCGCTGGTCTATGACCCGGATGTTCTCCTTCTGGACGAGCCTCTTGCAAACCTGGACGCAAAGCTGCGCCGCTACATGAGAGCCGAGATCAGAAGGATCCAGAAGGCCACGAACATCACGACAATCTTCGTCACTCATGACCAGGAAGAGGCCATGGCCGTCGGAGACAGGCTTGCGGTTCTCAGAAAGGGAGTCGTAGAGCAGATCGGAACATCCGACGAGCTCTACAACCAGCCCAGAAACGCTTTTGTTGCGAACTTCATCGGAAAGATGAACTTCTTCAACGCACACGTCATCGCATCCGGTGAGAAGGAGACAATAGTAGAGATCGACACCACCGGAATCCATGTGGCGATCAGAGCAGAGAAGCGTCATGTCGAGCCCAAGGTCGGTGACGAGGTCCTCATCGGCGGCAGGCCCGAATACCTTGCAGTCTCCACGGAGTCTTCCGACAAATCACTGCCGGGTCAGGTCAGAATCATCCAGCACCTGGGTTCCTTCATCCGCTACGAGGTCGAGATCAACAAGAACATCTCGCCTGTCACGCTGGAAATCGACATGGACAGCCTTCAGAAGGACATCCATGAGGGAGATATGGTCAACGTCACGTTCGACGGAAGCAGGGTTGCCCTGTTCTCACCGGAGGGAAGAGAGCTATGAGCAAATACTCCATGATCGAGAATGGAGCGGAGACCAGCAAGATAAAGAAGTTCTTCCAGAAGGACTTCTCTCAGTTCATAGTGTTTGCGATACCTATGATCTTTATTGCCATCTTCCTGCTCTATCCTATGGCAATTACGCTCATCAGGGCATTCTGGGCACCTGCTGAGTACACCTTCAATTTCACCGGATGGTCGCTTGAGGGCTTCAGGACGTTCTTCGGGACCAAGCTCTACCTCAGGGCTCTTGGCAACTCGATCATCGTCAGCCTCTCCGTAACCGTGCTGTGCATTCTTATCGGCGTTCCAATGGGCTACTGCGTTGCCCGTGTCAAGATTCCGGGCAAGAAGCTTCTGGTATCGCTGGGAATCCTGCCGATCATCATGCCTTCATTCGTCGGAGCATACACATGGGTCATTCTTCTCGGAAACAAGGGAATTGTCAGAACCGCTCTGAACTTCATCCTCAAACCGCTGGGAATCACCCTGCCGAGCATCTACGGCATGTTCGGAATGATCCTCTGCATGACACTCACCTACTATCCGTTCGTGTTCCAGATGGCATACGGCGCATTCTCCGGGGCAAACGCGCTTCTTGAGGAGTCCGCAATGCTCATGGGTGCCGGCAAGGCAAGGATCATGTGGACAATCACACTTCCTCTGATCATCCCTTCTTTGGGTGCCGCTGCCCTTCTGGTATTTGTCAGGGCAATCGGAAACTTCGGTATTCCGGCGGTCATAGGTGGAAACAACTACGTGCTCCCCACTCTTATCAAGTTCGCTTACGGCGGAGCCGGAGACATCAACCTGGCGTCTTCCATCGCAGTCATCAACGTCATCATCACCGGTGTTGTCCTGTACCTGCAGAAGTACATCGTATCAAGGCACGAGTACGAGACAATCTCGGCAACTCACACGGAAGTGAAGCAGCATGAGGGTCTGGGAGCGAGGATCTTTGCAATCATCCTCTGCCTGATCGTCCTGATCTTCTCGCTGCTGCCGCAGTTGACCATCATTGTCATGTCGTTCTTCAAGAGATGGACAGGCCTTCTTCCTTCGGATTTCACTTGGAACAACTATGCGAACATCTTCAAGAAGTCCAGCCACGAGCTTTTCAACTCGTTCTTCCTCTCGATTGTCGCAACTCTGATGTGCGCCATCTTCGGATCGGTTCTTGCCTACATCACAGAGAGAAAGAAACCCCGTGGCTCATCGCTTCTGGATCTCTCCATCATGGCTCCGTTCATCCTGCCGGGAACTGTCGTCTCCATCGCACTGCTTTCCGCTTTCGGTGGAAACGGTCTGATGAAGCTCACAGGAACATACATCATCCTGATCATCTCTTACATGATCAGACGTACCCCGTATGTCTACCGTTCGGTTGCCGCAAACCTCACGCAGCTCAACCCGTCGCTTGAAGAGGCCAGTACAATCAGCGGAGCCACATGGTTCTACACTTTCAGAAGGGTCAGCGTTCCTCTGATCATGCCGGCCATCATCTCCGGTTCTGTCATGACCCTCACAACCCTGCTGCAGGAGTTGAGCACGACAATCCTCCTGTACGGCCCGAGGACAAGAACCATCCCGATCCAGATCTTCAATGCAGTCAACGAGAACGACCTGGGAAGGGCAAGCGCGCTTTCAACAGTGCTTCTGGTGGTCGTCTTTGCAATCATCTACACGATGAACACGAGAAAGAGCACGGACCTCTCCTCTTCGATGAAGATGTAAGGGAATTCTGTTTAGAAGTAAAAATGGAGAAAGCCCCACGGGGCTTTTCTCTTTTTATCTACGTTTTTTACGTCACCGACGTCACTGTCGTCACAGATGTCACTGACGTCACTGTTGTCACCGACGTCACAAATCGTCACAGATTACATCCGTCCAGCAGTTCGCAGATGAGCAGCAGGTTGCGGGTGATGTGGAACGGATCTTTGACAGGAAGTGCCACAACCTTCTCCTGAGGCTTTCCCTCACGTGTGAGGATCTGGATCCACTCGCCAATGGATCTGTCGGGATTGATGAAGTGTTTTTTCACATAATCCAGAGTCCGGTCATGGATTTCCAGATAGGCAGGATCTTCTGTGAGGGTGTGGAAAAGGAGCGAGGCATAGAGGGTCTCGGAGTGCTCCCACCACAGCTTGTCGCCCCAGCCGCCTTTGACCAGCGTTATTGTCGGCTCGGTACTGTCGGAGACAAATTCAAGGGGATTCCCCTCAAGGTTCACAAAGTGAAGAATGCCTCCGAATTCAACATCCCAGCCTTTTTCAAAGGACTTCTTCATGATTCGGGCTGCTGTTTCAGACATTTTGGGATTCCCGGTCAGTCGAGCGGCGTCATGGATGAACCAGGAGTCCTCTATGGAATGGCCGGGGTTTATGTGCTGGCCAAGAAGTCCCGGAAACTGTCGGTCGTTAATGTCTATCACCTCATGGATGAGGTCGTTCTCGTCCTTGAAATTGCAGGCGACATCTGTTGAGGTTTCCTCCATGTCGGAAAGGAGTTCTGAAGAATACTCCCTGTCATGAAGCTGAGCAGCATCGAACAGTTCCTTGGCCACGTTGGTAAGGATCATGGGTATTCCGTGCGCCCTGTAGCCTGGACTCAGAGGGTATGGAAGCGTATTGAATGTACCGGACTTCACTCGGGACTTTATTGACTGATAGAGCTTTTTCGCGAATGTGTAGGGATCCTTTTCTCCTGAGCATATGGAGTATGCTGCCATGCCGATGACCACAAAGCAGTCTGCATAGATGCTCATGTCCAGGGTGTCGTAGCCTGAAATCTTCTTGGGACTGCCCTCCCGGCTGAGGAGGAAAGCGCACCTGTAGTCGTCTTTTGCAATCAGGCAGTGGTCTTTCAGGAACCTGTAGCCCTGCTCTGAAAGCCTTCTGAACTCAGATCTTTCCCCATCTGAGAACAGGGGCGCTTTTGTCACGGCAAGCTTTGAGAACATCCACAGAAAACGGCCCTGGCTCCATGTGTATTTGTCATGGCTGACCAGATGCTCGCCTCTGTTGTCAAAGCAGTTCAGATAGCCGCCGAAACGCCTGTCCTCGCAGCGTGGAAGCCAGAAGCGGAGGATGTTGTCCTTCAGTTCCCGCGAGTAGAATCCGTATAGTTCCCTTGCCTTTGATTCTTCCATTTCCTAGAGGATGAACTTCTCCAAAACCTTGGCAAAACCGTCTCTGTCGTAGCGGTCGGTGACGTAGTCGGCTATGTCTTTCAGCTCGTCAGGAGCATTCTCAAGGGTTACTCCGAAAGCGGCTTTCCTTATCATCAGGCTGTCCAGCGCCATGCCGTCTCCTATGCTCATCACGTTGTCCCATGTGACTCCCAGATGCTTGAGAAGGATCTCCATTGACGGAACCCTGAGACTCGGCTTGTCGGAAACCTGGATTCCAAGAGGATCAGACAGGGAGACTCCTGCAAAATCCATGCTCTCGTATTTTTCCTTCAGAGGCTCGAACATGTCCTCCGGCACTCCGTAGAGGTTGATTTTTTCAAGGCCGATGTTCTGCGAGAGGAAGAAATCGGACAGCTTTCCGTAGACAGTCACAGGTCTTCCTGAGGTGTACATGTACCAGACATGGTGGGGCGGAACGGGATACTTGTAGAGGTTGTCCATGATCTCCTTCTCGAAGAAGAGCTTACCCTCGGCAGCTACCTCGCAGTAGATTCCCTTGCCCTCGAACAGTCTGCAGATCTCGGCACTCTGCTGAGGAGTGAACGAATGTTTGTGAATTACCTCGCCTGTAAGGGTGTCCAGGATTCTGGCACCGAAGCATGTGAACCAGTATCTGAACGACCCGTCCTCGAACTGGGGCGGAAACATGTCGGCGGTTCTTCCGGTACACGGAACACAGATGATTCCCTTCTTCTGGCATTCCTTCAATGCGTGGTAGTTTCTCGGACTGAGCCACATCTTGTCGCTCTGCAACGTGGTACCGTCGAAATCCAGTGTGATTACCTTGATATTGTTTTTGTCGAACATGCTTTTATTCTAAACCATTTGGGTATCTTTCTGAACTCCTTTCACGCCATGAGGCAAAATGCAAGATTATGCAAAAACTCATTCAGGTCAAATTCATATCTTTTTATATTTATATAAAGAATATTCATTTTTTCCTCAATTGCGCTCTATTTTCTGAATTTTTATTCTTGACACTATTTACTGAAAAGCATATTTTATGCATACAATCAGGCTTGCCTTCATGGCAACGGAGGAAAACATGGAAAAAAGCGCAATCAACGGAAAGTACAAAGGAAAGAGCTTCCTCAAGCTCCTGGACTTCACCTCGGAGGACATCCAGTACTTCTTGGACCTTTCAGCACAGCTGAAGGCGGAGAAGAAGTCCGGAATCCCGCATCAGATCCACTCGGGCAAGAACATTGCCCTTCTGTTCGAGAAGACAAGCACCCGTACCCGTTGCGCTTTTGAGGTCGCCGCCTACGACCTGGGGATGAATGCCGTCTATCTCGATCCTTCCGGATCCCAGATGGGAAAGAAGGAGAGCATCGAGGACACTGCCAAGGTTCTCGGAAGGATGTTCGACGGAATCGAGTACAGAGGCTTCGGACAGGATCTGGTCGAGACACTGGCAAAATATGCCGGGGTCCCGGTCTGGAACGGACTTACCAACGAGTTCCATCCTACACAGATCCTTGCGGACCTTCTGACGGTCAAGGAACACTTCGGAACCCTCAAGGGCAAGAAGCTTGTCTACATGGGCGACGCAAGGTTCAACATGGGAAATTCCCTGATGGTCGGATGTGCCAAGATGGGCATGGACTTCGTAGCCTGCGCACCGCAGAACTATTTCCCGGCAAAGGACCTCATCGACCAGTGCCAGGAGATAGCAAAGACCACCGGTGCGACGATCTCGTTCATCACCGACCCGATCAAGGCAACCAAGGGTGCCAATGTCATCTACACGGACGTATGGGTATCCATGGGAGAGCCTGCCGAGGTCTGGGAGCAGAGGATCAAGGACCTGAGCCCGTACCGCGTGACTTCGGAAATCATGGCGAACGCAGGACCGCAGTGCATCTTCATGCATTGCCTGCCCTCCTTCCACGACCTGAACACCACGATTGGCAAGGACATCTTCAACAAGTTCGGACTCACCTGCATGGAGGTCACGGACGAGGTGTTCAACAGCCCGCAGTCAGTGGTGTTCGATGAAGCTGAAAATAGAATGCATACAATCAAGGCCGTCATGGCCGCTACACTTTGAGGAGTAATACTATGGAAAAGAAAGATATCAAGAAAGTTGTTCTGGCATATTCCGGTGGACTGGATACATCCATCATCATCCCCTGGCTGAAGGAGAACTACAACAATCCCGAGATCATCGCCGTTGCAGGCAATGTCGGACAGGCAGACGAACTGGAGGGTCTTGAGGCAAAGGCCCTGAAGACCGGTGCCTCCAAGCTGATCGTTGCAGACCTTGTCGACGAGATGGTCGACGACATTATCATCCCGGCCCTGAAAATGGATGCCAAGTACGAGACATATCTGCTTGGAACGGCATTCGCAAGACCGGTCATCGGCAAGAAACTTGCCGAGATCGCCCTGGCAGAGGGAGCCGATGCAATCGCACACGGCTGCACCGGAAAGGGTAATGACCAGGTCAGATTCGAGCTTGCAATCAAGCGCTTCGCCCCGGGCATGAAGATCATCGCTCCGTGGAGAGAGTGGAACATCAAGTCCAGAGACGAGGAGATCGACTACGCGGAGGCACACAATGTTCCTCTCAAGATCTCAAGGGAGACCAACTATTCCAAGGACAAGAACCTCTGGCATCTGAGCCACGAAGGTCTGGATCTCGAGGATCCGTCGAACGAGCCGAACTATGACAAGCCGGGCTTCCTCGAGATGGGAGTCTCCCCTTCCATGGCTCCGGACAAGCCGACCTATGTCACAATCAGCTTCGAAGCCGGCGCACCTGTTGCAGTGGACGGAGTGAAGATGAAGGCATCCAAGATCATCGAGAAGCTGAACAAGCTCGGCGGTGAGAACGGAATCGGAATCATCGACATCGTCGAGAACAGACTTATCGGAATGAAGGACAGAGGCGTGTACGAGACTCCCGGCGGAACGATCCTCTACAAGGCCCACGAGCAGCTTGAGATGATCACAGTGGACAAGGACACCCTGCACGAGAAACAGAAGCTTGCAGTTGACTACGCTGACCTGATCTACAACGGAAAGTGGTATTCACCGCTTCAGGAAGCCCTCACCGCCTTTGCCAACGAGTCCAACAAGTATGTCACCGGCGATGTGAAGCTCAAGCTCTACAAGGGCAACGTGATTCCTGCCGGAATGACATCCCCGTACTCACTCTATTCCGAAAACCTTGTGACCTTCGGCGAGAGTGACTATGATCAGAAGCAGTCCGAAGGATTCATCAACCTCTGGGGACTTCCGACCAAGGTCCAGGCCCTCAGGGAGAAGGGACTTCTCTGATAAGGAAAGCATTATGGCTAAGATGTGGGCAGGAAGAACAGACGGCAAGGTTAACAGCCTTGCCGACAGTTTCAATTCCTCGATAGGCTTTGACAAAAAACTCTACAAGCAGGACATCCAGGGAAGCATGGCACACGCGGCCATGCTTTCAAAGCAAGGAATAATAGCCTTTGATGAGGCTGATACCATCATTTCTGCGCTTGCACAGATACTTGAGGACATCGGATCAGGAGCTTTGGAGATCGATTCAAAATCTGAGGACATCCACATGTTCGTGGAGCAGGTGCTGACCGAGAGAATCGGCGCCACAGGCAAGAAGCTCCATACGGCAAGAAGCAGGAACGACCAGGTAGCCCTGGACATGAGATTGTACATGAGGGATTTTGCAGACAAGGTCACGGACGACCTCAAGACCCTTGTGACCGAGCTCAAGGACAAAGCCAAGGCCAACATAAATGTGATCATGCCGGGCTACACCCATCTTCAGCATGCACAGCCGGTTCTGTTCTCGCACCACATGCTTGCCTACGCCATGATGTTCATCAGGGACATACAGAGGATTGCAGACTGCAGGAAGAGAATCAACGTCAGCCCCATAGGAAGCTGCGCCCTTGCGGGAACCACATATGACACTGACAGGGCGTTCGAAGCGGAGAAACTCGGCTTCGACGGAATCTGTCTGAACAGTCTCGATGGAGTGTCCGACAGGGATTTCTGCATTGAGATGCTCAGCGCGCTTTCGCTTGTGATGATGCATCTTAGCAGACTCTCCGAGGAACTGATCCTCTGGTCAAGCCAGGAGTTCTCCTTTGTGGAGATGAGCGACAGCTACAGCACAGGCTCATCCATTATGCCGCAGAAGAAGAACCCGGACATGGCCGAGCTCTGCAGGGGAAAGACAGGCAGGGTCTACGGAGACCTGATGGGTCTTCTGACAACACTCAAGGGCCTTCCGCTCGCATACAACAAGGACATGCAGGAAGACAAGGAAGGTGTTTTCGATGCCTGTGACACAGTGACAATCTGCCTTGAGGTAATGGCTCCCATGATCAGGACAATGAAGGTCAACGCCGATGCCATGGCAAAGGCCGCATGCAAGGGCTTCATGAACGCCACAGACCTTGCCGATTACCTGGTTGTCAAAGGTCTTCCTTTCAGGGACGCCTACAAGATCTCGGGTTCTGTCGTTGCATACTGCATCCAGAACGGAAAGATTCTGGAGACGCTTTCCCTTGAGGAATACAAGGGCTTCTGCCCTGCCATAGAAAAGGACGTATACGATGCCATTGACCTGAAGAACTGCGTGAGCAGGAGAAATTCCGAAGGCGGAACTTCAATCGGATCGGTCAAAAAGCAGATTAAGTACATCGAGGAGACCCTATGAAGAAGGTTTTCATTGACGGAAGCGCAGGAACCACAGGACTGAGGATAGCTCAGAGGCTGTCCGAAAGGACCGACATAGAGCTTCTGAGCATCTCGGAGGAACTGAGAAAGGACAACAGCGCAAGAAGCGAGATGATCAACAGCGCCGACATAGTGTTCCTCTGTCTTCCGGACGATGCCGCACGCGAGGCGGTTTCAATGGCATACAGCACTGACGTGTGCATAATAGACACCTCGACAGCCCACAGGACAGCCGAAGGCTGGACATACGGCTTTGCAGAGATCGGAGACCTGAGGGAACAGATAGCAAACTCCAAGAGAATCGCAAATCCGGGATGCCATGCCAGCGGATTCATCTCTCTGGTGGCTCCTCTGGTGCAGTGCGGCATCCTGGACAAGGATGTTGCCCTCACCTGCTTCTCGCTTACCGGATACTCCGGAGGCGGAAAGAAGATGATAGCCCAGTATGAGGAACCGGACAGAGATGCCCTTCTTGATGCTCCAAGACAGTACGGTCTGACACAGTCCCACAAGCATCTTCCGGAGATGGCAAAGGTCTGCGGCATAGAAACAGATCCAGTGTTCTGCCCGATTGTCGCTCCCTACTATGCGGGAATGCAGGTGACAGTGCCATTGTTCAAAACAATGGCCCATGGCGGAATCAAAGATATAGAAAATGCATATAAAGAATATTACAAGGGCCCTGTTGTGAACTTTGTAGAGAACGCAGACCAGAGCGGTTTCATGTCGGCAGGTCTTTTCGCAGGCCGCGACGACATGGCAATCAGCGTATTCGGAAACGAGGACAGAATCCTTCTGGTATCATCATTCGACAACCTTGGAAAGGGTGCTTCCGGAGCTGCAATCCAGAACATGAACCTTGTCCTTGGAATCGACCAGACAACAGGTCTTAACATCGGAGGCTTAGCATGACATTGGTTGACGGCGGCGTCTGTGCCGCAAAAGGTTTTACGGCAAGCGGAATCCACTGCGGAATCAGAGCCAACAGGACAAAGAGGGACATCGCCCTTATCTACTCGGAGAAGAACGCCTCCTGTGCGGCAGTCTACACGACCAACCTGGTCAAAGGCGCACCGCTTGTGGTGACAAAGGAGAATCTGGCCGACGGCTATGCCCAGGCTGTGATCTGCAACAGCGGAAACGCAAACACCTGCAACTCCAACGGAATCGAGATTGCAAAGCAGATGTGCGACCTTGTTGCAGAGGGCCTTTCGATCGACCCTGATGATGTGGTTGTTGCCTCCACCGGAGTCATAGGCCAGAAGCTCAGCATTGATCCTATCAAGGCCGGTCTTCCTGAGCTGATCGCACAGCTTTCCAAGGACGGCAACGCAAACGCCGCCGAGGGAATCATGACAACCGATACCTTCAAGAAGGAGATTGCGGTCAAGTTCACAGTCGACGGCAAGGAGTGCACGATCGGAGGCATGGCCAAGGGAAGCGGAATGATCCACCCCAACATGGCAACAATGCTCGTCTTCATCACAACCGATGTCGCCATCTCACCTGCAATGCTCCAGATTGCTCTTTCAAGCGACATTGCCAACACGTTCAACATGGTAAGCGTAGACGGTGACACATCAACGAACGACATGGTCACGGTCCTTGCCAACGGAATGGCTGGCAACACTCCCATAACAGACCAGGGCGAGGCCTTCAACGAGTTCATGAAAGCCCTGAACACAATCACAGTCGGTCTCTGCAGGATGATCGCCGGAGACGGAGAGGGAGCCACAAAACTTCTGGAGTGCGTTGTCACGGGAGCCGCCGACTTGGGCACCGCCAAGACAGTTGCAAAGAGCATCATCTGCTCCAGCCTCCTGAAAGCCGCCATGTTCGGTGCCGATGCCAACTGGGGACGTGTCCTCTGTGCCATCGGCTACAGCGGAGCGGATGTTGACGTCAACAAGATCGATGTGGCGTTCAAGAGCTCCAAGGGAACAGTGGAGGTCTGCAAGAACGGAGCCGGAATCGACTTCTCCGAGAAGAAGGCCAAGGAAGTCCTTCTCGAGAAGGAGATCGACATCCTGGTAAATCTGAACAGCGGATCGTTCTCGGCAACAGCCTGGGGTTGCGACCTGACTTACGATTACGTAAAGATTAATGGTGACTATAGGACGTAAAAGGAAGACAGCATGCAGAAGTCATTTTCCAATGCGGAAAGAGCCGAGGTTCTGACCCAAGCCCTTCCCTACATCAAAAGATATGTCGGAAAGACGGTGGTCGTGAAATACGGCGGCAACGCAATGATCAATCCGGACCTCAAACAGCAGGTCATGGATGATATTGTCCTTCTCTGGCTGATTGGAGTGAAGGTTGTTCTGATCCACGGAGGCGGACCGGAAATCACAGGCATGATGGACAAGCTGGGTAAAAAGCCCGAGTTCGTGGACGGTCTCAGGGTGACAGACAAGGAAACCGTGGACATTGTGCAGATGGTTCTTGCCGGCAAGGTCAACAAGACCCTTGTCACCATGCTGGAGAAGCGCGGCGGAAACGCAATCGGCCTTTGCGGCATGGACGGAAAGCTCATTGAAGCAAAAATGAAGAGCGAGAAGCTCGGCTATGTCGGTGAAGTGACAAAGATCAACATCGGACCTGTCGCGGACATTCTGGAGAAAGGCTACATTCCCGTCATATCCACACTCGGATGCGATGAGGAAGGCAATGCCTACAACATCAATGCAGACACAGCCGCAGCCCACATAGCCGGTGCCTTGGGAGCCGAAAGGTTCATACTGATGACGGACATCGCCGGAATCCTGAAGGACAAGGACGATCCGTCCACCCTGATTCCCGAAATCAGCCTGTCAGAGGCCGACAGCCTCTTTGAGAGCGGCATCATCTCATCAGGTATGATTCCCAAGGTCCAGTGCTGCGTCACCGCAATCAAGGCGGGTGTTAAGAACGTGGTAATCATGGACGGAAGGGTCCACCACTCCATTCTGATGGAGTTGCTGACCAACGAAGGTGCCGGAACATTAGTCAAAGGAGAGTGATATGGATACGAAAGAACTGGATAAAACCTACGTTGCCGGAACATACAAGCGCTTTCCGATTGAGATAGTCAGCGGAAAAGGCTCTGTGGTCAAAGACCCGTCAGGGAAAGAATACATCGACATGGGAAGCGGAATCGGTGTCACATCGTTCGGCATTGCAGACGAAACCTGGCAGAAAGCCATCATCGACCAGATTTCCAAGGTCCAGCACATGTCCAACCTCTATTACACCCAGCCTTGTGTCGAGCTAGCCAAGCTTCTCTGTGAGAAAACCGGCATGAGCAAGGTATTCTTCTCCAACTCCGGAGCCGAGGCCAACGAGTGCGCCATCAAAGTCGGAAGAAAGTACGCCTCAGACAAATACGGCGCATCAAGGTACACCATCATCACACTTGAAAACAGCTTCCACGGCCGAACCCTGACAACACTTGCCGCAACAGGCCAGGATCATTATCACGAGCTCTTTCAGCCCCTCACACCCGGCTTCATCAGCGTTCCGGCAAACGACATCTCTGCCCTTGAAAAGGCAATCAAAGAAACCAATCCCGCCGCTGTCATGATTGAGTGCATCCAGGGCGAAGGCGGAGTCCTTCCACTTGATGCCTCATACATCAAGGCCGTAAGAAAGATCACCGAGGAAAACGATGTAATCATGATTGTGGACGAGGTCCAGACCGGAAACGGCAGAAGCGGACAACTCTACAGCTACATGAACTTCGGCATCAAACCGGATGTTGTCTCAACTGCAAAGGGTCTTGCAGGAGGTCTTCCTCTCGGCGCGACTTTGATTTCCGACAAGTGCAAGGATGTTCTTGGCTTCGGAGACCATGGCTCGACATTCGGAGGAAACCCAGTCAGCTGCGCAGCTGCTGTAAGCATCCTCAAAAGAATCGATGACAAGCTTCTCGAAGAGGTCAGGAAAAAGAGTACCTATGTCTTCGATGCATTCAAGAACGCCCCGGGCGTAGAAAGCGTCAGCGGCCTTGGTCTGATGATCGGAATCAAGCCGGTAAAGAGTGCATCCGAAGTTGTTGCCAAGTGCATGGAGAACGGCGTCCTCTGCCTGACTGCAAAGGACAAGGTCAGACTTCTTCCGGCCCTGAACATCCCCATGGATGTGCTTGAAAAGGCTGTTGCAGTAATAAAAGACGCCTGCGTTTGAGTTCGTCAGGCGTCCTTATGAATTCATAATAAGCCAGTTCTTACAGAAAAGAAAACAGTACGGATTTCCATTGTCGGAACCCGTACTGTTTTTAGTTTGTTAGTTATCCTTAATATTATGCCTCGTCAGCACTTAAGACATCCTTGATCGGAGCCAAGACCTTCTTGTCGTAGCAGCTGAAGATGCTGTCGATCTGGGCCTTGTCAGGCTTGCTTGTGAATGCGCTGACGACAGGAACTATGACCATTCCGCCGAGCATTGCGAACGCACCGCAGTTGATCGGGCTCTGCAGCACTGCAGGGAACGCGCTCTTGAAGAACATGTTGGCAAGCATCAGGCCCGAACCCCAGATGAAGCAGGCAACGCAGGATGCTTTTGTGGTCTTCTTCCAGTACAGGCTGTAAAGGAACGGAGCCAGGAAGGAACCTGCCAGAGCTCCCCAGGAAAGACCCATCAGCTGAGCGATGAATGTTACATTCTTCTTGTACTGAACGATTGCAATCAGTGCTGAGATGAGGATGAAAATCGCAATGAAGATTCTGATGATCGGGAGGTTCTTCTTCTCATCTTTCTTGTCTCCGAGGAACATCGGATCGATGAAGTCCAGAGTCAGGGTAGAGCTTGAGGCAAGAACCAGTGATGACAGAGTGGACATCGATGCGGAAAGAACCAGGACAAGTGCGATTCCGAATACTGCCGGTGAAAGGTTGGCAAGCATCTCAGGAATGATTGCATCAAAGCCGTCCTTTGCGACATTGACGTTGAAAAGTCTTCCGAAACCGCCAAGGAAGTAACATCCGCCGGCAACAACGATTGCAAAGAATGTGGAAATTACTGTTCCCTTGTGGATGTCCTTCTCACTCTTGATTGCGTAGAACTTCTGTACCATCTGCGGAAGACCCCAGGTTCCGAGTGATGTGAGAATCACAACACACAGAAGACCGAACGGATCTGGTCCGAAGAATGAAGCGAAGATTCCGGGGGTTGTTGTAACAGAAGGATCTGTGACGTTTGCAAGAGCTGTAAGAGAACCCACAAAACCGCCGTTGATCTTCAGAACTGAAAGGATGATTGCCACAATTCCGAACAGCATTATGATGCCCTGGATGAAGTCGTTTACGGCTGTTGCCATGTAACCGCCGGCTATGACATAGATTGCAGTAAGCACTGCCATGACGACGATACAGACTGTGTAATCAACATTGAAGCCCATTCCGAACAGTCTGCTAAGACCATTGTAAAGTGAAGCAGTGTAAGGAATAAGGAAGATAAAGATGATGATTGATGAAATCAGCTTCAGTCCTTTGCTGTTGAATCTGTTCTCAAAGAACTGAGGCATTGTGGCGCTCTTCAGATGCTGTGTCATGATTCTTGTGCGACGTCCGAGGATTGTCCATGCAAGAAGCGATCCGATGAATGCGTTTCCAAGACCGATCCAAGTGGATGCCACTCCGAACTTCCATCCGAACTGTCCGGCATATCCGACAAAGATGACCGCTGAGAAATAGCTTGTTCCGTAGGCGAAGGCTGAAAGCCATGGTCCTACGTTTCTGCCGCCGAGGACAAATCCTCTGACGTCCCTTGCCTGTTTTCTGCAAACAAGCCCCACCGCTATCATGATTCCGAAGAAGATCAGAATCAGCAGACTCTTTATCAACATATGTACACCTCCGTGACACCTACTTTCTACAGAAAAAGTGTTTTTTGGTCAATGGAGTTTGTTATTTTTCTTTACAGTTTGTTGTTATTATAACATATTTGAATAATTTAGTAACATGACAGCAATAATACCTAATTCCGGCTCTACTGATTGGAAGTAGACATGAAGACAGTTGCATCAGCTGCATCAACAGAAAGACTGTCCACGCCGGATCCGGCTATGCAGCATTCTCCTCTTTTGAGAACAAGCTCACCGTTGACTTTGGCCTCTCCACGGGTGCAGAGAAGGATCCTGGGTGCGGGGATGGAATTAACGAACAATCCGTTCTCCATCACCGTCAGAGTGAAGCCTCCCTCGCAGACAAAGTGCTTCCCGCCCTTGTCCACAACGCTATCCATGGGTCTGGGAATATAGGTTCCGGGCTCCATGACCTTCTCAAGCTCATCAAGGTCCACATGCTTCGGAGTGAGGCCTCCGCGAAGGACGTTGTCAGAGTTGTTCATCAGCTCAACTCCATTTCCATATATATATGCATGCAGGATGCGGGGTTTGAGATAAACGGCCTCGCCCACCTTAAGGTGGATAATGTTCATAAGAAGCGGAGAGAATACTCCCGGATCTCCGAAATATCTGTCTCCAAGCTCCAGAACGAGGGTTCTCACGTCCTCGGAAAGAAGGTCTGCGTTCTTCAGAAGCTCTGCTTCTCCGAAAGACAGTGTTTCAGGATCCATTCTGTAAAGCTTGTCAAAAAGACCTGAGATTGTTCCGATTTCGGAAAGATGTTCCTCAAATAGATTTGGAACTGCAGCTTTCAGCATCTGCTGAGCCTGCTCGAACGGTCTGAAGCCACACATTGCGGTCATGGGAGTCAGAGCATAGGCCATCTCGGCCTTCTGGTTTGCATCCTGGTAGTTCCAGAGCTTTCTGTCCACAGTCCTGCGCTTCTCCTCCTCGGCGGCATAGCCTGCTTTGGCCTGGACTGCATCCGGATGGCACTGGATGCTAAGACAATGGGCAATGGCCAGAACCTTCATGAGGAACGGGAAGTTCTCCGAAGTGAAGCCGCAGAACGAGGGATCCTCATCAATGACATCGCACAGACGGCGGCCTGTTTCCTCTACAACGGCACTGCCCTGTCTGTTTGCACCGATCCACATCTCGGCCATAGGGCCGTTCTTCTCAATCGAGAGAAGATCCGCAATGAAATCCTCGTTTCCCCAGGCATAATCCTTGACTGCCGGGACAATCTTGTAAATACCGTTCATTTATCGCTTTCCTCAAATCCGACAGTCTCTTTCTGATGGACATAGGAAATAGTGACTGCCGCAAAGACTATTTTCCACAGATATGACAGAAACATGAATGAGAACATCAACGTGGCCAGGGAACCATAGATCAGTGAGTATTTCACCGAATACTTGACCACGAAGCCGAACAGACAACCCAAAGCATATAAACCTACCGTTCCGAATGTCGCACCTATGACGCCCGAGCGGAAATTAACCTTCACATGCGGGATGAGGACAATCATCGCCAGCAGGATGCCGAATATGGAGGCCACCTGGATGGCATGCTTGACCAGGATCTCAACGACGCTGAGCCGCATCTGTCTGAAACGCAGGACAAGGAAATTGAAGCGCCCCATCAGGAAAACCGCCAAGACGATAGCTGCCAGTCCAAGGGCAATCACACCCGCGTGTTTCAGGTACCTGACAATGGGATTGTCAACTCTATGAGTATGATAAATCTTGTTGAAAACAGAAAATATCTTATCAACAAGAAGGACGAACGTTATTGCGAAAGATACCATGCTGACTATGCCCAGACTCATGGCGTTCTCTGTGAACGTGTTGAGATAGGCAATCAGCGTGTTTCCGGTCTTCTCTCCGAATGTGCTGACAACATATTCACCCAAGGCCGCAGCAACAGGCTCAATGACACCGAAACGGTTGAGAACAACATAGATTACGGCAATACAGGGAACCACCGCAATGAGGGTCGAATAAACCATGGCGTCGGAAAACAACGAGGAAGAGTTCTCGCCGAACTGTTTGAAGAAACATCTGACCAGACTTAGAAAACCTGTTTTGTTCCTGTTAGCGCCTTTTGATCCAGACATCCGCGACATCAGATATGGGCTTCAAGCCAATCGGCCAGAATCCTGTATACTTCCTTTCTGTTCGTCTCGTTGAGCAGTTCATGCCTGGCTCCGGGTATGAGTTTAAGTGTCACATCGGCAATTCCGGCACCGGTGTAGAGCTGATAGACCTTTCTCACTCCCTTGCCCATATCTCCGACAGGATCCATCTCTCCGCTGATGATCAGAAGAGGAAGGTCCTTGGGAAGCTTCTGCGCATTCGTTCTGCTGTTCGCATACTCGATACCGGTAAGCAGGTCA
The DNA here is from genome assembly GCA_045225895.1 of Sphaerochaetaceae bacterium. Classification (GTDB taxonomy): domain Bacteria; phylum Spirochaetota; class Spirochaetia; order Sphaerochaetales; family Sphaerochaetaceae; genus UBA9732. The sequence goes on from JBGVBT010000165.1 coordinate 20,785, forward strand.
TAGAAGAACCCGTTGGTACACATGAATCCGCACTTCGGATCCTTGATGTACTTCTCGACTTCCTTGGCATCACGCGAAAGCCAGTCAAAATCGGTTGCAGTGGGCTCGAACGCCTTGTTGTAGGCCCCGAACGAGAGCTTGTTCATCTTGATTCCGGGAGACTTTGTTCCGTTCTTCCGGATCTCGCCCTTGCAGATCATCTTTCCGAGCTTGCCGACAATACCTTTTCCGCAGCCGGTTCCCATGATGATGACACCGCTGTAGAAATCGGGATGCTTGACCATGACAGTCCTTGCAAGGAAGCTGCCCATGCTGTGGCCCATCAGGAAGGTTGTGTTGACATACTGCTGTGAAGTGATGAAGTTCGCAAGTTCAAAAGCGTCATCGGCAACGCGGTTCCAACCATCGTTTTCCGCGAACCAGCCGATCTCATCCTCTGTTGCTGTTGCTCCATGGCCTCTGTGGTCTGCGGCAAAGACCGCAATACCCAATTTATTTAAATATTCCGCAAATTTGGCATATCTGTCGCTGTGTTCAGCCATGCCGTGGAGAATCTGCAGAAAAGCTTTGATTTCAATGTTTGGAGAAGGCATCCAGAGGTTATATGCAAGTCTGTGACCATCAGAACAGATGAAGACATTATCTGCCATATAAACCCCCAATGATATATCCCGAAGCGTCTCCGGGAAAGAACAATATATATAAAAACCTATACAGGTATGCTATTAACATAATATTATAACAGGAAATATAATTGCAACCTGAGATTACTAACAAATGTTGGAAAAAAAACTTTTTTATGAGTGAAAAGCTATCTTTTTCTTAATATATGTTTAGGATTGAACAATTTAAGGTTGTGGTAGGATAAGTTTATACAATGATAGGAATAAAAGAAGAAAAATACTTGATTGTCGCAAGCGACGTCCACAGTGACGACCAAGCATTCGAGCTGCTGGCTGAAAAAGCAGGGAGCGAGGACTGCCTGGGGTTCCTTTATGCGGGGGATCTGAACGTGGAAAACTGCATCATCTCATCGCTTCTGCAGTATAGAAACTTCCTTTTCATCCCGGTTCAGGGGAACTGCGACAACAAATGGGAATGGACGGATCTGGGAATAGACCTTCCGTTGTACAGGACATGCTCCTTCGGAGGTCTGAAGATATTCATATCACACGGTCATCTGTACAGCGATCCTGAGTCTGCAGGGCTGTCCGATGCAGACTATGATGTAGTGATAAACGGACACTCCCACGTCAATGACATCAAAGAACAAATCATTGATAATAAAAGAGTTATTTTTCTGAATCCAGGTTCTCCGTCACGTCCCAGAGGCTACAGCAAAGCGTCCTACGCAAGAATCGTTTTCAGAAATGACGGCTCAGTTTCTTTTGAGATCCGCGCTCTGAACGGCGATGGTGTTCTTTCTCACAAAACTGTATCTTTCCATCAGGCTGCGGTATGGAACGATTGAACTGTCGTTGTGGTTGCTGTCCGGATCGATGTAGAAATGCTCGGGCAGGATCTCGGCAGTATCCCCAAGCATGTTGAAGCCAAGAGCAAAATTTATTTCATAGATCAGTCTCCAACACTTTTCTCCCATTGCAATTACATGCTCTGCAAGGACTTCTGATCCGGAATATGCCGAGATCATATCAGCGAGCATTTTTGGTTTAACCTGCTTTATTACCGACTTAGGAATGAATTTCCGTCGTAATCCAAGGTGTTTTATCCGCTCTGATACGGTCGGAACTACCAGAGAAGATGAGACTCCGTAGCTCTGAAGGCCCATCACGATGTTCTCGTTGACCACAGCCCAGTCCGCATGGTCACAACTGACAACGCTGCTGTCAATCTCAAAGAAGTTGGAGAACCAGAAACCCATGCAGTCAGAGATGCTTTGGGACCATGCGCCTCTGTAATCGTACGGACCGCACTCTACTCCCCTTATGGAATATGCGAAGCTGTCGTCCTTGTATGCCTGCCCCAAGGCATATGTACCGAAGCTCAGTGGCTCTCCCGGCCCTATACGTCTGGCAATCATCTCAATCAGAGGAAGAACCTTGGAGTTGTCCTTGAAGCTGAAATCCGGTTCAAGGATGTTTATCAGGCCACAGGAGGATGCCTGGCTGGCCCATCCAAGTACGTTTCCCGTAGAGACCGGATCAAGGCCGAAGTTGAGGCACTGTGCATAGCGCTCGATTATCTTGTCCACATCGAAACATGCGATGTTGGAACCAAGCATGAGGATGGATTCGTATCCGGGAATCAGGATTCCGTCGGAGGTTCTGTGCCTGCAGAGGATGGGACAGCCTATGCAGCCTCCATGCTCCTCTCCGTAGCGGCGCCTGATCTCGTCTCCGCCCAGGTGGAAAAGCCTCGGGTCGGTTCTTCTGCTGAAGTTGAAGACAGGTGCCCAACCGTATTTGCCGCTGCGTTTCACAAGACATGAGGATCCGCTTCTGTGCATCATGCGGCAGTACTCGCTTGAGGATAGGACCTTGTCGAAGGCATCCTTTGCCTTCTTTATATCCTCATCCCGTCCTGTGCGCTCGAAGGAGGTGTCGAATCCCGTTATGCACAGAGCCTTGATGTTCTTGTAGCCGAAAAGACATCCCAGTCCTCCGCGGCCTGTATAGTTGCCTTCACACACAACGCTGGCAAAAGGAACCTTCTGCTCACCGGCAGGTCCTATGGACATTGCCGTTGTCATGGGGTTCACACCGACAATGCTCTCCACCTGGCTTACGGTGTAGCCGATGAAGACCTCGGACACATTGTATGTGACGCCGCTTCTCTTGATGTCAATGACGGCGGGCCTTCTCAGGCGGCCGGTGATGATCAGGGCACAGTAGCCTATGGACTCCAGGCGCATTCCCACGGTATTGGTGCAGACGTTGAAGCACAGTGTTCCGGAGACGGGAGACCTGAAGGCAATGCTCACAACCTCGGTTCCGGGCATGCCTGAATTGCTCAGGGCGGATGATGTGATTACTATGGGATTGTTCGCCTCATATGAAGACCTGTCCTCCACATCGGCTCCGGCGAATTCGGCCCACAGCCTTGCTGCCAGTGCCGGTCCTGAGATGTAGCATCCCAGATACTTTTCGGGGATTTCCCAGTCGTAATGGGTCTCGTCTGACAGATCCAGAACCAGAGCCTTAGTATTCCTGCGCTCCACAATCCCTTCAGACGGAAGTCTGTCATCCAGAGCTTCAAGCTTTTCCTTAAGCAACGCGATATTCACAGCAGCACCTCGTCAGTTTGAAGATTCTCCGGATGCAGGACTGAATGTTACTGCATCGAACACGCATACCTTACCGCACCAGCTGCAGGCAGCGCAGAGCTTGGGATTCGTCAGCTGGGGAACCTTTCCGTTGGACGGCCTGGTGATTATCCCGGCTGGGCACATCTCATAGCACTTGCCGCAGAATCTGCACTTGTCCGGGTTGAAATGCGGAATCATCCAGAACCTTTTGCTCTCATGGGTCGGGATGTTGCCGTCCTGGTCAATGACGGATGAGCTGGTGCAGACCCTTGAGCAGGCTCCGCAACCTATGCAATAGTCGGCATTGATCACATGCAACCGCCCGGGACCGCCTGTTATGGCCTTGACCGGACATATGGAGAGGCACATGCCACATCCGGTACATGTTTCAAGAATCTCATACGTCATAGCTAGAATTTAACTTGAATGAACTGCAACGTCAATCTTCATAAACACTGCCGCCGATGAACTCGCGGAGCAGCGAATCGCTCGGGACAATGGAAGACCTTATGGCGTGGATGTTCTCCAGGAAAGCCAGAAGCCTCTGCGCATGTGTATAGGCAACACCCGAATTCGGGCTTACTCCGTGCAGCAGGGGTGTGACGAACGGGGAGATGACCCCAAGCTCATAGTCCAGGGCGCTGTTGAACATGACATCGGCGTTGTTCTGGTTGGGGAAGATGTGCTTCCGCTCGCCACGTGCAACGCTTGGCCACATGAGAAGAGTCTCCTCGGCGCTCGTGCTTCTTGTCATGTAGTCGCGGAGAATCCTTCTGAGCATGCGGTCGTCAGTAGTGGAAACGCGGTTGCAGTCATCCATGTTCAGCTGAGTCAGAGCCGAGATATATACCTTGAACTCATATTTCGGATCAACCTTGGACGTGATCTTCGGATTGAGACCGTGCAGACCCTCGATCACGAATATGGTCTCCTCATTCAGCCTGATGGGCTTGTTTAGATAGTAAGTGCTCTTTGTCTGGAAGCTGAAATGGGGAAGGTCCACTTCCTTGCCTGCGAACAGGTCCTCCATGTTCTTCTCGAACATGTCGATGTTCAGGGCATCTATTGTCTCCAGGTCCCGGTTTCCATCCTCGTCCAGAGGGGCTTCATCAGGGGTTTTGTAATAATCATCCAGGGAAATCCTGATGGGCGAATGTCCCAGAAGCACCAGCTGCTCGCAAAGACGTTTTGCGAACGTCGTCTTTCCTGATGAAGACGGACCTGCTATGAACACAGCCTTTGCGCCTCTCTTATGGATGTCGTCCGCGATGCTTGAGAGCTTTCTTCTCTGGAAAGACTCGGAAAGGCGCACATACTGTTCGATGGCCTTGTCCGCAATCCTGTCGTTCATGTGGCCGACGCTCTCAACGTCAAGAAGCCTTGCCCAGAGGCGGTTGTCCTCGAAAACGGAGAAAAGCTTGTTGTTGTCCTTGAAGGAATCAACTTCACGGATCTTGGATTTGACGGGATATCTCAAAAGCATTCCGTGGTCGCCGTATTTTCTCAGCTCCCAGACACCCATGATGCTTGTGTTGTTGACGATAGGTTCATAGGCGATGTTGTAGTAATCCCTGATCCGGTACATGTCCACGGACGGCCTGTTCATGGACTTTATAAGGCGCACGGCGTCAAGATAGCCCTTGTCGGAGAGCACCTTGACTGCATCCTGGAGGGACAGTGTCACATATTCGATGTCCAATTCTTCCGAAACGATCTTCCTCATCTCGGAGGCCAGAAGCTCTATCTCCTCATCGCTGACTGCCTTCCAGTCCTTGAAGTTGAAGTAGAATCCGTCTCCTAGGGAGTGCCCGATGACAAGTCTGCGTTCGGGAATCACCAACCTGGCCGCATAGGACAGAAGATAGCAGATGCTGTGTCTGTAGATCCTGCGTCCGAAGTCGTCGAAGGCATGGACGGGCTCCACGGAGCATGACATCGAAACGGGAGTCCCATTAGGTTTCAGCTCGCCGTTGATGAGAACTCCGACAACCGGATTCTGTTCGTATTTCTGAGTCCCTTCGGACATTTCTCCGGCCTTGATAAGGATCTCCATAGCGGAGGAGAAGGCCGGCATTGTGATTGTCTTACCGTTTACAGACAGCTTTATTTCTCTCATGAGTAAAAGTATCCACTCAAAACGGTCAAAAAACAAGGATTATGCAATGTGAATAGAACCTCGTCAAGGCTCGAGACAAGCGCCTAAAGGCAGCTTTGATAAGGTTGTTTTCACGGCAAAGAAGAATTATTTGCCGTGAATGTGCTTCATCTCTTCGAATTCGTGGGCGATGCGGGCCTTGCATCTTCCGCAACCCGTGCCGAAGCCGGTGAGCCTCTGGAGGTCCTCAAGAGTCTTTGCCTGATCGGTTGCAACCAGGTGCTCGATCATCTGGTCTGTAACACCCTTGCACTCGCACAGGATCTTGGCAACCGACTTCTTGTACGGATTGTCGCGCCCGTTCTTCTCCAGATAGTCGTCGATGGCGGCTCTGAGGGCCTTGTCGCCCAGAACCGAGCAGTGGAACTTGTGCTCGGGAAGTCCGCCGAGGGCATCTGTGATCATGTCGGGAGTGATGTTGTAGGCCTTCTCAAGGTCCATGCCCTTGACCAGCTCGCTCATCATCGAGGTGCTGGCAATAGCACTTGCACATCCGTAGGTCAGCCATCTGATGTCGGAGATCCTGTCTTCCACAACCTTGATTCCGACTCTCATCTGGTCTCCGCATGCAAGAGAACCCACCTCGCCGACTGCATCGGGCTCCCAGTTCTCATCCTTCTTCCAGATGTTCCTGGGATTCATGAAATGATCTTTGACTGTATCCGTATAGACCCACTGGGCCATGAAGCTATCCATTTTCACCTCTATCGGGCTAAGCCCGTCAGGTCATCTTGTAGAGATGGCTCTGAGTTTTTCGATTACAGGAGGCAGAACCTCCAGAACATATTCGACATCCTCCATGGTATTGAACCTTCCGAAGGAGAACCTGATCGATCCGTGTGCAAGCTCCACATCCAGACCGCCGGCAAGAAGGACATAGCTGGGTTCAAGGGATCCAGTAGCGCATGCCGATCCCGTCGAGACCGCGATTCCGTTCATGTCCAGCATGAGCAGTATGGACTCACCCTCGACATTCTCGAACGAGACGTCGAGCGTTCCCGGAAGGCAGAACTCGTGGTCCTGGCATCCGTTGACCACAACATGGGGGATCTTAGCAAGAATGCCCTCCCTGAGGGCCTCGCGCATCTTCCACAGGCGTCTGTTCTCCTCGTCGATGTTCTCCATGGCGAGTTTTGCGGCAACTCCCGTTCCGTAGATGCTGATGGTGTTGTAGGTTCCGGCTCTTCTTCCGTGCTCCTGCTCACCGCCGTGTACAAACGGCATGAAAGGTGCGCCCTTTCTTGCGAACAGGATACCCACGCCTTTGGGGCCGTAGAACTTGTGTCCGCTGCAGGACAGGTAGTCAAGCTTCCATTCCTTGCAGGACACCTTTATCTTTCCGATGGCCTGGGTGGCATCGGTATGGAAAAGCGCTCCGAAGCTGTGTGCTATGCGGGATGCCTCGGCGATGGGCTGGATGGCTCCGGTCTCGTTGTTTCCGGTCATGACGGAGACAAGGACAACATCATTTCCCATGAGCTTTTCAAGTTCGTCGATCTTTATGCGGCCGTCGGCGGACACGGGAACCTGGTCCACCCTGATTCCGCATTTCCTGAGATAGTTGACTGTCTCGATTATGGAAGGGTGCTCGATGGTTGTGGTGACAATCCTTCCGCCGCCCCGTTTCTCAATCAGCGATCTGGCAATCATGAAAACGGTGTTGTTGGCTTCCGAAGCACCGCTTGTGAAGGTTATCTCATCGGCGTTGCACTGGAGAAGACCCGCAATGTTCGAGCGTGCGTCCTCAACAAGTCTGCTTGCCTCGCGGCCGAAACTGTGCATGCTTGAGGCGTTGCCGTAGACAACAGGCTCGGCCTCAGATATCGCCTTGATGACTTCAGGAGCCATCTGTGTGGTTGCGTTGTTATCGAGATATATCAATCTACCCATTTCTCTTCCTACGACTGAAAGTTATATCCGAATGCGATTAACGTCAAGGGCATGGAGTTAAATTTATCTAACAGCCAGGATTTCCCAGTTTCCGCAGGGCTCCAGATCAGTCATCACGGCCTTGAAACCGAAAATCCGCTCGTAGTCCTCAAGCTTCGCATCATAGAGCGTTCTGGCAGTTTGCTCCAGCAGGAGCGCTATGTAGATGTTGTCCCCGTTGAACGCAAGAGAGGCACCGTAGCATCCGGGAACCTCCAGAGCCCTTTTTATCAGCCAGTCGATCTCGGGACAGGAGAGTTCAAGATCATCTCGGATGAGCTTGCCCACCTTTGTAAGGCTTCTTCCGATCTGCGCATGGTCTCTGGCGGGGAACAGCTTCTGCATGCTGTTGGCGGCAAGACGGTCCTCCAGTACGGCCGAGCAGATCTTTCTGGACTCCTCGTCAAGCGGGATGGTCCTGTCCTTCAGGTCGTTGATCGGGAATTCCCTAAGCGAACGGTTGTAGATTCTCCTGAGCCTTGCGAACGCATCCCTCACCTGCACATGCTTGTGGTTGATCTCCTCACGCATCGCGGTGGGAGGAATCCGGCAGTCCACAAGGACAAGACTGCATTTTTCACGGTCAAAAGGATCCTCCATCATCTCGTGTCTCAGGCTGTCGATGTCAAAAAGGACGTAGCGGTCTTTCTCCGCCGCAAGCATGGTGAGGATTGTGCTGAACTTGGTGAGCTCTCCACAGAAACCGGTGCAGTTGCTGTAGCATTTGAAGGCAATGTCCCTGTCGCTCATCTCAAAGCCTATGAGTGTCTTCAGGGCCATGAACACACCTATGCTCACCGCTGCGGCAAGGGTTGCCCCGTCATTCTTCAGAACGGATCCTTCCAGTCTCAGACTGAACGGGCGGACCTTTATCTCGCTTTCGGCCAACTGCTGGAGGACACCCTTAACATAGTTCGCCCATTTGTCCTCCTTGCGGAACTTCAGTGAAACCAGTGAGAAATGTTTCCTGTCTCCCGTATAGCTGTTCGTTACATGAATCTGGTTGTCCGGACTTTCGGTCAGTCTGAGAATAAGTTCCTGGGTATTGGCGCAGCACAGAACCTTGCCTTGTGAATGGAATGCAAACTCGCCGAGTATAGTTGTCACACCAGGAACCCGCACCACAACCTGTGGAGTATGCTGAGACTCTACCCTACCTACTTCAATGTCAGTCACTTTTAACCCAGAATCCTTAATATCTGAATGGTATAGCACTGAAGCAAATATTGCAATCGAAATCTTTTTATACCAACACGTTAGTAAATATTTAAGTAAAAAAATACCCATGGCAGGTTGCCATGGGTAATCAGGAAAGGTCTTTTCCTTACTTGGACTGCATTCCGTAGCGCTTGTTGAATCTCTCGACTCTTCCTGTCGAGTCAACCAGCTTCTGGGTGCCTGTAAAGAACGGGTGACAAGCTGAGCAGATTTCAACCGTGAGGTTCTTTGCTGTTGTCTTTGTCTTGATGACGTTTCCGCATGAGCACTTCACTTCTGTGAGCTCGTACTTCGGGTGGATTCCATTCTTCATTTCTCGTCCTCCTGCTATCTGCTGGTGTTGTGCAGCAGACAATTGAGTTGATAAGCCGTCTCCGTTTTAGAACTCGGGAACGATTCCCGTGTTCATGGAACGCAAGAACGCTTCATTGTTCTTTGTTTTACGCATTTTGTCAATGAGGAACTCGGTCATTTCAAGGTCCTCGAGACCGTTTATCGCATTTCTCAGAATCCAGATACGTGCAGCCTCGTCCTTGGAGAGCAGCAGGTCCTCGCGCCTTGTTCCGCTCTTCTTGATGTTGATGGCCGGATACAGTCTCCTGTCCGCCATTCTCCTGTCAAGGACTATCTCGCTGTTGCCTGTTCCCTTGAATTCCTCGAAGATGACCTCGTCCATTCTGGAACCGGTCTCGATCAGAGCCGATGCTATGATGGTGAGCGATCCGCCGTTCTCGATGTTTCTTGCGGCTCCGAAGAATCTCTTGGGTTTGTGCAGTGCGTTGGAGTCCACACCACCGGAGAGAATCTTTCCGCTTGCGGGAACCGTCTGGTTGTAGGCTCTTGCAAGTCTTGTGATCGAATCCAGGAGGATCACGACATCCTTTCCGTGCTCGACAAGTCTCTTTGCCTTCTCTATGACCATCTCAGCTACGGTGACGTGTCTTGTTGCCTGCTCGTCGAATGTCGAGGCAATGACCTCGCCGCGGACGTTCCTTCTCATGTCGGTGACCTCTTCAGGTCTCTCGTCTACGAGAAGGACCATCAGCTTGATCTCCGGATGGTTTGCCGTGATCGAGTTGGCTATCTGCTGCAGGAGGATTGTCTTTCCTGTTCTGGGAGGTGCCGTGATCAGGGCTCTCTGGCCTTTTCCGATGGGACAGAACAGGTTGATGATCCTCATCGATACATCGTTGTCCGTCCTCTCCGTCTCAAGGTTGATCCTCTGGTCAGGATAGAGGGGAACCAGGTTGTCGAAGCTTGTCCTTGTCTTTGCGACAATCGGGGCATCTCCGTTCACGAAGGCAACCTTGGACAGGGCGAAGAACCTCTCGTTGTCCTTCGGAGTCCTCATCATGCCTTCGATTGTGTCTCCGGTCTTCAGATTCAGGAACTTGATGATGGCGGGAGAGACATATACATCCTCCGGGCCTGAAAGATAGCTGTTGAGCGGGGACCTGAGGAATCCGTAGCCGTCGCTGAGGATCTCAAGAGTTCCGATTGCGTAGATGACTCCGCCGTTTCTGCTGAAGGTCTTGATCAGCTCCATGACGACTTCCTGCTTCTTGAACTCGGCATAGTCGTCAACATTGGTTCCGGCCATTCCGGCAAGTGTTTCCTTGAGCTCGTCGAACGGGGTCACCACCAGGTCGTTGACCATGAGCCTGTTGGACAGGTTGTTCTGGTACTCCTCGGCACTGATTGCAATGTCTTCCATTGTCATGGGCTTCTTCTGGTTCTGACGCTGGTCCTGCTGCTTGCCGTTGTTGTTGAACTTCTTGTTCTTGTCCTTGTTCCTCTGGTTCTGATTCTGGTTCTGCCTGTGGTTGTCGAACCTGCGCTCAGTCTGCTGCTCTTCAGAGGCGTTGTCTGAAGATGCTTTCTCTGGGGCCTCTTTCTCCGGAGCCTCTTTTACGGAAGCTTCCTCAGAAGTGGCTTCTCCAGAACGATCTTCCCTGGCAGGAACCTCTTCCTTCTTTGTCTCTTCGGCGGAAACCTTCTCTGCCTCAACCTTCTGTTTGGGAGTTCTGCCTCTGCGCTTTTTTGGTGCAGCTTCAGGCGCAGCCTCGGGAGCGGCCTCTCCGTCCTGCGCCTTCACCTCAGGTGCAGACTCTGTCTTCGGGATCTCGTCCTTTGCAGGAATCTCTGCTGTCTCGGTTG
>JBGVBT010000166.1:0-4232 GCA_045225895.1 Sphaerochaetaceae bacterium
CGCCTCCTCGTCCGAGAAGTTGCAGATGCGGAAGATCCTCTTCTGAAGCTCGATGTCGTGGATTCTGATGGATCCCGATGCACACTCGTATCCGTTGACGACCATATCGTAGAGGTCTCCGCGGACTTCGCCCGGATTCTCCTCCAGAGTCGGGATGTACTTGGCCTGCGGCATGCTGAACATGTGGTGTGCGGCCTCCCAGTGACCCTCGTCCTCGTTGTACTCGAACAGCGGGAAGTCGACAATCCAGCAGAACTCGAAGCCCGGACGGATGAGTCCGAGGTCTTTTCCGAGCTTAGTCCTGATTGCACCGGCCGAAGCACAGCACTTCTTCCATGACTCGTGGGCTACCATGAAGATCACATCGCCTTCCTTGGCTCCAAGGTAGGAGCAGAGCTCGGCCTCAAGGCCTGTGAAGAACTTGGCGGCGCTTCCGGAAAGGGCGTTGCCTGCACCGACCTTGAGGAACGGAACGAACTTGGCACCGTAGACCTTGGCGGCCTCACCGACCTCGTCCAGATACTTTCTTGTGAAGTCGAAGCCTTCTGTCCTGGGAGCGACAAGAGCCTTGACGCTGCCCTTGTTGGCAAGGATTTCCTTGTAGGCATCGAATGAGGACTTGAGGACGATGTCCTTGATGTCCTTGATCTCGCACTCGAAGCGGAGGTCCGGCTTGTCGCAGCCGTATGTGTTCATTGCATCGAAATAGTCGATTCTTCTGAAGTGGGCGGGAAGCTCATAGTTCATCACACGCTTGAAGACGTAGCCGAAAAGCCTTTCCATCAGGCCCAGGACATCGTCGCGCTTCACAAAGCTCATCTCGAGGTCGAGCTGTGTGAACTCAAGCTGTCTGTCTCCTCTGGAGTCCTCGTCTCTGTAGCAGCGGGCGATCTGGAAGTACTTGTCGAATCCGCTGACCATCAGAAGCTGCTTGTACAGCTGCGGGCTCTGGGGAAGAGCGTAGAACTTTCCGGGATACTTTCTTGACGGAACAAGGAAGTCTCTGGCTCCCTCCGGCGTTGACCTGATCAGAGTCGGGGTCTCGATCTCGTAGAAACCCTCGCCGCAGAGATAGTCACGGATTGCCTTGATGAACTCATGTCTCAGGCGGATGCGCTGCTGCATGCCGCTGCTTCTGAGATCGAGGAACCTGTACTTGAGCCTGAGGTCCTCGTTTACAACCTGGTCTCCGTCGATGACGAACGGAAGAGTTGCGCAACGTGAGAGGATCTCGATCTTCTCCGCCTTGACCTCCACCTCTCCGGTGTCCATGTCCGAGTTGATCATGTTCTCAGGGCGCAGCCTGACAAGACCGGTTACTGCGATGCAGAACTCCATCTTCAGCTCTGAAGCCGTCTTCTGGAGCTCCGGGCTTGCATCATCGTCAACGACGACCTGGGTGATTCCATATCTGTCCCTGAGGTTGATGAAGTGAAGTGCACCGTGGTTTCTGTCACGGTGTACCCAGCCGTTGAGAACAACGGTCTTCCCCGCGTCCGCAGCTCTGAGCTGTCCGCATGTGACTGTACGCTGATCAAAGTTCATAATGACTCCCTCGCAGAGGCCGATTGGCCTTGGAAAGGATTCTATCACTACATAATTTGTTCTTCAATACTGACTGGTTTACTGGTACAATTGCCATATGAGCACAAAGAGAAGCAAGATAAAGGTTTTCGACATCTTCGGAAGGGCCCTCGGCCTGCTGGAGACTGAGGATAAAGAGCTTTACAGATGGCCCAGAAACAGGCTTGCGCTCTGTCATGCGCTGGCCGTCCACATCCACGACCTGCTTGAGGACTCCAGGCAGGGATACTCGGTGGACCTCTGTCCTGTGCTCACGAAATCAACCAGGGTCCTGAATCCCGACATCCTTGTACACAACCGCCAGAGCGGGCACCAGATCCTCTCCGTGGTCTGCCGCAACGAGTATCTGACGGAATCCGAGCAGAGCGAGCTAATCCGCTTCCGAAAGGAAAGCAGCTGCGAACTGGTCCTTGCGCTCTCCTTCATGGTCCAGAAGAACTACATGCTCATATATGCCGCCAACGAGGACCGCATCGAGTACTATCACTTCGACCGCAACTCCATGACTCTGGAGCCCGTGAGAAAGCGCGAGCTCGGACAGAAGACGGAAAGCAAGGACCAGCTGACCCTGTACAGGATGATGAAAAAGAGCTGACGCATCGGAGAACCTCATGGCAACGAAATATCAACTGGAAACCATCCCCGTATGGGACGGAATAAAAAGCGGTAGCGAGTGCTTCATATGCGACCTGATGGAACAGGCACAGACCGACAGCCTCGAGTTCTATCTGGGATCTTCAGTCATGAATCCGGAGACCCGTGTCAGGGTCAACTCCACAGGGTTCTGCCCGAGACACACCTCAATGCTTGTCCAGGCCGGACATCCGAACTCCATGGCTGTGCTCTGGGAATCCCATCTTCAGACAACACGCGACAGTCTGGCCAAAGTATTCAAAGAGCTCCAATCGCCGAGAAACATGAAAAAAACCATTGCTTCTCTTGATTCTGTGCTATCGGAGCGAGAGAAAGGCTGCCTTATCTGCAGTCGCATGAACGACCGGCTGGCACGCTACTGCTTCACGATCCCATACCTCTGGGGCCAGGATCCGGAATTCAGGAAAGCCTTTGACGAAAGCAAGGGATTCTGCCTTCACCACATGTCGGTGATCCTGAAGATGTCTCTGGAGGCCCTGGACTCAAAACAGCAGAAGGCCTTTGCACAGAGCATGGCGGAGCTGCAGCTGCGGAATCTCGAGCGCATGTCCAAGGACCTTGTCTACATGATAGAGCACTACAAGAGCGAGAACCGCGACAAGCCTTGGAATGGATGTGAGGATGCTCAGATACGTGCTGTGTTCAAAGAGATAGGAAAAGGTCGTTGTAAATAAAACTATTCTGCTTCGAGAATGCGTTTTTTAAATTCTTCTGCGTTCCGTACAAGGAACCGCCCTATATAACCGTTGATTCTGTGCGGTTTAGATCCGAATGGTATTTCCAATGATTCGCCTGTTTCAGGATAATCAACTCTGCAACTCAGAGACCCGAGCATCTTTCCGCCATCTGTCTCTGACAGAATCTCACAACTCTTTGGACTTGAGATTTTCATTTTTAATACAACTGCGTCAGTCACAATCGCTTCAAGATCCTTCTTTCGGTCTATACACAAAAGACAGCCCACGTCCGAGTCACTGAGATATGGAAAAACTACCATGGTTTTGGATTGTCCAAGCTCTCTGACAGCCTTTTCAGAAAGCTCAGACATAATCCTCTGATATTGCATGCGTCCTTCTTTATTCTTCTTTCTTCCTGAAGTAAGGAATAAAAAGTTGAATAAAGTGATTGGAACAAGCAATATCAGAAGAACAATTTGAAGTGGTGTCATTTCAAACCTTTGTTATAGTCATCAACGGCCTTCTGAGCCCTTGATCTGAGGCCCTCTCCTGTAACAGGAGGAGAGAATATGCAAAGGACCTTCAGTCTTTCTGTTCCCGTGTTCCGGATCTGGTGGTTGTGCCCTGGAAATGCGGAAATCATCGTATCCGGGACAAACTCATATTCCACTCCGTCCACAGATGCAACTCCGGATCCGCTGAGACAATACATCACTTCAGTTGCATCCGGATGAAGATGCTCGTCAACCTCAGCACCTGGTTCCCATTCAGTCATATGAACGGAGAAATCCATAGGGTGGTCCACCATCTCGGCAGTCATAATCGGGGTCATTACCCTGTTGAACGGAGCGGGGACAGGAATACCGTTGGTTTTTCTATCAAATTTGAAATACATGAACACTCCTACCTTGTACTGTCAAACATCCTCTTGAGGTTTGAACCGGTGAAATCAATCATATCCAGAGTTACAACTGTTCCTGCAGGGATATCCTTGGCTACGGTTTTCTCTGAAATCAGGTAGTATGGAGCAACATCTTTCGGGACATCTTTGGTCGGTTCGAATGTCACATACATATCCTCAAGACATCTGTGATGAGTGTGAAGATCAAGCCTTTCTCCCTTCTTGAAATCCCTTTCGGTTCTACACACCATGGTAGCCACATTGTCACATCTGGCATAACCGGGGTTGTTCAGATAGTAGGACTGCAGGACAGACATCGGAGCCTCAAGACCCATGTAATGATAAGGAAGATAGAACGCTGCATACTCTCCACTTTTGCTGAATACATGGCCTTTGTCCCTGAGTATGTCAAAGAC
>JBGVBT010000167.1:0-3131 GCA_045225895.1 Sphaerochaetaceae bacterium
GGAAAGAAATCCGAAACACCATCCTCTAGATGCCGGCGCGGTGGTTCAGCTGATCACCGGAATCAAGGAGCAGTCCCCCGCCCTGCAGATCAGTTACTGTACAGACCGGACCATCGACAGGGACAGACTCAAAGATGCCGTGGAAAAGGCACTTGGGGTTTTCCGCGTTTTCCGTGTGAAGCTGGAGCTGTCCCCGGAAAACCGCAAGCCGGTTTATGTGGACAACTTTGCGGATGTCGATGTCTATCCCTTTGACGGCAGGCAGCACAGTTTCGGAAAGGAGAGCAACGGATACCTGTTCCGCGTGTACTACAGGGAAAACACTGTCATCCTGTCCTTGCATCATGCCCTGACTGACATCTTCGGAGCAAACGAGTTTCTCAAATGCATCCTTTCCTTCTACTTTGATGTCGGATATGAGCCAGCAGTGGACGGCGATGATTTTTGCGACCCATACTCCATGTACGGAAGCACAGGTTTCACGGACTTCAGCATGAAGTTCAAGTGGCACAATGAGCTGATAATTCCGAACGGGATGAAATACAGAAAAGGAGAGCCCATAACCGTCCATGAGCTGGTCTTCCCCATCTCCGGTTTCCTGAAGATTGCCAACAAGGCCGAGTCCTCCGTGTTCCCCCTTCTGGCCTGGCTCATGAGCAATGCCGTGGCAAGGACCTACAACGGTGAAGACAGACTGATTACAGGCGCAGGGTCCTCAAACTGCCGCAGATTGTTCGGCTCAAGGACTCCGAGAAACTTTTCCCAGACCTTTCTGACTGTCCTGAATCCCGATGAACGCAAGATGGATCTGGATTCGCAGCTGACGGTCCAGCGTGTGCGCATGGATATGGAGCTTGAGGAAGGAACCGTAAACAATTCAATAGCCTTGCGCAGGAATGTGGCGGACATGATGATTGCGGATCCCGAGAAGTATGTCATGGACCAGGAAACGCTGGATGCCGAAAGGCATATGGCATCCTCCAAATCCACATACTTCATATCTTATCCGGGACATATCGATCCGGGTGCCGGACTTGAGAAACACATAAGGGACATCAGGATCCTCGGCACGGTGACCAGGGTCCCGATCGTTGCGTACGCATACGAGTGGCAGGGGCTTCTCCATATAATGACCCAGGAGATCGGCTGCAGGAACAGCATCGCCCCGGCATTGATGGAGATTGCCGGAGAACTGGGCATCAATGGAGAGATGGCGGACACCTTCCTGAACATTCTGGACGATTTCCCTCTACAGGAGCTTTACCATGATTAAACTCGGAGTTTTCGATCTGGACGGAACACTGCTGAACGGCGAGGACAGATTGCCGGAATCTTTCTATCAGGATGTGGAGCTTCTCAAAAGCCGCAACGTGAGCGTCGCAATCGCCAGCGGAAGACCCGCCCAGTTCCTGTTCGAGATGTTCGACCGTGATGTGGATCTCCTGGTCAGCGGAGAGGACGGAAACATCTATTTCAGAGGAAGAGAGCTTCTGAGTGCCCGGTATGTCTCGAACAATCTGATCGAGCGGGTGAAGAGGATTGTCAGCACCCATGATGATCTGGCAATGATGTGTACAGGGCCGGATGCGGCATATGTCAGTCCGGAGGACCACCGCCGCTTTGTGGAATGGGGAAAGGGTCATTTCATGCCCGAGATCTGCAGGACGCTGCCAAAAGACGCAAAGGTCTGCAAGGTCCATGTTTTCTGCAGGGACGGCCTGGAAACGGCAAAGCGGATGGTCTCAACGGTCTTTGCAGATTTAAAGGAAAGCTGTGATGTGCATGAAACGGGCTACGGGTGGATCGGAATCATGGAGAAGGACTCAAACAAGGCCACCGCAGTGCGTTTTTTCCAGGAATATCTGGGCGTAGGCAACGACGAGACCGCCGTTTTCGGCGACAGCCAGAACGATGTTCCCATGTTCAGGCTTACCGAACACTCCTACGCCATGAAGAACGCATCGGAGGATGTCAGATGCCAGGCAAAACATGTCACCGGGTTCGACAACAACCACAACGGTGCGATGAGGACTTTGCTTGACCTGACCTCGGTCTGACTCAGAGAGGCAGTACAGCTCCCAGCTGCGGGAGAACCCTGAGATTTGTGAACTTGACGTCTTCCCTCTTGTCGAATCCCATGGTTGCATCGCATCCGATGAAGACACTCAGACTGTCTCCGAACCTGTAGGCGAACTCAAGACCTGTCTTGATCGAGAACGCCACGGTCGCCTTCTCCCTGTAGAAGAGAAAGTCCGCACCGATAGACGCATCGGCCGAGAAGGACAGCCTCTCGCCGAGATTGTAAATGCAGCCGGTTCCGACAAACACCATGGCGTTTATGAGGTTCGGTCTGTCCTCCATTCTGTAGAAACCGCCGTTGATTCCTGCATTGAAAAAAAGGTTTGCGCCCAGGTCTATGATGTAGGCGGCCTCCCCGCTGATTCCATATGTCGATTTCACCTTGACATCGGTCGATTTAGATGTCTGGAAGCCAATGGGGCTTACGGAGAACTTGATGGCATTGGCAAAGACTGCGGAAAGGCAGACAGCCAGCACAAGCAGGACAACGACGGCTTTCTTCATGATCGATCCTCCTATACGGTGATGAAACCGATGACCAGATAGATGACGGCAGTGATGGCGGCACAGACAAGAGCGTAAGGCAGCTGTGTCTTGAGATGGTCTATGTGGTCGCTTCCGGCACCCATGGACGACAGGATTGTCGTGTCGCTCAGCGGGCTGCAGTGGTCACCGAAGACTCCGCCGCCGGCGATTGCACCGAAACAGGCCAGAAGATAGGCATTGAACTGGCCGTTGTTGATCCTGAATGCAAGAGGCAGGAAGAGAGGAACGCAGATTGCATATGTTCCCCAGCTTGTCCCTGTTGCGAAGCTCAGGATTGCGGCAAGTACGAAGATCACAAACGGCAGAAGTGCCGGCGGAAGTACGGATCCTGTGATGCTGACCAGGAAATCGGCCGTACCCATCTCGGATGAGAGTGTGTTCAGCGGATATGCCACACAGAGAACCAGGACTGCGGGAACGGCGTTCTTCACACCGGAAAGGAAAACCTTGTCAAGCTCCTTTAGCGAAAGACCCTGGATCATGAACGAGATGGACATCAGGACAAC
>JBGVBT010000168.1:0-4806 GCA_045225895.1 Sphaerochaetaceae bacterium
TGAGAAGAAGGCCCGCAAGCTCCTTGAGAGGGTAGGCCTTGCAGACAGAGCCGACGCCTATCCCATCCAGCTCTCCGGCGGACAGAAGCAGAGGGTCGCCATCGTCAGGGCCCTGATGATGGAACCGGAGGTCATGCTCTTCGACGAGCCCACATCCGCTCTGGATCCGGAGATGGTAGGAGAGGTCCTTGAGGTAATCAGGGAACTTGCGACCACCGGAATGACGATGGTCATCGTCACCCACGAGATGGGCTTTGCCAAGGAAGTGGGAAAGCAGATCGTCTTCATGGCGGACGGAAAGATCGTGGAAACCGGAACGCCGCAGGAGATATTCGACAATCCTCAGAGTCCCAGACTCCAGGATTTCCTGCGCAAGGTTCTCTGATTTCAGCTCAGAACAGAGACAAGTTTCTCAAGAGGGAGGCCGATTATGTTGGAAAGGCTTCCCTTTGTTTTATCTATCAGACGGTAGCCGTTGCTCTGGATCTTGTATGCACCGGCGGCTCCCACGCAGTCTCCGGTGGCTATGTACCAGGCGATCATCTCCCTGTCCAGATCCATGAAGTGAACACGGGTGACATCGCTTACCGTGCACTTTTTCCCGTTTTTAGGATTGTAGACGGAAAGACCTGAATAAACTTCATGCCATCTTCCGGAAAGGCTTTCGAGCATCTTTTCGGCCTCGGTTTCGTCCTTGGGTTTTCCCAGAAGCTTTCCGTCCAGGCTGACAAGGGTGTCCACTGCTATGGCAGGAAGGGATGTGTCGAACAGGGAACTGTCCAGATAGCTCTGGAATTTCTGCCTTGAAAGCTCCATGACCACGTCTTCGGGTTCCGTCAGACCGCATATCTCCCAGATGTCCTGGGGCCTTGTGATGACATTGACCCCGGCATCCTCCAGAATCCGTCTCCGGTTGGGAGACTGGGATGCAAGCACCAGAGTGGGGCAGACCTCCTTCAGACTGCGCTTCAGATCCTCATCTACACGTGGACATGTCTCCATTTCTCAGCCTCTCACTATTTCCTTCACGATGGCATCAAGGCGGTCCATCTTCCTGTCCATGTCCTTGGCAAGGGCAATGAGGTTCCTGGCCCTGTCCAGGTTCTGGGTGGGATACTTTGCCTTGAAGTAGCGGTCGCCGGTAAGATAGTCGTCAAGGTATCTGGATGCAAGCTCAAGAGCCATGACAAGGCAGCTTCCTGCAAGGGAATCGATCTCCTCAGGCACCAGAATGTCCTTGGTTGCCGAAAGATAGCCTTCCGCGAACGCCCTGTAGATGTCCAGATCCACACTGACCTTGTCGAACTCAAGGCTTGCGGATCCCATTGAGTTGGCCGCAGAGCGCACGGCATCGCCGAAATCGTGTCCGGCATAGCCCGGCATCACGGTATCCAGATCTATTACGCACAGGGCTTCTCCGGTATCCGGGTCGAACAGGACGTTGTTGATCTTGGTGTCGTTGTGAGTGACCCTGACGGGGATCTTGTCCTCTGCGGACAGGCGGTCCAGAAGAAGGGCCTTGTCCTTCATGGAAAGCACGTAGGAGACCTCTTCCTTGCATGAACCGGCAAGACCGAGCACATCCTTGGTGAAATCCTTCTCCAGCGTCTTTAGACGCTTTGTGGTGTTGTGGAAATCCACGATGGTGTAGTGCAGGTACGATGCATCGAATCCGTCCAGGTTGCGGATGAAGTTTCCGTATGCCTTTCCTGCGTTGCGCACCACAACAGGGTCCCTGGACGAGTTGTATGTCACGGAGTCTATGTATCCGAATACCCTCCAGAACGATGTGATCATGTCCATGTAGGTCTGTCCGAGCGAAGTGGTCCTGTAGTGCAGGCACATCACATCCGGACTGTAGTGCTCGATGTATTCGGTCACGCGCCTGATGTTCTCCATGACCTCGCGTGGCCGTTTGAAGACATAGGTGTTCACGTTCTGGAAAATGAAATACTGGCTCTGGCCGTTCAGGTCCACCTGAACCTTGTATGTGCGGTTGACCTTGCCTGCCGTAAGCTCCTCGACGGAGAGAACCGAACCGAGCTTGAACTCGGAGGCCACGTACTGGATTATCTGGTTGATGTCGGGTACTTTGTCCATGATTTCATGATAAGTGAAAGAGTATTGCTCTTCAAGGTTCAGAATTCGATCCGGGCAAGGAGGGAAGGCTTCCCGTCCGGGAAATACAGGCCGCAGTCGATGACGTCTCCGTCACGCTTTTCCCTCATCGTAAGGACATCCCCTTCATGCGCCGATGTCTTGAATACAACGGTGATCTCCTTTATGTCCCGGGCCTTGAGCTCATCGATGGAGAACATCCCAAGAAGGGCTCTGACATAGGCCGTGTTGTTCATATGCATTCCCATGTCGATGTCCGATGAAGTAACTTTATATGAACCTTTTTCGGTATAACTCTCATCTGCAGGCATTATTCTTGGAAAATCCTCTACTGAGAAAGGCTCCTCGTTGAACACCAGATCCTCGGGGAAAATCCTGTTCACAGGTGCAAGGCGCATGGAATCCGTGTCCATGACAGCCCACTCGGTCCTGCCTTCTGCAAGAACACCGCCGTCATCCAGGATCCTGTAGCATCTGTCGGTTCTGAGCGAACCTGGCTTGACCGGCCAGGTCTGCGCCCGGACCGTGGCCTCCATGGAAGGACGCCTTACAAAACGGATCCTCGTCTTGACGGTGAGCCAGAACAGACCCTTTGACATCAGCCTCATCTGGTCAACGCCCAGAAGGCCCGCATGCCTGTTGGCAACGTCCATGAAAAGCCTGAAGGTCTCGTAATAACCGAGCCTGTTTGAAAAATCAACCTGACTTGGTGCAATCTGAACATCTGTGGTAAACTTGTTGATGGGGGTCATGCCTTTATTCTAGACAAAATAAAGGAAAGTGTCATCATGCCGGACGGGTGATGGCTGATTCCAGAAGGAGAGTAAGATGAAATATGTAATGGCACTTGATCAGGGCACGACAAGCTCAAGATGCATTCTGTTCGACCACAGCGGCAAGATCTGCAGCCTGACGCAGAAGGAGTTCACCCAGATATTCCCCAGACCGGGTTGGGTTGAGCATGATGCTGAGGAGATCTGGGACACAACGCTTGAGGTATCAAGGGCCGCCATGAAGAAGCTCGGCGTCACCGCTGCGAACATCGACTCCATAGGAATCACGAACCAGAGGGAGACCACAATCCTCTGGGAGAAGAAGACCGGACGTCCCATAGCCAACGCCATCGTCTGGCAGTGCAGGAGAACGGCCCCCATCATCGACGGTCTGGTCAAGGCCGGATATTCGGACATGATCAGGGAGAAGACGGGCCTTGTTCCCGATGCATATTTCTCGGGTTCCAAGATCAAGTGGCTTCTGGACAATGTCCCCGGAGCGCGTGAGAGGGCGGAGAAGGGTGAGCTCCTTTTCGGAACGGTCGAGACCTGGCTGATCTGGCGACTGACGAAGGGCAAGATCCATGTGACGGATTACACCAACGCCTCCAGAACCATGATCTTCAATATCCACACACTTCAGTGGGACGATGACCTTCTGAAGATCCTCGATATCCCGAAATGCATACTTCCCAAGGTAAAACCGTCAAGTTGTGTCTACGGGAACACCGATTTCGATATCTACGGCGGAGAGATTCCAATTGCCGGTGCAGCCGGAGACCAGCAGTGCGCGCTGTTCGGCCAGTGCTGCTTCAATCAGGGAGACATGAAGAACACCTACGGAACGGGCTGTTTCATGCTGATGAACACCGGAAGAACTCCCGTTGAGTCCAAGAGCGGACTTGTCACCACCATAGCTGTAGGATACAAGGATCATGTCGAATATGCCCTGGAGGGAAGCGTCTTTGTGGCCGGAGCCGCAATCCAGTGGCTCAGGGACCAGATGGCCATCATCGAGAACGCTCCGGAGAGCCAGGAATGGGCCGAGCGTGTGGACGGTACTGCAGACTGCTATGTGGTTCCCGCATTCACCGGACTGGGAGCTCCATACTGGAAGCAGAACGCAAGGGGAATCGTCGTAGGCCTCACCCGCGGATGCAGCCGTGCCCATTTCATCAGGGCCACTCTGGATTCCCTGGCATACCAGTCATACGACATCGCAAAGGCAATGGAGAAGGATTCGGGCCTGAAGATCACAAGCCTGAGGGTCGACGGAGGTGCCAGTGCCAACAACTTCCTCATGCAGTTCCAGAGCGACATCCTGAACTCGGAGGTCGTCAGACCCAAGTGCATAGAGACCACAGCCCTCGGAGCCGCATACCTTGCAGGCCTTGCAACCGGCTACTGGAAAGACAAGGAAGATATAAGGAAGAACTGGGCAGTGGACAAGCTCTTCGAGTCCAACATCACGGAGACCAAGAGGTCAAGACTGATCAACGGCTGGAACAGGGCTGTGAAGACTGCAATCTTCTGGTCTGAAAACTGAACATCAATATTCAAAAACATTCAAAAAACGTTCAAATTCGTTGACAACCCGGTTCTGAGTGCTTAGAATTCAGAACTGGGAGGGCTCCTTATGCTACCTGTTGAAAGACAGCAGAAGATTTCTGACATCCTGGCCGAGAACGGCATTGTCCTTGTCTCAAGGCTTGCCGAGCAGTTCGGTGTCTCCGAGCTGACCATCAGGCGCGACCTGGACCAGATGGAGGAGAACAGACTCCTGAAGCGCACCCACGGCGGAGCCAAGATCCTCCGCAACATGAATGCCGAGCCCGACTACCTTCAGAAGGCTGCCAAGTTCGCCGACGAGAAGCGCCACATTGCCCTCAAGGCCGCGGAACTGATCGAGGACAAC
>JBGVBT010000169.1:0-7092 GCA_045225895.1 Sphaerochaetaceae bacterium
TCACGACGGCTCTGGTCAGATACCTTCTCTATCTTCAGGACGCTGTCTGCAAAGAAAAGAAGCTTGGCTCCGGAAAGGCCGATTCCCTGTCCGGCCATCCTATCAAACAGATCCGGTCGGTATTTGATTGTCTCTATGATGGCCTGTTTCTGTCTCCATGATGTAATTTCTGAAGTATTTCCGCTTAATAGAACATCAGGCACACTTTTCCCTTCGAATTCAAAGGGATGGGTGTAATGTGGATATTCCAGAAGTCCTGTCTCAAAGCTCTCGTCCTCTGCAGACCCCTGTCTCAGGCTTTTGGGAAGAAGGCGAAGCACGCTGTCGCAGATGACCTGGGCTGCAAGCTCACCTCCAGTCAGGATGAAATCCCCAATGGAAATCTCCTCATCCACATAGTTCCGGACTCTCTCATCAAAGCCCTCGTAATGTCCGCAGACAAGGACAAGATGCTCAAGTGATGCGAATCTGTGGGCGGCCTTCTGGTCATAGACCCTGCCTTTGGGAGACAGGAGGACCACGTGCGACTTTCCGGTTCTGACGGAGGATATTGCCCTGGAGACCGTGTCCACACGCATGACCATCCCGGGGCCTCCCCCGTACGGAGAGTCGTCCACAGCCCTGTACGAACCTT
Organism: Sphaerochaetaceae bacterium; assembly: GCA_045225895.1. GTDB lineage: Bacteria > Spirochaetota > Spirochaetia > Sphaerochaetales > Sphaerochaetaceae > UBA9732. Next base: position 635 of record JBGVBT010000169.1, read on the forward strand.
CTGCATAATCCCTTATGTCAACGCAGTCGAACACAAGGTCTCCCCTGTCTGCCGCACGTGAGACAACTGCGGTCTTTCTGAAGCTGTCAAAGCTCTCGGGGAAGATGGAAAGAACGGAAATCCTCATTTTCCTTCCTCCCCGGGCGGACTGTCGACCACCTCGATCTCCTTGATCATGAACTCGTTGCCCTGGACAAGGTAGGTCCTCTCACTTCCGCAGAACGGGCAGGTCCTGCCGTATTCCACGGTGGGATATTCCTTCCTGCAGTCCTCGCAGAAGGTTATGGCATTTATGCGTTCGATATGAATCTTTGCATCCTTGAGAACGGTCTCCTTCTTCACCGCCCAGTTCCAGCAGTCCTCGAACAGCTCGGGAATGACTGTGGAGACCTCGCCGAGCTGGATCGTCACGGAATTCACCCGTGCGACCTTGTTCTCGGCGGCAATCTCGTTGACCTCCCTGATGCAGTGGAACACCACCCCGAGTTCGTGCATCAGTCCTGATCCTTCGGTCTTGTGAAGACGATCTTGGCGGCACGCTTCGCCATGTACGGAAGCAGCGCTCCGAACTTCTTCTCGGCTATTGTCATCTTGCTTGCCTCGGGATGGTCCCTGTGAAGCGTGATGGCATCGAACTTGCATTTCGTGGTGCAGATTCCGCAGCCAATGCATCTGTTCTGATCCACAACCGTGGCACCGCAGCCCAGACACCTTGCAGTCTCTTTCTTGACCTGCTCCTCGGTGAGGGTGGCCTTGGTCTCTTTGAAGCCCTTGGGATCCACGTCTCCGAAGGTGCCCTCCTCCTGGCGGCCGGCGGTGTCGTAACTTTCCACAAGGATGTCGTCCTTGTTCAGCTCTATGAACTCGCGCCTGTTCTTTCCGATCGTCATGTGGCCGTGCTGGACGAACCTGTGAAGCGAATCTGATGCCTCATGGCCTGCGGCTATGGCATCGATCGCGAACTTGGGTCCTGTGTATACATCTCCGCCGACGAAGATGTCTGGCTCCGCGGTCTGGTATGTGAGCCTGTCCGCCACAGGACCGTTGCCTCTGCCGAACTCGACCTTAGTTCCCTTGAGCAGATCGCCCCACTGGATCGACTGTCCGATGGCGAAGATGACTTTGCCGGCAGGAATCTCGATGGTCTGGCTCTCGTCATAAAGCGGGCTGAAGCGGTGGTTCTCGTCATAGACCCTGGTGCACTTCTTGAAAACAATGCCCGAGACTTTTCCGTCGGCAGTCTTCACCTCTTTCGGGCCCCAGCCGAATCTTATCTCCACATCGTCCTCGCGGGCTTCCAGAACCTCCTCCTTTGTGGCGGGCATGATGTCCTCCGTCTCAAGGCAGAGCATGGTGACCTTCTTGGCGCCGCTTCTTGCGGAGACCCTGGCGGCATCGATTGCGACGTTTCCGCCACCTACGACCACAACCTCATCCCCGTCATAGCGGAAGTTTCCGGTATTTGCGATTCTCAGGAAATCCACAGCGGTGGTTGTGCCCTCGGCATCCTCACCCGGAATTCCCGGGAGCTTTCCGCCCTGGCATCCGATTGCCACGTAGAAGGCTTTGTAGCCCTCTTTTCTGAGTTGGTCTATGGTGATGTCCTTTCCGACCTCGATTCCTGTCTTTATCTCGACGCCCATCTGGCGCATGACATCGATCTCGGCCTCGATCACATCCTTCTCAAGCTTGTATGACGGGATTCCGTATGTGAGCATTCCGCCTGGCAGATCGTTCTTCTCGAACACCGTCGGATAATAGCCCATCTGGGCGAGGTAGAAGGCGCATGAGAGACCCGCAGGGCCTGCGCCTATGATTGCGATCTTCTCCTTCCATCTTCCCCTGTTGGAGGCAACGACAATTTCCGGGATATAGCGGGTCTCCGCCTTGAGGTCCTGCTGGGCGATGAACTTCTTGACGGCATCAATCGAGACAGCCCTGTCAATTGTTCCCCTGGTACATGCATCCTCGCACCTTCTGTTGCAGATTCTGCCGCAGACTGCAGGGAACGGATTCTCCTTCTTGATCAGGGCGAGAGCCTCCTTGTACTCACCCTGGGCTGCCTTCTTCAGATAGCCCTGGACCGCGATGTGTGCGGGACAGGCGGTCTTGCATGGGGAGGTTCCGGTCTCATGGCAGTTGATCCTGTTCTTGTCCCTGTAGTCCTCGTCCCATTTGTCCTTGCCCCACTTCCTTGCATCCGGCATGATCTGCTTCGGATACCTGACCTCGGATCCGTCGGCCCTGCAGAGCTTCTGCCCCAGCTTCAGCGCACCTGCGGGGCAGTATTCCACACACTGTCCGCAAGCCACGCACTTCTCCTTCTCCACATGGGCCCTGTATGCGCTGGCGCTCATGTTCGGAGTGTTGAACAGCTGGCTGGTCCTCAGGGCGTTGCAGATCTTCACGTTGCAGTTGCAGATGGCGAAGATCTTGTTCTCTCCGTCGATGTTGGTGATCTGGTGGACAAAACCGTTGTCCTCGGCACGCTGCAGGATCTCCATGGCCTGCTCGTAGGTGACATCGTAGCCTCTGCCTGTCTCGCGGCAGTAGTCGGCCATGTCTCCCACACCTATGCACCATCCCTCATAATCGTCCGCACAGCCTTCGTCCATCTTCTTGCGCCCGTAGCGGCAGGAACAGATGGAAGCCCCTATATGGCCTTCGTAGCGCTTGAGCCAGTAGGATATGTGCTCAATGTCTATGCTCGTGTTCTCAAGACTGATCGCCTTCTCCACGGGAATGACGTGCATCCCTATTCCGGCTCCTCCGGGAGGAACCATGGCTGTTATGTGCTCAAGAGGCAGGAACGTCATCCTCTCGAAGAACATGGCAAGCTCCGGATGCTTTTCCATCAGAGCCTTGTTCATGTTGGTGTACTCGGCGGATCCCGGCACGAACAGAGGAACCCAGTAGTTTCTGTCCTCCTTGTTGTAGGTGGTGCCCGGAACAGGACCGTCCTTGGTGTACTTGTCGCCGTAGTCGTACTCCAGCATTCCAATGATGGCAAGCTTCTGGATGAGGTCGTCGGCCTTATTCCCCATGCCGGCCTTTTCCGCCATCTGCAGCATCTCGGCATATGGATATTTCTTTCTCGTCTTCATCTGAAGAAGCAGATCAAGGCAGGATTCGGACTCGTCCTTTGGGAACTCGTCTTCGAATATGCATGCGAATCCCCAGTACTCCGGATCGGTTGTCTTGATTCCCTTGATCTTTCCGGGAATCCTGTCTGTGACTCTTCTGACGAACTTCAGAAGTTTGGGATTCGGGTTCTCATCGTGCATGTGCTTGGGCACGAACTTAGTGCTCATCTCCGGCATGTCAGCTCTCCTTCCAGTCTTTCACCTGGTCTTCCAGCCAGGCTGCGAATCTTTCTATTCCTTCCCCTGTCTTGGCGCAGATGGGAATCACCTGAGCCTTGGAGTTCCTCATGTGGACATACTTCTCGCAGAGGTCCAGATCAAAATCGAAATAAGGCATCACATCGATCTTGTTTACCAGAACAAGGTCGCAGATCGAGAACATCAGCGGATATTTCAACGGTTTGTCGTGTCCCTCGGGAACCGACAGGATCATGCAGTTCCTGCTGGCCCCTGTATCGAACTCGGCCGGGCAGACAAGGTTTCCCACATTCTCCAGAATGGCAAGGTCCACATTATCCAGATCCAGATTATCAAGTCCCTGTCTGGTCATCTCGGCATCGAGATGGCACATCCCGCCAGTATGGAGCTGGATGGACTGCACTCCCGTTCCCTCGAGGATCTTCTTTGCATCCACATCGGAATCGATGTCCGCCTCCATAACGGCTATGTTCAGCCTGCCTTTGAGGGCATTGATTGTCCTGATGAGGGTCGTCGTCTTTCCGCTTCCCGGAGAGGACATCAGATTCAGGAGAAAGACTCCCTTCTTCTTCAGTTCCCCGCGAAGTCTGTCCGCATCCCTGTCGTTGTCGTCGAATATGCTCTTCTTGATCTCTATTACCCGAACTTCGTCCATGTTCCGTCCCCAATGAGTTCATTAAATAGGATTGTAATCCATTCCTCAACTTAAAAGCAGTCCGTTTTGCAAAAAAATACGTTATGTACTGCCTGTACCATGCTTCAGATCCAGGAAATAAGGCAACGGATCGGCAAAACCGTAGGGAAACGGCTGGTCACGCCTGAAATCCGGAATCCAGAGGATCTCGTTTTCATCCCGCTCCTGTACAAATCCGTCGATTCCCAGTTCATCCACAAGATCAAGGAGCATGTTGTACTCGCTGTCAGTCATCTTCTCAAAGCCCGGGTTCTCCTTCGGCGGGACGAACTGGACCATCAGGGACAGAAGCGAGCAGTTTCTCAGATTGTCGGCATACCAGTGAAGGAAATCCACAGTCGCATCAATGCATCCGGGGAAAACTAGATGTCTGACCAGCGTGCCCTTGAGCCCGTTTTCAAGATCCGTGTGGGGATGGCGGCGTTTGAGGAACCTTGCAACCGGCACAACTGCATCGGCATAGGCGGAAAGACCGCAGAAACGCGAGGCGACGTCACAGCTGAGCGTCTTGATGTCCACAAGATACAGGTCGATCAGGTGGTCGATCATCCTCAGGGCATCCACGCTTTCATAGCCGGATGAGTTCCAGACAATTGGAAGGGTCAGACCCCGGCTTTTGGCATCGGTGAGAGCATCGACAATCGAAGGGATGTAATGCGTTCCCGTCACAAGGTTTATCGAAGCGGCTCCGAAGGACTGCAGCGAAAGCATCAGGTCTGAAAGCTGCTTTACCGAAACGGAGACTCCGTCCCAACCGGCCTGACTTATCTGATAGTTCTGACAGTATCTGCAGTGAAGAGGACATCCGCAGAAGAAGATCATGCCGGAGCCTTTCTCCCCGGTTACGGGAGGTTCCTCTCCCCTGTGCAGACCCGACCATGCGATGCGCATGTCCGAGCTCTGGGCACAACGGCCCAGCTGTCCGGCGGTCCTGTCCACACGGCATCTGTTGGGACACAGTTCACAGCAGCTGTACGGCGATTTTTCCTCTTGCATTCTATTGACCCTTGGGGGTAAATATATCATTTTTTACTGTGATGAGAATATTGGAATTTTTCAGAAGGCTTTTCAAGAGACAGACCCCTCAGCTCCCGGAACCTGAAGTCGTTCAGGCTCCCGAGCCGAAACGCCCTGAAGAGAGATACATCCTTTCCCTCGACGGAGGCGGAATGCGGGGAATCATTCCCGTTGTCATTCTCCAGAAACTCGAGGAGTGCATCAGGAACAACGGAGGCGGGAATGACCTTGCAACATATTTCGACCTGGTCTCCGGAACATCCACTGGCGGTCTCATAACACTTGCACTGACATGCGACAGCGCACTTCCCCACATAGAGAAGAACGGATCGAGCCAGATAGACCTCGATGCACTTCTGAAGAACTACATGACGATGGGAAAGGAGATATTCCAGGCACAGACCTCGTTCTTCGGCCTCAGGCAGTTCATCTCCGACAAATACCATTCCAACAACATCCAGAACCTATGCCAGCGGTGGTTCGGGACAAGAACCATGGACTGTGCCAAGGTCCCTGCCCTTATAATGGCCTACGACCTTTCCAAGGGGACCCATAAAATCATCTCAAGTTTCGGGGAAGACTCAAGCTGTCCTGTCTGGGTAGCCGCCAGGGCCACAAGCGCAGCCCCGACTTTCTTCTCTCCGATCGCGTACAACGGAGACCTTCTGGTTGACGGAGGGGTGATTGCCAACAATCCGGCCATGTTCTCATACTTCGAGGCAAAGTCCCTCTACCCCGAGTGCACCAAGTTCCACATCCTGTCGATCAGTACCGGAGGTGCCTACCATACAATGTCCATGGATTCGACCAAAGGTCTGATGAACTGGGCGGACCAGGTGTCGCCCATGTATTCCACAGCCCAGAAGAGAACAACCGACTTTGCGATGAAGAGAATCCCCGATGTGGAATACATCAGAATCGACGACCCGCTTCCCGAGCCCGTGAAGATGGACGAGACAAACCCGTCCTCGCTCCAGTACATCAAGGCCCAGGCAAGCATCAGCGCCTCCGCCCACAAGGACGAGCTGGACTCATTCGCGAGGATGCTGGTAGAAAACATGGAGGCCCGCAGGAATGCATCCGAAACAGGAAGAGCTTGAAGACCGCATGGCACTTCTGTGCCAGGATCTGGACAACCATCTCGAGGACATCTACGGAGACAGATACAAGATCCATCCCAACAGACTCAAGCGCGGCCAGGGCTCCAACCCCAGCTATGACGGGCTGTTCTCCACTTCCATGGCTTTCACGCTCGGCTACGGATCCAAGTACGGACGCGGCTACGTGGTGAATGTCGAGGTCAGAACGCTGGACAAGGTATCCCAGTACGACACGATCCACATCACGTCCACGGCCTTCGCATTCCTGAAATCAAAGCTCAAGGAGTACTTCCCGGACCATGACCT
>JBGVBT010000170.1:0-9235 GCA_045225895.1 Sphaerochaetaceae bacterium
GCCACTGCGAGGAGCGCAACAAGCTTGCCGCAATCCTTGCCGAAGCAGGAGTCGTTGATACGGCGGCTGTGAACAGGATCCTGAACAGGGAAATCCTTGCCGCTCAGAAGGCCGGAATGAAGGTCCTCTATTGCATCGGAGAGAAGGACACCGAGCTTGCAGACTGGGACAAGGTTCTGGGCGACCAGCTTTCAATCGGTCTTGCCGGAGCCGACCTTTCAAAGGTCGCAATCGCTTACGAGCCCGTCTGGTCGATCGGACCGGGCAAGACTCCTGCCGACAAGCCCTACATCACCAAGGTCGCACGTTTCGTCAAGCAGAAGACCGGAAACCTTGATGTGGTCTACGGCGGAGGACTGAAGAAAGATAACGCCGCGATGCTCGCATCGATCGATGAGATCGACGGAGGTCTGATCGCGTTGACACAGTTCACAGGCGAGATAGGATTCTATCCCGATCAGTACATCGAGATCATAAAGACATATCTGGAGGCATGACATGAAACTTGAATTTGAGTATGGCGAAGGAAAGATGGCGGCCAACCTGCCTGACAACACCGATGTCTTCATCCCGGGCGAGACCGTAAAGGATCCTCCCTGCCTTCCGCAGGACTGGGACAGCCTCTACAAGGCAACTCTTGAATCCATCCGCAATCCCATAGGAATGCCCGCACTGCGCGATCTGGCAAAGCCGGACAGCAAGGTCGTTTTCGTCATTCCTGATATCGTCAAAGGCGGATGCCAGGCTACAAGCCACAGAAAGGTATCCATCAGAGCCTGTCTGGATGAGCTCTATTCCAAGGGCGTGAAAAAGGAGAACATCCTCCTTCTGTTCTCCAACGGCCTTCATCCGAGAGCAACGGTCGAGGAGATGAAGAAGATCCTGGGAAACGAGCTTTTCAACGAGTTCTACTACACCAACCAGATTACCAGCCACGATTCCGAGGACTACGAGCACCTTGTCGACCTGGGCTTCACAGCCTACGGCGACCACGTCCTGATGAACAAGTATGTCTTCGATGCAGACATTCCGATTCTGATCGGTCACACCCAGGGAAACCCGTACGGCGGCTACAGCGGAGGCTACAAACACTGCGCAACCGGAATCACCCACTGGAGAAGCATTTCCTCCCACCATGTGCCCCAGGTCATGCACAAGCCGGAGTTCGTGCCGGTTTCAGCACACAACCAGATGAGGGACAAGTTCAACCAGCACGGCATGCTGATGGAAGAGAAGATGGGTCACAAGTTCTTCTGCTGCGATGCTGTCCTTGACACCTACTCAAGACAGATCGAGATCAACAGCGGCTATGCCAAGGAGATGCAGCCTGTCAGCTGGAAGATGGCAGACAAGAGGACTTATGTCCACTGGGCAGAGAAGAAGTATGATGTCATCGTGTTCGGAATGCCTACCGATTTCCACTACGGAAACGGAATGGGAACCAACCCGATCCAGATGATGCAGGCTCTTTCCGCACAGGTCATCAGACACAAGAGGATAATGAGCGACCACTGCGTGTTTATAGTCTCCAGCATCTGCGACGGCTATTTCCATGACGAGAGATGGCCATATCTCAGAGAACTGTACGACATGTTCCAGCATGACTACATGAACATCCTCCCGGATATGAACCGCTATGGTGAGTATTTCGCAACGAAGGAGGAATACATCCGCAAGTACCGCTTTGCAAATGCATTCCATCCTTTCCACGGATTCTCGATGATGAGCTGCGGCCATATCGCCGAGATGAACACATCTGCCATCTACATCGTCGGTGCCCGCGAGCCCGGCATTGCAAGAGGAATGGGTCTGAAGACCAGAGCCACCTTCGAGGAGGCTCTTGAGGATGCCAAGAAGAAATATGTCGGAGAGAATCCGAACATTCTGGCTCTTCCTCTGACATTCAAGCTCGGAGCCGTGCACCTCTGCATGAAGGATGCGGATCCCAAGGAAGACCTTTCAGACTCAACCTGCCATCCGGCCGGCTGATTGTATACAGGCCCCACCTGCCGGATCCGGCTGAAGGTGGGGTTTTTTCACAAACAGAGGAAGAGACAATGATTGTTTTGATAGTAGCTACAGTTTTCATCGCCACCATCGTAGGTTCCATCAGCGGAATCGGAGGTGGCGTCCTTATCAAGCCCGTTCTTGATGCGGTCACAAGCATGCCGGCAAGCCAGATAAGCTTCCTTTCCGGCAACACTGTCCTCACCATGACCATTGTCTCCCTTCTCAGAAGCAGGAAGGGCGAGCAGAAGATCAGCAACACGACGGTCTTCCTCGCCATTGGCGCCGCAGTGGGCGGAGTTGCTGGAAAGAAGATCTTCGACATCATAAAGGCGTCTGCAGGAAATGACGCCATGGTCAGCCTGATCCAGAACATAGTCATGGTGGTCCTTACTGTCGCGGTCTTCATATACACCGTAAGAAAAGACAGCATCCGCAAGCTTCATGTGGAGAACAAGGCCGTTATCATACTGGCCGGCCTGGTCCTTGGCATCCTCTCATCGTTCCTCGGAATAGGCGGCGGACCCATCAACCTGATGATCCTGTCCTATCTGTTCTCGATGGATACCAAGACGGCGGCACTGAACTCCCTGTTTGTTATCTTCTTCTCACAGGTCCTGTCCCTCGCTACAACACTTGTGACAAAAAGCGTTCCGCAGTTCGACTGGACAATGCTCCTCCTCATGATGGGCTTTGCCGTCATCGGTGCCACGCTCGGACGCACGTTCTCCAAGAAGATGTCATCCAGAAACGTCGATGTCCTCTTCATGATCCTGATGGCGGTCATCATCGGGCTTTCAATTTACAACTGCATAAGGTACGGGGCGATGGTCTGATTTCATGTCTGAAATGAAATCCCTGCCATAATCCTCGCGGCAGCATCACTGTATCTGGTCGGGATTGCCGTGCGGGTCTTCTGAATGCGGCAAGGGGAACTGAGTCCTATCGTCTGTGCATGGCCTGAAGTTCGGCATGGGCCACTTCATTCAGACGTTCCGATGCATATTCGAAGAAGAACCTGTAGGCAGGACAGAAATAGTTCTCAGGCTCGTTGTCCTCGATAGTTATGTCTTTCTTGCATCCGCCGTGGCAGATGGGCATCCAGCGGCACGAAGAGCAGCGTGCAGGCATTCTTCCCTTGTCGCTTCTGAAGTTCACCGCTTTCTGCGATTCAATGGCCTGAAGTACAGATATCTCACCGATTTTTCCCAGATTCCATTCATCAAGAACGTAGAAGTCGCAGGGATAGAGGCTTCCGTCGGCCTCGACAACAAGGTAAGTTCCGCATTTTCCCAATGCGGCACATGAGGATGGAAGGACACCCGTCATCACATGGATGTAGTCGTCGAACTGCCTGACGCTTGTGAAATGGCCTTCCTTCCAGTCCTTGTACCAGTCGTCGAAAGTGGCGCACAGGAATCTTCCGTAATCCTCGGGAGTGAGGGAGTAGCTCTGCTTTCCGCGCTCCTGACCTATGGGATCAAGGCAGGCAATGAACTGAAGGAAGGAGAAACCCATGCCCTTGAGCCTGTTGTAGACCCTGTGGGGCCGCTCTGTGCACTGCTTTGTCACGACACATAGCGCATTGAAATCCACTTTGTGCTTTTTCAGAAGCTCAAGGTTTGCGGCAATGCGGTCGAACGAACCTTCTGCGGAAGGAGTGAGCCTGTGAAGGTCATGGAGCTCTTTGTATCCGTCGATCGAGATTCCAACGAGGAACCTGTTCTCCGACAGGAATTCCGCCCATTGCTCATCAAGCGCATAGCCGTTGGTCTGAAGGGAGTGGGAGAATCTCCTGTCAGGATATTTTTTCTCCTCCTCGATGAAATGTCTGAAGTAATCCAGCCCGGCCACAGTAGGTTCTCCGCCCTGGAATCCTATGGAGATGAGCGCATTGTCCGTTGTGGCCTGTACGGCGGATTCAATCAGCCTGTCTATGGTGGAATTGTCCATGATCCCGTAGCATTTCTGGGTCCTGTTCTCTGACTCGTCCTCATAGAAGCAGTACCTGCACCTGAGGTTGCACAGAGATGATGCCGGTTTGATAAGAAAAGAGAGCTGTCTGAGCTTTTCCATAACATTACAATTATATCACTTCGGGCTTTCGTTTCCCATGCAAAAAAACAGATATTGCATTATACTTGGCAGACAGACGACTTTGAAGTGAAAGAGGTGGAAATGGAAGAGATTTTAAAGGAAGTTGAACTTCAGGACTGTCCTCTGTGCAACGGACCGGGTGTCCTCGAAGAGGAAGGCTCGTGGTGTTTCTATGTCATGTGCATGGACTGCGGATGTCACACTGCCGAGATTCCTTACAGGAATCCTGGTGAGAGAATCACGGCGGCAAAGAACGCCGCCCATCTGTGGAACATAGGAAAGGTTCTGCGAAGCGACCCCGGAGAGTGAAAAGTTGTTGCATCGACGGGGCAAAAAGATGCAGAATTGAACCAATATAGCTTAGGGAGAGGGTACTGATGTCGAATTTCTACACCGGTGTGACGATTCTCACTGTTCTCGGTATGATTGTGATGAGTTTCGTGGTCTATGCGAACTACTCCATGCCGAGGAGAAAGAAGATACGTTTCGTCATTGCCTACGCGATGATCTCATTGGGTGCGATCCTCGAGTGGGGCGCTATGATGCTTGAGACGGTGAACAGTTCGATAGCCCTCCATACCGTTGTCAAAGCCATGGAGCTGATCCTGGCTCCCTCGATTCCTCTTGCAATCATGATGGCCCTTGCCCTGGACAGGAAGATGCTGGCTCCCATGGTGGCCGTGGTCTCAATCAACACGGTTCTTGTAATCTACTCCTGTTTCTCCGGCCTCGTGTTCTATGTGGACTCGTCCAACGTGTATCACCACGGGGACCTGTACATGGCGTACAACCTGTCGTTCATAATAGGGATAATATTCCTGATCATCAGCACGGTGAATCTTGTAAAGGTCTATCAGAGCAGGAGCACCAAGCTTCTTGCCTTCATTCTGGTCTACCTTGTGGTGGGACTTTCCATGCACATGATCGACAGGACCGTCTGGGTCAACTACCTGACAATCACCATTGACGCCATCCTCCTGTACATTGTCAACGAGGATGTCATAAGAAGTTCGGACAGTCTCACAAAGCTTCTCAACAGGCACAGCTACGACAGCCTGATCGACAATGTCGACAACGAGGCCCTGATCATCAACATCGATGTGGATTTCTTCAAGCAGTGCAACGACACATACGGTCATTCGTTCGGAGACAAGGTCCTGGTCGAGGTCGGTTCCCTGATCCGGACATGCCTGGGAAGACATGGAAGATGCTTCAGAACCGGCGGAGATGAATTCTGTGTCGTGATCCAGTCCAACGTCTCTGATCCCGAACTCCTGCTGGAGCTTCTGCACCAGAAGATGGCGGAGAAGAGGGAGGAGATGGATCGCCTTCCATTCGTCTCCACAGGTTATGCTGTTTTCGATCCGAAGACGGAGAGCATCCATGATGCGATCGACCGTGCCGATACCATGATGTATATGTTCAAGAATCTGAGGAAGAAGCTCATGGCAGAGGGTAAGAGCCCCACCTACATGGAGATCCAGACCATCCTCAGGGAACGGCCGCTGAAGACTCTCAGAACCGTCAGAAAGAAATAATCATCATTGTTCTTGAGCCATTGGTATTTTCAAGCTATAATGGCTTCGAGTTGTTTTTGAAAACAAATCAATATCTATGTTCGGACGGTTTGTCGGATGAATGCTAAAGCCAGGTCCAAGGTCATTGTCCTTGGCCTTGTCACGGTTGTTGTCGCCATTGTCTCTCTTGGAATAGGCAGGTACTATATCGGTCCACTGGGGATTGTGAAGGTCCTGCTTCAGGGAATCAGCGGCAGATACTATGGCATGGACAAAAACGCCATGGCCGTTGTGCTTCACATAAGACTTCCCAGGATTGCCGCGTCAATGCTTCTGGGGGCCGGACTTGCCATTAGCGGACAGACCTTCCAGATGGTGTTCAGAAATCCGCTTGTCTCACCGGATGTGCTTGGAACAAGCTCCGCCGCATCATTCGGAGCATCCCTTGCCCTGCTGCTGGGTTTGTCCGCATTGATGGTCAGTATCACCGCTTTTATCGCAGGAATTGCGGCATTGATTCTGATCTATACCATCGCTTCAAAGACAAGAAGGGAGCAGACGCTGTCTTTGATCCTTGTCGGAATGGTGGTATCGTCCCTTTTCTCGGCTTCTACAAGTTTCGTGAAGCTGATTGCCGATCCCAACAATGTACTTCCCGCCATAACCTATTTCCTTATGGGCTCTCTTTCCGGCGTGGGTTCAGGGGATCTTGCACTGGTCGGATTTCCCGTACTGGTTTCCATCGTCGTGCTTCTGGTTCTCTCCTGGAAGATCAACCTGCTGTCCCTTTCGGAGGACGAGGCTAGGTCCATAGGCGTAAACACCCGTCTTGTAAGGGCCGTTGCAATCGTATGCGCCACGGTCATCACGGCAAGCAGCGTGGCGGTGGCCGGAAACATAGGATGGGTCGGTCTGATAATCCCGCACATCTCCAGGATGCTTGTCTCCAACGATGCCCGCTATTCTTTCCCGTCGTCCGTTTTCTTCGGAGCCTCGTTTCTGACTCTGGTGGACTGTGTCTCAAGAGCGGCATCGATGGTTGAGATTCCCATCGGAATCCTCACGGCGTTCATCGGAGCTCCGTTCTTCCTGTTTCTGCTTTTCAGGGAGGTCCGCTATGATTCTTGAAATTAGGAACCTTTCATTCAGCTACAGGGACAACCGCGTGCTCAACAGCCTTGATCTGAGCATTTCAGACGGCGAGATGATAGCTCTTCTCGGAAAGAACGGAGCTGGTAAGACTACGCTCCTCAGGTTGATCCCGTCTTTTCTCAGGTGTACTCAGGGAACGATATCAATTGACTCCGTTCCTGTTAAGGACATGAAACTCCGCGAACGGGCACGCTTCATGGCCTATATCCCCCAGATAACGAGATCCGCCTTCCCTTATTCCGTCAGGACTTCGATTCTCATGGGTGCATCAAACAGGCTTTCCATGTTCCGGTCACCGGGCAGGAAGGAGGAGCAGAGGGTGGAGCAGATAATCGACCTTCTCAACCTCCATCAGATAGCAGACCGCAACATGGACACCATTTCCGGAGGGGAGAGGCAACTGGTTCTGATTGCCCGTGCACTGATGCAGGATGCAAGGCTTCTGATTCTTGATGAGCCTACATCCTTTCTGGACTATTCCAACCAGCTCATGGTGCTTGAAAGGATCGGAGACCTTGTGAAGAAGGGCTACAGCTGCATCTATTCAACCCATAATCCGGACCTGGCTCTGGGGCATTCAAGCCGCATTGTCATCATGTCCGAAGGACATATTTCGTTCGACGGATCCGCTGGGGAGCTGATAGGCACCGACATCCTTTCCAAAGTCTACGGAAGGTCGATAGAGGTTGTCAGGACGGAAAGGGGAGGCATAGTGTGCATTCCCGACTGAACTGGTGGACAGAGCGCAGCATAGAGTGGTTCAACCGTGCAAGCATTCATTCCGATTACCATGAAAGACTTGCGGATTGCATCATACCTCTTCTTTCCGGATGCAGGAGCGTCCTTGAGTTCGGCTGCGGTCTCGGCTATGAGGCGGAGATTCTGGCCGGACGGGGTTTCGAGGTCACGGCAATTGACAGGGACCCATCGGTGATCCGCTCCGCGAAGGAGCGGACCGGGCTGGATATCTTCCGGTGCTCCGATGCCGCTTCGGATACGGACAGTCATGCCGATGCCCTTCTGTGCATAAACTACGGCCACCTGGATACTCCGGAGCAGCTTAAAGGCCTTCTGTCCCATGCGGATGACCGTCTTGTCTACGTGATTTCAAGGCACAACGGCCACGGCACGGATACCAGGGAGGACAGAACGGATCATATCAGGAATCTTTTGAAGGAGACAGGTCTTCCGTTCACCGAAACGCCGCTGACTCTCGATTTCGACCAGCCTCTGGAATCTGTTGAGGAGGCAAGGGACTTCGTGGAGTTCACATATCTTGGGAAACACACGGAAAGGTACATGGAATTCGTTGAGGGTTCCGATGACAGAATGTACCCGTTCGTGTTCAGAAACAGAAAGAATCTGACTGTGTTTGCAGTCGGAAAATGGAGGTTGAAATGAAAAAGCTGCTTTTGACTGCGTTTGCAGTCATCATGTTCACAGGTCTTGTCTTCGCACAGGCCGTTGCGGAAGCCCCGAAGGCTCCTGAGACAAAGACACAGGTGTTTGTGGATGATCTGGGAAGGGAAGTCGTTCTTCCTGCCGATATTACAAGAATCGCTCCGTCTGGTTCGAATGCCCAGGTGATTGTGTTCCAGGTGGCATCGGACAGACTTGTAGGAATCGCAACAAAGCTCAGCGGACAGGAACTCGACATCTATCCGGAGTACACCCACGACCTTCCGGTGCTGGGCACGCTGTACGGAAAGAAGGCCAACCTCAACAAAGAGGCATTGATTCTCTGCAATCCCGAGGTCGTCATCGATGTAGGCGACATCAAAGGCTCCGTTGAGCAGATGGCAAAGGAACTTGATCAGGTCAGCGCCGATGTGGGAGTACCTGTCATCTTCATCGAGGCAAACATGGACAACTATCCCGACGTCTTCAGAAAGCTGGGAAAGCTTCTGGGCGAGGAGGAAAGGGCGGAAAAGCTCGCACAGTATTATGACGATGTCGTCGCACAGGTCTGCGGCCATGCCTCGAACAAGATGCCCAGGGTCTACATCACATCATCAAACGATGGCCTGAATGCAATCATCGCAGGGAAAAACCACGCACAGTGTGCGGAGAAGGCCGGTGCCGAAGTCGTGACAACATCCAAGCTTGTCCAGTCCAACGGAAACGTATCCCTCGAGACCCTGTATCAGCTGGATCCTTCATACATCTTCGCCTACACTGAGGAAGGTTACAAAACCATCACGACTTCAGGCGACTGGTCCACGCTTACAGCCGTTCAGAACAACAGGGTCTACCTTGTCCCGTACATGCCGCATGGTTTCATCGACAGTCCGGTCTGCTCCAACAGAATCATAGGCCTGTACTATCTCGGTTCCATCTTCTATCCGGAGCTAGAGATCGATATAGTTGCAAAGACAAAGGAATTCTACTCACTGTTCTACGGGAAAGACCTTTCCGATGAGATGGTGAGAGACATCCTGCACATGAACTGACTAGAATTATTT
>JBGVBT010000171.1:0-5359 GCA_045225895.1 Sphaerochaetaceae bacterium
TGGGAAGAACCGGACGGGCCGGAAAGGAAGGCCTGGCTGTGTCGTTCGTCACTCCGAGGGAATTCCGGAAACTGGCTTTCTTCAAGAAGATTGCCAAGACCGAAATAGAGAAAAGGCGTGTTCCTACCGTTGAGGACATCATTGCCGTCAAGAAAAGAATCATCATAGACGATCTGAACCGGATGATAACGGAAGCCGAACAGGGAAACTGCCCGGAGTCGATGTATTCTCTTGCCAAGCTTCTGGCGGAAGGACACCATACAACCAACATAATTGCCGCATTATTGAACAATGTTTATGGTAGAGCCACAGATATTTCCAAATACGGAACAATAGATGACCTCTATGACCACAGTTCAAGACCCTCCGCCAGAAGGCCGGCGAGAAAGCCCGGACGTGAACCCGACAGAGCAAAACGCGAGCTGAAGGCAAAGGTGCAGAAGAAAGGCAAGCGCAAGGCCAACACGAGCAGGTTCAAGAGTCTTGGAAAATGACGGCCTTAGTTGTATCCTGAAGGCATGGAAACGATTTTCACTAAGATAGAGAGAGGGGACATCCCGAGCGTCAGGGTCTATGAAGACGACATCTGCTTTGTCATCATGGACATCAATCCGGTGAAGAAAGGTCACTGCCTTGTGATTTCAAGGTCACCCTACCCCACCGTCTCCAGTTGTCCTGACGAGATCCTCACCCACCTGATCCTTGTTGCGAAAAAGGTCGAAGCCCGGCAGAGAAAGGTTCTCGGAAACCAAGGTTCCAACATCATCATCAACAGCGATCCGGCTTCAGGACAGGAGGTCCCGCACATCCATGTCCATGTCATCCCACGCTTCGACGGTGACGGAAGAAAGCACTTCCAGGAGCATGACAGCTACGCCGACGGCGAGATGACCGCTCTTGGAGACGAGCTGAGAATCAGCTGAGGCCACATATGCAGAAATGTCCGTACTGCGGTGCCGAGCTGACATCCTCCATCTATTCCTCTACGGAATGTCCGTCCTGCTCCCGTGTCCTGCACAGCTGCAGATGCTGCAGCTTCTACAGCCCGGATGCGCACTACGGATGCCGCGAGTCGGTGGACGAGCCTGTCTGGGACAAGGAGAAGAGCAACCACTGCGACTACTACAGGCTTACAGACAGGAGCATAGGTTCATCCTCCGATGATGAGAAAAGAAAAAAGGCAAGGGACAACCTTGCCAATCTGTTCAACTTCTGAATCCTGACTGCCGGCAATCAGACATGTGTCTCATCGTAGAGTTCGGAAAGAACCCGCTTGATTACGGAGTCGTCCCTCTTCAGGGTCTTGGATCCTCTTGTGATCTTGCAGAGACTCACTTCCATGTCCTTTGCTATTCGCCGCTGAGGCGTCCCCTTGTAAAGTTCCTTGAAGATGTACCAGCGCTTTGCAATGTCTTCACGCTCGGCGTCCGTGAACACGTCTTCGAACAGACTCCTCATCTCCCTCTTGTCGGTAGTGCTTGAGAAAATCTCGATGATCTCGGACAGGTTGTCTTCCATAAAATGCCTCCGCGTTACTATATATGGTAACATCTAAGCATCCGGGAATCAATCCCAAGTTTAGCTGAGAAGTTTAGTCAGAGCAGCGGAGCGACAACCTTGGACAGAAGGGCCGTAAGCTTCTGCGACACAGGCCTGTTCACAAACTCCTTGTAGGTTATCTCCTTGCACAGGTTGAACGTATCGTTGAAATCATCCTTCACGGCCTGAACGGTCTTTCCTCCGTAGAAGATGGTTCCGCTTTCAAAGTGCAGGAAGAAGGATCTGAAGTCCATGTTCGCCGTTCCCACAAGGGCTATGTCGTCATCACTTATGAACATCTTTGCATGCATGAAGCCCGGAACGTACTCATAGATTCTGATCCCGCAGGCAAGTAGAGGCCTGTAATTCGATCTGGTGTGGGCAAATACCGAAGGCTTATCCGGAATGGACGGCGTGATGATCCTGACATCCACACCGCTTCTTGCAGCAAGAACCAGGGCATTGATCATGGAGCTGTCCAGAATCAGATACGGAGTGCTGATCCACACATAACGCTTCGCACTGTTGATTATGCTGATGTATGCGTTCTCGGCAATGGAGAACTCATCCAGCGGGCTGTCCCCGAAGCTCTGGATCAGGCCGTCGGACTGCGCGGTCTCAGTGGGCATGTACGCCGAGAAATCGTTTATCTGATATTCCTCGGGAGCGGACATGGACCAGAGCTGAAGGAACATGAACGTGTAGTTCCATACCCCATCACCCCTGATAACAAAGCCGTTGTCCTTCCAGTGTCCATGGGAGATCACCCGGTTGATGTATTCATCGGCAATGTTCAGCCCACCGCTGATGGCAACGTTTCCGTCTATGATGCAGACCTTCCTGTGGTCGCGGTAGTTCAGTTTCGGATTCAGCCTCGGGCGCACCGGATTGAACGCAACGGCATGGATTCCGTATTCCCTCAGCTGTTTGTAGAACTTCTTGGGAACTGAAGTGATGCTTCCCATATCGTCATACATCAGAAGGACCTCGACCCCCTGGGAAACCTTGCGTTTGA
Source organism: Sphaerochaetaceae bacterium (assembly GCA_045225895.1). Taxonomy (GTDB): domain Bacteria; phylum Spirochaetota; class Spirochaetia; order Sphaerochaetales; family Sphaerochaetaceae; genus UBA9732. The sequence goes on from JBGVBT010000171.1 coordinate 2,555, forward strand.
GGATCTCCAGCACCTTTCCCCAGAAATATCCGTCGGCAAAGATGAAGTATTCCATCAGGATGAACTTCCGTGCCTTCTCAAGTTCCTCGATCATGTGCGGGAAGCACAGGTCTCCAAGCGGATAATACTGTGAGGTGGTGTGTTCGAAGACCTTGCTCTCGCTCAGGCCGCTTACGTACTTTGAGAGCCTGGCGTTGTCCGGAGACAGCACCTTCTCGGGATCGAGCGAACCCGGAAAGGCATCGATCATATGGATGGATTTGAGCTCATGGTACATCCTCATGCGTTTTTCCTGAGCTATGCCTTTCTTCTTGTAGCCGAAGATCAGGTACATGCTGCATCCGAAAACCGGCAGGACAAGGATCAGGATTATCCATGACATGCGGTATTCGGGGGCATCGTCACGGGAGAAGATCAGAAACGATACGATGATGCCAAGTGCCGTATTGAGGATGGTGAATCCGAATCTGGATTCAACCAGGGAAAGCATCAGGGCGACCATTCCGATCTGGAGGAAGATGAACAGGAAGGTCCAGAACAGCCTTCCCGTTATGAGCTTAAGAAGTCTTCTCATTTATCCTTTTCATCAAGGTCTGTGTTCGGCTCACGGTCATCGTCATCCGAAACAGATGTATCCGGCATATCCTGGTCCTCGGGCTCTTCAACCGCACCCATTGAGGCGGCGATCATGACATCCTCGTCATCGAGATCCGTATTGGGCTCGCGGTCATCGTCGTCCACATCCGTATTCAGGACCGCATCTTCCGAGGCCTCCTCCTTGGCGGTTTTATTGGGAGCAGGCTGTTTCTTCTCCTGCGGAACGATCACATCGGCGGCATCGGCATCGAACTCGACGGCCTTCTCCAATCCTGAGAACTCCTTTGCGCACGAGACCTCCACATGGTGGTCTTCCATGGCCTTAGCGAATTCCGCTCTGGTTGCCGGATTCTCAAGCCCGAGCATCAGCTTGGAGATGTAGTCCTTGCTGACCATGCAGGTCTTGGAGAAGCTCTTGGAAAGGCTCCAGCCGAGGCGGTCGACAGCCTGGGCTATGTCTCCGTAGTGGATACTCACCTGGGCACCGTGCAGATATGCCTCGGGGAATTTTGCATTCCTGTCATCGATGAGCTCGTCATAAAGCTCCCTGGCCTTCTGCCACTGACCCATCTGGATCTCGTACCATCCGCGGTTGTCCAGAAGCCCATTGTTCTCGGTGTTGTTCTTCCTACCCTCGGCGATGGCCTTCTTGGCGGATTTCAGGTCCCCGGTCTCGAGATAATAGGTCTCGAGGTTGATCGAGAGGTTGTCATCGCGGATTCCTGCCTCTCTGAGATCCTCCAGGGTACTGATGGCCTTGTCCCGCTCACCCAGGCGCCAGTAGCCCATGGAGCAGATGATGGCTGCCTTGGGTGCGAATTCGTTTGCCTTCGGATTGGTCATGACGGATTCAAGGATCTCCACACCGCGGGAGGCATCGCCGCGCTGGATGTAGAGGGATCCGATCTGAACCTTCCGGTCAAAGTCGACACCGGCTTTCAGGGCACGTTCGAAGTTCGTCCATATCTTCTCGTCGTTGCCTTTCTTGTATGCCACGGCAGCTCTGTAGAAGAAAAGATATCCACGGCGGATGAAAAGAAAAACGAGCACAAGCGCCACATCGATTGCGATCTTGATCCTGAAATCGATCTTCAGGAACACGACCAGGACAATGGCGGCCATGAAAGCGAGCGCAATGTATGCACCCTTGTTGAACTTCGTCTGCTGAACGTTAGGCATCCTCAACCCCCTCGGCTATGGAGAATTCGCATCCGCAGTACTGCTGTCTGTAAAGACCAAGCTCCTTGGCCATCTCACAGCTTCTTGCAAATCCGTCCTTTTTCTTGAAATCGATCGGTTCGAAGCCCTCGAAAGCGGAACCGACTTTGAAGATGTTGGCGCTGTTCTTGAACCGGCTCACCGTCAGAGTTGTGGTGAAGCAGTCTATCCCCAGCCTTACAGCCTCTTCATATGCGCATCTCAGGTTGTACTCGAAACACTTCAGACACCTGGCACCGCCCTCAGGCTCGTTTTCCAGGCCCTTTACGAACTCAAGCCAGCCGTTGTGATCATAGTCCTGCCTGATCACCTGAAGCCCGCCGAAGTGCTCGGCAACCTTGAGAAGGTTCCGATAGCGGACATCGTTCTCTTCCTCCGGCCAGATGTTGCTGTTGCCGTAGACAAGTACGGGATCGTATCCTTCATCGAGCAATCTCTGCAGGCTGCTTGTCGCACACGGACCGCAGCAGCAGTGGACCAGAATCTTCCTGCGCATGACAACAATGATACTTTATTACAACGAAATAGACCATATCATATCAGTAACTTGCAAAACCATCTTCCCATCTGTCCGCGAAAGGAGCATACTCAGTTCTGGTTGTGAGGAGAAACAATGGAGAATTCTGTCCGGATCCGGTCAAACAGCATAACGGAAGGCGTCATCTGGAAGCAGATTCTGCGCTTTTTCTTCCCAATTCTTCTCGGAACCTTCTTCCAGACCCTCTACAACACGGCCGATGCGATTATCGTAGGCAACATGCTGGGCAAGGAAGCCCTGGCCGCAGTCGGAGGCGGAACCGCCACCACAGTGAACCTTCTGATCGGATTCTTCACCGGACTTGCCTCCGGAGCCACAGTCATAATATCCCAGTTCTACGGCGCGGGAGACGAGGAGAAGGTCCACAAAGCCATCCACAACGCCTGGGCAATAGGTCTTTGGGGCGGACTTATGATCTCTGCCCTGGGCTATCTCACCAGCAGACCTCTTCT
>JBGVBT010000172.1:0-8885 GCA_045225895.1 Sphaerochaetaceae bacterium
AAACGCATTTTTTTTAATTTAAGGCTGACGACAATATGAGGGCACACCAGCAAAACACCAGGAAAACATCAGGAAAACACCGGAAAACAGAAAAAAAAGAGTGTCTGCAGCACTTTGCCGACACTCTCAGGAAAATCTGTCAAAGATTACTCTTCAACAATTGCTCCGACGGGGCAGACTGATGCGCAAGTTCCGCACTCAGCGCACTTATCCTGATCGATGACATAGATGTCGCCCTCGTTGATTGCCTCTGTCGGGCACTCGCCTGCACATGTTCCACATGCAGCGCATGAATCTGTGATTCTGTATGCCATAGCAAAACTCCTTAAATTGATTTCCTTTCCAGTTACCCAAATATAGTCTCCAAGGGGCCTCAGAGTCAAGGACAATGCTTGTTGAAAACCCCTCATTTGGATTATGATTGCAAACCATGAAGCAACTCGTGCTGGCTGAAAAGCCAAGTGTAGGAAGAGAGCTTGCCCGTGTGCTCGGATGCACAAACCGCGGCAAGTATCTTGAAAGTGAGAATTACGTAGTGACATGGGCTCTCGGCCATCTTGTCACACTCTGCCCGCCGGATCACTACGGCGCCGAATACAGGCATTGGAACCTCAGAAACCTCCCGATACTTCCGAAGAAGCTGGAGACAATGGTCATCGACAAGAGCAAGGACCAGTATGACATAGTCAAGAGCCTTCTGGACCGCGAGGATGTGGACGGGGTCATAATCGCAACCGATGCCGGACGCGAAGGTGAGCTGGTTGCCCGCTGGATACTCAAGCAGGCAGGATGCACTAAGCCGGCTAAGAGGCTGTGGATCTCCAGCCAGACCGACCTGGCAATCAGGCAGGGCTTTGCCTCGCTCAGGGATGCAAGCGACTACGACAACCTCTATGCCGCTGCGGAGAGCAGGTCCTATGCCGACTGGTATGTAGGCTACAATGTCTCACGCGCCATGAGCTGCCATTTTGACACAAGGCTGTCGGCAGGACGCGTCCAGACTCCGACTCTTGCTCTGATCACAAAGAGAGAGGAGGAGATTGAGGACTTCGCCGGCCGCTTCTACTGGACACTCAAGGCGGATTTCGGGACTTTCAAGGCATCCTGGTACAGCCCGGAGAACACGATCAAGATCGGCGAGGAGGCCAAGGCAAACGAACTTCTGGAGAAGCTCAAGGGAGCCAAAGGCGTCGTCAAATCCGTCAGGGAAGTGCCAAAGGCCGAGAAACCGCCTCTTGCCTATGACCTGACCGAGCTCCAGAGGGATGCCAACAACCTTCTGGGATTCTCGGCAAAGGAGACGCTGGACACACTCCAGAGGCTCTACGAGGTCCACAAGATCGTCACATACCCCAGAACGGACAGCAGATACATTACTGCAGATATCGTGCCAACTATACCCGACAGACTTGCCGCACTCAGCGCAACCACGTTCGGACTGAGGGCCGCATCATATCTGAGAAACGGAATAAGGACAGACCTGTCGCGCCTGGTCAACGACCAGGAGGTCAGCGACCACCACGCACTGCTTCCGACAGAGCAGAAGGTGGATGTCTCCAAGCTCTCGTCAACGGAGAAGGCGCTGTGGGAGCTGATAATAACAAGGTTCCTGGAGACTCTTTCGGCCGACTACGAGTACAGGACAACCACAGTCGAGGCGGATGTGCAGGGCGAGCGCTTCATGGCACGCCTGACCGTTCCGGTGAAGCAGGGCTGGCGCGATGTGGCCAGGGAGATCGGCAGAAGGAACGCCGTGGCGCTTGAGGAGGAAGAGGACTCCGATCCGGGAATCCTCAGTCTGAAGGAAGGCTCCGAGCTCGAAGTCAAGGACATTGTACTTAAGAGAAACGCCACGCTTCCTCCTGACAGATACACCGAGGCAGACCTTTTGTTCGCCATGGAGCATGCCGGACGCTTTGTCGAGGACGCCGAGCTCAAGAGCCATCTTGAGAACGGTCTCGGAACCCCGGCAACCAGAGCCGACATCATTGAGAAGCTCATCCAGAACAACTGCATAGAAAGAAGGGGCAAGGAGCTTGTTCCCACAGCCAAGGGACGCGAGCTCGTGCGCCTGGTGCCGCAGCAGCTGAGGAGCGCCGACCTGACCGGAAAGTGGGAGCAGAGGCTTTCTTCCATTTCCAAGGGATCCGAATCGGAGGCTCCGTTCATCGAGGACATAAAGAAAAATGCATCTGATCTGGTGAACCAGGTCATCGCAAATCGCGACAAGTTCGATCCGAACCTGATGGGAGACCCCCAGAGGATGTGCCCGCACTGCGGATGGCCGATGATGAAGGTGCTGGACGAGTACGAGAGAGTGCACTACGTCTGCCAGAGATTCTCATGCGGCTACGAGGAGATGGAGGTCAAGAAGAGGGTGGAGGTTGCTCCGTCCGAAGTCGTTCCGACACACGCCAGCGCATCGCCGGTCAAGAGGGTGATCGCAACGGCCACTCCGTCCTCAAGCGGAAAGAAGACCATTGTCATCCACAAGGGCGCCGTCAAGGCGGCTGTTGCAAAGGCAACACCCCAGGTCAAGTGGGAGACTGTGATTGAGGTTGTCAAACCGAGCCACTTCAGACCGCAGAGGTCCGACGAGCCCAGAAGGAGCGACCGCAGCGACAGTCCGAGAAGGGATTTCAGGAATTCCGACAGACCGCGCGACCAGAGACCCCAGAGGGACGACAGGGACGCAAAGCGCAGCTTCTCAAGCTTTGAGAGCAGGGAAAGCTCGGGCGGCGGAACATTCGCAGACTTCATCAAGGCAGCCGAGGAGCGCAAGAAGCGCGACGAGGAAAGAAGAAAGAACAAGAAATGAGAAAAACGGCTGGAATCGGTTCCCGAAAAGGAATGCATTCCGGCCGCTTTTTTCTGTAAAGGTTTTAGAATCAGAAATCAGAACTCAGGAGAGTTCCACTTCTCGCAGAGGGTCTTGAAATCCACTTTGTAAAGTCCGATTCTGGGCTTCACTTCCTCGTTTATGACCTTGCCGCTCATGTGCGGACTCTTTCTGATGAAGTTGCGTCCGCGGATCTCGTGGACCGAAAGGGCCTTGGAGCAGAAGCGCTCGAAGCCCTGCTGCTCTGTGCGGTCCTCGATCAGGAACTGCTTGCTGTAGAAGAGGACCGCAATGGCGCCCATGGTGAGCACGGGATAACCGTACAGCCAGCAGCGCACGCCGAAGTCCAGAGTCTGCCAGAAGGCGCCGGAGATCTCCTCGTCGTAGCCGCGAAGTCTCTGGAACAGTGCCCTGTCGTACAGGCCGATTCCGAGGAAGGGATAGAGGTTGTCCTCGCATCGTTTGTTCGGCATGAACGAAAGCGGATCCACGTCCTTGCCGTTCAGATGCGGTGCGCGCAGTGTGGGGATCTTCTCGTTGCTCTTGTTGAACACCCAGGGGCAGATGACAGCCGGATGGTCCTCTTCCTTCATGCGGGACTCGAGCGGCTGCCAGTCCAGGTTCATCAGGTTGGTGTCGCTGCGCATGGTCAGGAAGTAGGTGGTCATGCACACGTCGGCCAGGGCGTTGACGCGCTCGGCAAGCGACGGTGACTTGGGAAACACGATGAAAGTGACATCCGGATAGCGGCTCTGCATCTCCTCTACGGAGAAGCGGTCCACCTGGGACACGACGTGAAGGCAGTAGTTGAAGTTGTTGACGAACCAGTCCAGAGTGTCCAGAAGGTCCTCCGGGGTTCCCGTATCCATGATTCCCACGGCGAGGAACTCCTCGCGGTGAAGCTGGTTGATGAGCTGTCCTATGTCCTGTTTGCGGCTGATAACCGAATATTTCTGAGTCACATGCAAATTGTAAACTCAAAAAACCTTTTGGGCAATCACGGCAAACGGACTGAAAGCCGATTTATTTTCCAAGGCCGGTTCCTACACCACAATCCTTATCAGCATCCGCTGCTCGTCGATTCGGTAGTCCACCGAAGTCACCTCCAGGCCTGTGGCCTCCCTGATGGCCTGAAATATGCCCTGATGGGTGAAAAGGTCGTCTATGGCCTGGGAAAACGCCATGTAGTTGGAGAACCTGGCAACCGGCCCGTATCCCATCTCCATCGCATGCAGCATGGCATCCTCCACGGACGCTCTGGAATACGAGTCCACCTTCAGGCCGTTCATGGAGAAGAACTCGAGGCTTCCATCCGTGCAGGGAGGGACCGGGACGGGGTTCTCGATCTGGTGGGTCTTCAGGATCTCGTCGGTGGTCACGCACAGGAAGCGGTAGCGCGAGAGCCTGTCCTCCCCATCCACGGCGAGGGCGCTGGTGACATCCACATGGTACCAGTTCCCGTCGATGCACACGCAGTTCCACTCGTGCCCGAGCGTGGTGCTCAGCACTCCTTCCTGCTGGGTCAGCCTCCCGTAGATGACAGTGCAGGGAATATCCAGGCACTGCATGATGAACTCGAAGGCTTTTGAGAATGAGGCGCAGACGCCGCTTCTGTTGACCATCACCGAATAGAGACTCTGGTCAAGGTTCAGCTCGTCGTAGGAGCAGTTGTCCACTATGTAGTCGAAGACCGCACGCACGGTGGAGTACGCGGAGCCATCCGCGGCGTTCATCTCAGCCACCATGGCGTACAGGGCCTCCGTGATCTCGTCGTTCGTCCTCTTGATCTGGGACGCGCCCATGTTGTACGAGAACTCCACCCTGTGGCCGGTGATGGTGTTGTTCACATAGCTTGTGACATAGGTGTAGCTGTCCGCCCAGTAGTACTCCGGATGGTCCATAAGAAGGCTTTCGTAGGCCCGCCGGATGGCCTCCTGGGTCATGGAGCCGCAGTTCCAGCTCGGTATCAGATGGGTAAGGCAGTCCTTGATCGCAAGGTATGCTATCTGCTCCGGAGCCGTCAGGCAGTTGAAGCAGTAGGTGTCCACATCGGAGGCGAAGACAGAGGCAAACACAAGAAGCAGAACAAGGACAACAATGGCCTTACGCATTGATATCCCCCGAAGAAAACAGTTTTCCATGCTCTTTAAGGCCATCGAAACCTGTTCGTCTCAAGACCTCGTAAACAGCAATCGCAACGCAGTTGGAAAGGTTCAGAGATCGCTTTCCCTCCAGCATGGGGATTCGTAAGGTGTGCTCACGATTGCGAATAAGAAGCTCCTCGTCAAGGCCGCGGCTTTCGCGTCCGAAGGCCAGCCAGACCTCTTTCTCCGTGCCGTCCTCAACGGCAGACTGGCCGCAATCCGAACCAGCACCAGACCCCAGTATATCCGCCTCCCACAGGCTCTGCGCTCCCTTCTGGGAGAAGTACCAGATGGTCCTGTCCCCGTGGGCGGCAAAGAACGCTGAGTCGCTCTCATACTCGGATATCTCCAGCCCGTCCCAGTAGTCCAGACCGGCGCGTCTGAGGTGCTTCTCGTCCAGAGAGAATCCCAGCGGATGGACAAGGTGCAGGACACTGGAAGTGGCGCTGCAGGTTCTTGAGATGTTTCCCGTGTTCTGCGGGATTTCGGGCTGGAAAAGGACGACATTGACCTTCATCGGACTCAGAATAACACGTTTGGCCGAATGTTGGTACACCGGAGCGGGCACCGCAATCCAACCCGCACCGCGATTCAAACCACAACCCCACCTCAGCCCGCACCTCAAACAGGGCCCGTGCAGTTGAAAGACCTCCCCATTTGTACTATAGTTCTGTTGGCAGTCCCGAAGGGACATGCCAGAGGTGAGAAAATGATTGATTACAGAGAGCTGAAAGCCAGACGTGACGAGATTGCAAAGAACATCAAAGACCGCAACATGAAAGTCGATGTGGACCAGGCCATCGAGCTGATGGACAGAAGGTCCGCACTCATGAAGGAAGCGGAGGACCTCAGGGCCGCAAGAAACGACAACGCTGCCAAGATGAAGGGCAAGATGGACAACGATGCCCGTCAGGCACTGATCGCAGAGGGCCGCGAGATCAAGGACAAGATCGCATCCGTGGAGGCAGAGCTCGATGTAGTGGACAAGGACTTCAACGCCATTGTCCGCCAGATCCCCAACTACGCACATCCCGCCGCACCGGTCGGAAAAGAGGACAAGGACAACACCGCGGTCAAATATGTGGGCAAGCCGCCCGTATTCAGCTTCAAGCCGCTGGACCACGTGCAGATTGGAGAGAAGCTGGACCTGATCGACTTCGAGACCGGAACGAAGGTCAGCGGACCCAAGTTCTACTACCTGAAGAACGAGGCCGTCCTTCTGCAGATGGCCCTTGAGAACTATGCGATGAACATCGTCCTGAAGCACGGCTTCACCCCGATGATCACACCCGATGTGGCCAAGGAGGAGATCCTCGAGGGCATCGGATTCAACCCGCGCGGAGAGGAGAGCAACATCTACACCGTCGAGGGCACCGGAACCGCACTTGTCGGAACCGCCGAGATCACACTGGGCGGCTACTACAGCGGCGAGACCCTGGACAAGAGCAGGCTCCCCATCAAGATGACGGGACTCTCGCACTGCTTCAGACGCGAGGCAGGCGGCGCCGGCCAGTTCTCCAAGGGACTGTACAGGGTCCACCAGTTCTCGAAGCTCGAGATGTTCATCATCTGCCTGCCCGAGGACTCGGACAGGATGCACGAGGAGCTTCTGGCGATCGAGGAGGAGATCTTCAGCGGACTCGGACTGGCCTACAGGGTCGTGGACACCTGCACCGGAGACCTCGGAGCCCCGGCATACCGCAAGTTCGACATCGAGGCATGGATGCCCGGCCGTGGCGAGGAGGGCGAGTACGGCGAGGTCACATCGACTTCGAACTGCACCGACTACCAGAGCCGCAACCTGAACGTCAGATACAAGGACGATGACGGCAAGTCCAAGTTCGTCCACATGCTCAACGGAACCGCCGTGGCCCTTTCCAGAGCCGTGGTCGCAGTTCTCGAGAACTACCAGAGAGAGGACGGAAGCATCGAGATTCCGAACGCCCTGGTTCCGTACATGGGCGGAAGGACCGTCATCCCCGCAAAATAAAACCAAATAAAACAGAAATACATCAGGCAGGAGGAAACCATGGTTGTTGACATCTCGGCACTGACCACCGACTTCTACGAGCTGACGATGATGCAGGGGTACTACCTGAACAACGAGAACCCCGATGTCGTCTTTGACATGTTCTACAGGACGAACCCGTTCGGAGGCGGCTATGCCGTGTTCGCCGGTCTCTGGGAGCTTCTGACGGAGCTCGAGAGCCTGAACTTCAGCGCCAACGACATCGCCTACCTAAAGAGCCTGAACATGTTCGACCAGAGGTTCCTGGACTACCTTTCTACATACCGCTTCAAGGGCGACATCTATGCGCCCAAGGAGGGGACCACGGTCTTCCCCGGCGAGCCTCTGGTCAGGGTCCACACCAAGCTGATCGACGCCCAGCTGATCGAGAGCCTTCTTCTGAACACAGTCAACTTCCAGACCCTGATAGCCACCAAGGCAATGAGGGTCTGCACCGCCGCAAAGGACGGCAAGGTCATGGAGTTCGGCCTGCGCCGCGCCCAGGGCATCGACGGAGGTCTTTCGGCATCCAGAGCCGCCTACATCGGAGGCTGCGCACTCTCGAGCAACACGCTAGCCGGCAAGGTCTTCGGAATCCCTGTCGGCGGAACCATGGCGCACAGCTGGATCATGGCCTACGACAACGAGCTCGAGGCCTTCCGGGAGTTCGCCAAGATCTATCCCAACAACTGTGTCCTTCTGATCGACACTTTCGACACGCTTGGAAGCGGAATCGAGAACGCCATCATCGTCGGCAAGGAGCAGAAGGCCAAGGGCCTGAAGATCGGAGTGAGGATCGACTCGGGAGACCTTTCATACCTTGCCCGTGCCGTGCGCCAGCGCCTGGACGAGGCGGGCCTTGAGGATGCCACCATCTGCGTCTCCAACGACCTGACGGAGGAGATCATCACGACTCTTGTCAACGACGAGGTCCCCATCGACTCGTGGGGAGTCGGAACCAACCTTGTCACGGGCGGCAACCAGAGCGCACTGGGCGGAGTATACAAGCTCGCCGCCAAGAGAAAGGCCGACGGCACGTTCCAGCCCACGATCAAGATCAGCAACTCCTATGCAAAGACCACCAACCCGGGCATCAAGCAGATCTACCGCTTCTACGGCAAGGACGGAATCGCGATCGGAGACCTCATCACGCTGGATGACGAGGAGGTCAAGGAGGGCAGGGATTACGTGTTCTACCATCCGTTCACCGATGGAGACATCTTCGTTCTCAAGAACGGACAGTACTCCAGGATCGAGAAGCTTCTGATCAACGTGATGAAGGACGGCAAGATCTGCGTCCCGACACGCACGCTGAAGGATATCCAGGACTTCGCAAAGGAAAGCCAGAGCCACATCCACAGGTCCCACAAGCGTCTGATCAACCCGCACATCTACAAGGTCAGCCTCTCAAAGAAGCTCAAGACTCTGAAGCACGACCTGATTCTCGAGGCAAAGGGGCTCGGCTGATATGGAAAAGACATTGGACAGAAATGCCGTCAACAGGAAGAGACTCTGCGTGTCAGCTGTGCTTTTTGCACTGTTTGTCATCTTCACGGTCCTTGCAAAGGTCTGTGACGTAGGCCCCATAGGAGCCGGCGGAGGAGCGGTTGGATTCTCTCACATCAACTCTGCCTTCAACGCAAGGTTCCCGCAAAGCAGGCTGTGCTACAAGATCACCCAGTATCTGGGCTATGCATGTGTTCTGGTTGCCGCGATGAACGCCATGGTGGCGCTCTTCGACCTGATCAGGACAAAGAGCCTGAGGAAGATGGACAGGACATATCTTGCCACAATGGTCCTCTATGCCGCAGTGGTCTGCTTCTACATCTTCTTTGAGATCGTGGTGATCAACGTCAGGCCAACCGAGCCCGAGGCCTCCTATCCGTCGAGCCAC
>JBGVBT010000173.1:0-14366 GCA_045225895.1 Sphaerochaetaceae bacterium
CTCGGCCATATCTGCCCTGAATGAGTCGGATGTCTCGAAAACGCTTCTTTTCTCCATACCTCCAAGTTAACAGAACCCGAAGTAAAAAGGAATACCAGATATGGCCAATGAACTGTCAATCCTCAATGCGATAAAACGGGTCATCCAGAGCAGTCTCAACGCCTATCTGCCTCAGAGTATCGAGCAGATCGGTGAAAAGAATGTCGTAATCGATTTCCCGGATACAGACCAGATGCCCATGAAAAACATGTTTTATATTGTTCCTAATTGGGCAAACTATAATACATTAACAACGGAAAGTGACGATGCAACCTTCAATATCGCTGTTTTCATCGTCTGTCGGAAGGACAAACCGGAGAACCTCACAGTCAAGGTCCATCTCTATTTCGATGCTCTTCAGAATCTGATCCACAGCAACATGACCCTGGATGGAGAAGTCGATTTCAGCATTGTGGAAGACGTGGATTTCTACTATGGAGTCGACGGTACCAGAAATGTCCAGGCTGCCGAGGCCTCCGTTTCCATCCATTACACGAAAGACTACATCTAAGGAGAACAAACCATGCACAAAGTCGGAACCGGCTCCGTCTGTCAGGCGGGGCTTCAGGCATCATGGGGAACACCCGTCCCTCCTGATACCGTTCTCAACATGACGGGTGAGACTATCAAGACGACGGTCGAGAAAGGAGATGAGGGAAACCTCATGGCCTCCAAAACCAAGAACCAGAGCGATGTCATTTCCGTCAAGGTAGACGGAGGACTCTCGCTCATTCTCAGACCGGAGTTCGCCGACTGGCTTTTTGAGGCCGGGATGGGAACCAAGAACGGGACAAGCTATACCCTTGCACCTCCGAACACCCCTCTTCCGGTTTCCACGATCGTTCTTTCCCGTGGAGGAATCGTCAAAACCTATCCGGATGTGACAATCAAATCCATCAAGATAAGCGCTGCGGCCCATGACTACGTGAAAGTCGACATCGACATTGCCGGAGTCAAGGAGCTTTCTGACAGGGATACGGATGCAAAGACCATTCAGGCCATCTCATTGACCCTGCCCTCCTACCGTTGTACCCATGCAGTACTCAAATATGCTGCAGGCGGAACAGCAAAGGCATCCATGACTCAGGAGCTTGCAGTTGAGAGCTGCAACATCACAATCGACAACGGAACAGAGGAATCTCCCGCCACATATGAGACCGGTCTTTATTCAGATCGTCCTGTTCCCGGACTCAGAAGTGTCACGGTGGATTTCTCGATTCCGTACTCTGATGCAATCGATGCGTTCAAGCGTACCTATTACATTGATGAGTCTGCACCGAAGATCGCCCTTCTTCTAAAGTTCACAACCTCAAATGAGAACGAGAACATAGAGATCTATCTTCCCAACATATCCATCACATCAGCTGACGGAAATGTCGGAGGAGCCGGAATCATCGACACTTCCTTCAGCGGAGAAGCTCTATCTATCGGAAACACCGAACCAATCACCGTCACGGTGAACCATGACCAGGAGTAAAACATGGCATACGTAAGGAACAAGGCGTACAAGAACGCTATCCAGAAAATCAAAGTCGAATTCGGAACAATCATCGGACAGGAAAAAGATGAGGATGCGTATATCGTCCTCAAGGAGCTTCCCACTATGGAGATGATGCAGCTTCAGGAGGCCCATGAGAAAGGCCAGAAGGAACTACTCGGATTCTTCAAGGAAGTCCTGCCTCAGATCATCGTAGAGCACAACCTCTATGAGACCGAAACCCAGAAGATGAAGAACTCTGATGTCGCGGCCTTCATCTATGAAAAACTGGACCTCACCGGAAAGATAATCGGTGAATATGCATCAGCAAGTTTTTTTACCCCGCCGAACGGGAAAGACGGGAAATAATCTCTCTTTCCCACGAGGTTTTCAACGGCAGGTATGATGCGGAACTGTACGCAGAATACGGACACTGGCTGATGTACATAACCGACATATACCTGCCGATCTGCGACTCGGACACAGGCGATTTCAGGACTCTTCCGTTTCCCGGAGGTGTCCTGGATCAGCCGTACCTGACACTGCAGATTCTTAAGATCATTCAGGCCGAATACCGCAAATATCTGAAAGAGAAAGTCAAGAGCATCAGATAGGAGTTTTCTCAATGGCAACCGCAAAGGTCATCATAGCAGGCCAGAACAATATCGGGCCTACGCTCAAGTCTGCCCAGGGCGACATTTCATCTCTTACAAACGTCGCCCAGAAGGCAGGCGACACACTCAAGAAGGCCTTCACCGTCACTGCCATCTTGGCTGCCCTGAAGAAACTCGGAGACGGCTGTGCTGCATGCTTCAATTCTTTCTGGGAAGCAGAACGCAAATACAAGCAGCTTCAGATAGCACTCGGAAACACATCCGCATACAACCAGGCTGTCACCACAATCAAGAATCTCTCACGTCAGACGCTTTCTTCTAAGAGTGACATCGAATCTATGGTGTCTGAGCTTGCTGCTTTGGGAAAATCTTCTGATGAGATCGAGAAAATCAGTTCAGCTGCAGTATATCTGTCCAATGTCACTGGGAAGGATCTCAATTCCTCGATGACGACGTTGCTGGGCACATACAACGGAACGACTACGCAGCTTCGGAAACTTGGCATTGATGTCTCCGATCTCACGAAGGAGCAGCTTGCACAGGGCGCTGCTGTCGATACCGTGATTTCAAAGCTCAAGGTCTATTCCGATCAGCTAGCGGAAATAGATACCCGACAGCATGTGAACAACATCAAAAACGCATGGGGAGACATCAAACAGAGCATCGGAGATCTGGTCAACTTCTCTTTTGCTCCTATGATCGCCAGGTTCGACAACGCCATTTCTTCGTTCCGGGACAAGTTCAATACTTTCATCCAGAACGTGAAGATTACAATCTCAAACTTTCCCGAATTCATCTCAAAGCTCGGCGAGACCGTGAAGGCCATGCTGGGCAAATTCTTCAGCTTCGACAATATCACGAAAGTGTTCTCATTCATCGGTGACTACATCGTCACATCGATTAAGAACACAGTCACCAACATATCCAACCTGCTGGATCTTTTTCTGAATGCCATCCCTGACACGATCAAGACTATTGCAGATGGTATTTTCAACTACCTGATGTACCTTCTGACTTCTTATTGTGACAAAGTCGAGTTCAACATCAGCGATCTGGTGAACAAGATCGGAACCTGGCTCATCGATTCTCCAGTGGGCAAGGTCGTGGACAAGGTCATTTCGACAGTAGTAAACGGCCTTAAGCTCATCGGAACGATTATCAGGAACATTCCGCAGATTGTGCGGATCGTCGTCACCCACATCGGAGGCATGATCTCCGAGTTCATCAAAGGGTTTCCTCTGGGAATCACAAACACCTTCAAGGGAATCGGACAGACCATCCTCGGCGGCATCCTGAAGATCAAGAACAACTTCCTCCAGAGCGTTGAGGATGCGCTGAACAGCATCGGAGAATGGATCCAGAGCACATGGGTCGGAAAGGCCATGAAGTGGATGGGCCTTGACCTCGGCGGAAAGCTGGCCAACATCGATTTCGGAATCGACAGATCATCGCAGTACATGCACGAAGATCGTGCCTCATATTACTTCGACAAGGCCGGAGAAGCATGGTCGGGTGTGAAGGAAGTCGGAGCCGAGATGGTCCAGCAGATCAACGACCTTCTTTCTCCAAAGATCGAACAGTGGGCAGCAGACAGTTCCACCACAATCGGAGAAAAGCTGGCTACCTGGACTGCAAAGTCTTCAGACGAGTACTTCGAGGCTGCAAAGACTTCATTCTCATCCATAGGATCATTTCTCAAGGATTGGGGAACTCAGGCCTTCGGAGATCTCAAGGTCGGATGGTTCGAGAAATGGGAGAAGATCTCATCGTCCTTCGAGAATGTATTCGGAGAAGATGTATCAGGTTTCGTCACATGGTTTCAGGGTTTTCTGACCGATCACGCAGAAGACGTTACTACTGCAGTAACGCCTGTTCTGGATGCAGTCGAGGATGTCGAGGAAGCAGTCGAAAACAGTACAAGGACTTTTCTTCAGTCATTGGGAGACAAGCTGGGAAGCCTTGCAGCCAGAATGACCGGAACCACCGGTGAACAGGGATCTTCATTCGGGTCTTCTGTAATCTCTTCTTTGACATCAAATCTCGGTCAGGCCGGAGAGGTCGCAGGAAAGCTTGCACAGAACATGGCCACTATGGGACCGATGCTCGGAGCCATAGCCACGGCACTTGAATATGTCTTTCAGGGGCTGTCCGAAACTCTGGGGCCGATACTCAATGAGTTCGTCAAGTTCGGCATCGAACCGCTGAAAGAACTGGGACGGGTAATCGGAGACATCCTAATGCCGATTCTTAAAGATGTGATGCCCTTAGTCCGTGATGTTGCCAACTTTTTGATGGGCTTGTTCAGAATTGTGGGCATCGTTCTGAAACCCATAATCGAGGTTCTAAGCAGTTCGCTATCCCCTGTCATGTCCCTTATTTCCAACATCCTGGAGGCTCTTGCCCCGGTTCTCAAGGTATTTGCAAAGATCTTTGTCACTGTCACCGGAACTATACAGTATGTCATCCAGACGCTACAGCATTGGGTAGCCTCGCTTATGAACTGGCTGGCCGGTCTTGATCTGTTCGGATGGCAGCCGTTTGCAGGACTCCGGATGAATGACCCTGGAAGCCCGGGAAACTATGCGTCCTTCATAAAGGACAAATGGGCCTCGATTGATGCCGCATTCGTGCAGAATACCAGCCCTTCGACAGTATCTGCTTCCACTACTACTGCTATCTCATCAGCAGGATACCAGGGAGCCACACATGTAACGATAAATATCTACCAGGAAGCTCCGGTAGTCGGAGATGCAGGCATGAGACAGTTCGCAAGGATGATACGCAGTGAGTTCGACCAGATGGCATATTTCGGGAGCACAATATGACACTCACCAACCCTTCCCTGATTCTGATCTTCGATGAGACCCCGCCTTCGTGCGGACATCCGGTCAAGACGGTTCAGAAGCAGTACATAGTCAATCGCTCCATCCGGATTCACAGACAGCTTCTCAACGGACTGAGAAGTTCCAGCAATCAGGCCACACTCCAGCTTACACAGAAGTGTCCGTATATTGCGGACATAATTGCATCAGACTTCAACATCGGTGCAGTACTGATGGATGCCTATGATCAGATCTTCACAGGGTACCTTTCCACCAACTGGACATGGAGTGTAACTGCCAACGGAGAGCAGAACCTGAACGTCACGATCGAGGATGTCGGGACACGGATACTGAACCGTCCTTTCATCCAGAGCGGAAGACATCTTCTGGACTGCACCGTAGATGAAGCAGTCTGTGCCATATGCAGTTCATGCGGGATACCCGTCTATGAAAACAGAATCCGGATAACGGCCCACGTAACCAAGGTTATCGAAGCTTCCGATACCTGCAGATCAATTCTCGAGCAGATGCTTTATGAGGCAGGCTATGCCTATTTCTTCGACAGCCAGGGTCAGCTGAGAATCTTTGAGATCGACTGTACCGGGACAAGCGGGATTCCTGTCCTGGACAATGATGATCTTGTCATCACAGGCGGAAAAGCCATCAACCTCTCAAAGGATATCCGCCAGTACAGATCAGCCCGTGTCTCCTTCTCCGAGATCGGCAGAGCCTCAGACTATCTGATCTACAGTAACAGTACCGGACGGGATTCTGAGCATCCGCACTGCAATCTGAATCTTCCTGCAGGATCTCACTTCGATGGAACGGAGATATACACACAGCAGGAATGGGCCCTAGAGACAGCGGATGAGTTCCGTGAACCTGCCATGATCGAGGCATGCAATGCAGCAAGCGAGACCGAAACAGTCGGATCGGGAAAGATCATTGCAGTATCCAACGTGCGTCAGGATGTTGAAGGTGGAACCGGCCTCACCTGCTCCATCTCTGCTGCCGGCGGACCTTATATCACCATCAATGCCCACAACAGCGCCGCATCCGACCGGGATTTCTCAAAACTCGATGCCTATGCGGACATAATCTACCAAAAGTCCACACAGATAGTCCGTACCGGCTCGGAAGGAACAGACAGCACACTTGATGAGGAACTGTCATTCATTCACGACAGGGAGACAGCCTCACGGCATGCAAACCTGCTCAGTGACTTCTACAGGTACTGCTGTGCTAAATACACTTTCCAGAGCCGTCTGGACATAGCATGCGGATCACTTGTACATCTTACGGACAACAGTTTCTCAGGTCTGTCTGTGGACGTCATGATCATAGCCAGGCAGGAAAGCGATGCCACATCGGTCATCCAGTATTCTGCAATCGGAATATCACAGTTCCATCTGGACAGGGATACATTCCACAGAAGATCTGAGAACGCTTCTGTTTACCTCAAGGGAGAGAAAGGAGAACAGGGAGATCCCGGCACGCCCGGAACACCTGGTCAGCCTGGTTCTCCGGGTACCGGAGGCACTGTCACCACACAGTATGCACTTATGGTTGGATCGGCTGTACCTGCAGATTCCGATTTCACTGACTCAAGGCCCTCAGGCTGGTATGTCGGATGCACCTATTGGATAAGGCTGAAGACTTCATGGGATGACGGGACAGAATCTTTCTCCCAGCCTGAGATCGATGCCTCTGCCAATGATGTCATGCAGAGTCTTGCATCTTTTTCCATAGAATGCAGCTGCTCGACCTACGACAAGGATCTGAGAAGCAACGATCCTGTTACCATAGTCTTCAGGGCAGTTTCCAGCCATTATCTTGGTCCTTCCTATACTTGGGAAATCAACGGAACGCTTTACAGCGGAGCTGTGGTAACGCTCAACTACACGAAGGCAACGGTTCCGGACAACATCAGCGCGTCATGCACGCTGGCCAGCATCGTCGGAAACCAGGTCTACACCTCACAGGCCTCAGGACTTTCTGCCAAGGCCGTGGACATCACCAGATACAACATGAATCTGGGAATCCTGACATCTGCTCCTTCAGGCTCATTCATTGACGGAGACTCCTATGTGCTTCAGTCAAACGGAGATTATCTGCCGTATGTCAGAAGTTCCGGTTCCTGGGTGCAGATCGAGGACGTTTCATACTGGCCTGAACAGATAGCCCAGATCCGTGATGTAGTCATTGCCAACGGGATAAATGTTCCCAGGACATCAGCTGTACTTTATGCCTATATCGGCAATCTCAGTGCACAGCAGGCCCAGATCGACAAGCTTGCCACATCTCAGATCGAGCTCCAAAGCGGTGGCGAGATCAGATCCCGAAACTATGCCGAGGATGCAAGCGGAAACCCTACAGCCGGCTTCAGGATCGATCATAACGGAAACTCGGCCTTTGTCGGCTCAAAGGTCGTGAACTCCGTAGTATCCGGGTCTTTCACTTCAAGACCGCTGGAAACTCAGGAAGAGACCGAAGGAAGCCCGATAACGGGCGTTTTCAGTTCCACCGAGGAATTCAACGATCATGACGTATACAACGCCGTAGCGGGCCACCTGAGCGCTGCAGAGATGACGAATCTCAACTCAGGAACCAGAACATACGGTTCTTCAGTCATATCCAAGGTTCTGAAGCTCACCGATGATAGCCAACGCACTTTAAGACGAACAGCGGGCCAGACATCCGGAGTATCTGGTTCAACTATTTTTTCTGCCCGGATTCCGGTTCCTTGTACGAACTGTTCGGTCTGGGGCACTCCCTTCAGGAAGCGCATTAGGACTCTTGCCTATGATGCGGTAAGGACAGCAACGCTTCAGTATTCTCTTGACGGAAGAACATGGATTGATTTCTCCGAATCTGCCCGAGGCATTTCGAGCAACAGCGATCAGAACATTTATGTATGTCAGGAGATTGATACATCACCGGTGAACATCGGGCAGAAGACTGCCTGGAATACCAGAGCCCTTCCTTCGAACTGCGATGTCATACTGGCAAATGATGACATGATCCTTGTTGCAGGCGGAACGTCAAACTCCGGTTCGATTCACCGGAGCACGGACGGAGGAATCACCTGGACACTGGTCCATACCATTCAGGGCCAGATCACCGGACTTGCATATGGAAACGGAGTCTATATCGCATCCTCTGCAGACATCGGACTTCTCAGAAGTACGGATGGAATAACATGGACAAATGTTTCTCCTCAGGGCCTCGGCTGGAACGGAGTTTATGTCGCATACGGAAACGGATTATTCCGGACCAGTGGTGCCAGCGGCAATATCCGCTATGCCTACGAGAGCACTGACGGCCTAACATGGACATCGATCTCCGGGGAATACCTCTCAGGCCATGTGGAATACGGAAACGGCACGTGGGTACACACAAGATCGACCCACAAGCACATATCCTTCATCAACGGCATGTTCATTACTGTCGAAGATCATGGAAACGGAACCGTCCAGACCAGTTCAGATGGAAGCACCTGGACCACAAAAAGCACAATCAGCAGCCTGTATATAAGCAGCAAGATCATCTATGCCAGGGACAGCTGGTTCATCTTCAGACAGTCGCAGGACGGAAGTACGAAAGACATCCTGGCAAGCACGGACCTCGTGACTTGGACCAGTGTCACGGAGGTTTCTGCCAAAACAAACGGATGCTGCTATTACAGTGGAAAGATATTCTTCGTAGGATCCGGCATCCAGATGAATTGCTATTATGCCAGGTACACTTCCTCAGACTGGACTCTGTACGAAACCGGAACTCTGGGCATAGGTTATGATTATTCGTCCTATCCGCTTGGAATCAACCTGCTGGATCAGGCAAATGCAATCCTGGCTACGATAACTGATGACAATACCGTATGGAGGACATCGAAGACTACAATATCGGTCTGGAGCGTCAATCCGGCCCCTTACTGCAGGTTCTCGGCCTTCATGCAGAACGGTGCTCAGATCAGTCTGTTCGATGCAAGAAGATATACACCGAATACTCTGTTCCGGATCGTTTTGACAAAGTATGGAGGCTCATCTGTCAATCTGGTATCACCGTCATCGGGAAACCACCAGTACAACGTCAAATGGAACGGAAGTATCTTCACGGTGTTGCTCAACGGAGCAACGGTTGCATCTTTCGGCCTTAATGACAGGTTCGCAGCTACAAGACAGCTTGAGTTCACCCCGGTAGGCCAGCTGGATGCAATCCTGGTTAAGGATGTGCTCCCAAAGGAAGACAGCGCTTATTCTCTTGGAGCTCTCGGAAACGAGTTCGCTTCAGCCTTCATCGACCTGATCTATGGTCATCTTGTCGGCATGGCTGACAGAGCCGAGAAATTCGGCCTCAATGATCTTACTTACATCAAGTCCCAGCTGAACGAAATGAACTTCCAGAACATGGATATCGTGCGCTTCGGTTACAGAACCTATGGTGGCGAATCACATGTTCAGAGTTGGGTTTTCAATGAGGGACAGGCTGCCGGAAGCCATGCATATTTCGATTACTGCCACGGAGCAGTCTTCAATTAGGAGTCACAGGTGGGTACAGGAAGTCTGATAAACAGAGAGAACCTGATCGACATGACGGGCACGGCCTGGAGAAATAGCTATCTCAATTCCTGCTATCAGAACACGGTGACAATCTACATTGATGCTCCCGCATTCCAGATGTCATTCAGCCTATGGGCGAACAGCGGGTCCTACAAGGAAGGATCATGTTCAGTCAGTCACTGGCACGGGTCATTCTGGGTCGAGGATTACGGCTCGTCAGGTTCAAGCCGGGATAATAACGTCTTTCAGTGGAATTTCAAGCACAACGTGGACGGCGGAACAGCTGAGGATATCCATGACAGACATCTGTGGAAGATCGTCATGTATGAGGGACCAGGAGACGGAGGTTCGTTCTTCTCCATCTACTCCGGTGGACTTGAGAAGGTCCCCGCCTCCATCTATCAGAGTCATTTCAGAGGCAGGAAGATCATTGGAGTCACATGCGGCATCTGGGAGAAAGGAACCGATTTTGCATCGGATGATGAATTTCTGACTGCCAAAGGTTACGGGGTCCTCAGGGGCACGCCCATTGCCGTGCAGAGCGGCACATATCAATACATCTGCGCAGGAACAGCATAGGAGGATCATGTGGGACTCAGTCTGACTCTAAGTAAAAACAACAATTGTCTTTTCACCGATTTCCCTGATGCCTATTGGGTTATCAGGGACGTCATGTATTCTACGACCTATGTCTCGTTCAATCTCATATGCTATCCGTCACGAGAAGCCAGATACCAGGATAACCATGACATGGCCGTACCCAGTCTGCCCGTTGGAGGACCGTCACTGGCAGTCTACAGGTCCGAACTCTACAGATGGCGGGGTCAGTTTGTCATAGTCGACATATTCCCGGCAGGTATTCCGATCAATCCAGATGAGCAGATACGCACTCTTTATTCTTTCGTGAAGTTCTATACGGGACTTGCTTTCAATGATGTCCTGGAACAAGGACAGGAGGTTTTAATATGACATTATGTCTGAGGAGAGAGACACTAAACGGAACTTGCCAGGCTTTTACGTTTGACAAGGCGAGATCAGAGTTTCTGGTGAAGAATCTTGGAGACGGGACAATCTTCGTGGCATTCGAAGAGAATGCTGCAGAAGCAAGATCCATCAAGATCCCGTCAAAGTACGGACAAATCTGTTCATGCTCCAATGTCGAGGGAACGACCGGCATGGTGAGCTCGACAATCTATATCACAGGTACCGGCGAGGTGGAGGTGCAGCAGCTATGACAGACACTCCGTTCTTCCCGCTTGAACAGAACAGTTCCCCCGCTCCGGCTCCTGCCGGTCCGCTTGATCCTGAAGTCGTCTATCGCCAGACAAGACCCTCTGACTGGCTCACTATGCCCGAGGTTTCTGAGGCTCCAGGAAATCTCTACGCCCTTGTCCTTATTCCTCAGGGTGCAAAGGTGAAATTCCCTCTCAACATTCCAACTTCTTCTGTGAAAGTTGAGTTCGGTTATACCGATTCTGACGGCACTTTTATTTCGACAAGAGTTGTCGCAGAATCCGCATCCGGAAACGTTGAATACACCATTGAAGCATCGGATTTCGGCCATCTGACTTCAGACGGTCATGTTCAGTGTATGGTCAGAGTTTCCTACCAGGATGGTCAGCCGGCAATCTATTTCTCAAGACCTGCAGGAGACTCATCAAACACGTGGGTCTCTCCGGTGAGGGAGATTTCATGCAATATCTATGAGCTGTCTTTGGGTGGTTATTCCACTGCATTGAAGCATATGAGATACTTTACGGGCTACGGATTTGTCCCTGGATTCTTCATGTTCATGAACAACATCTCCTTGATTGCTGTAAGACACCTGGGAACCGGAGAGCTCCGGTCGGCACTTTTTTTCTTCAAAGGATGTCTTTCACTTGTAGCCATACCACAGTTGGACTACACAAATATCTACCAGCTGAACGAGATGTTTTCAGGCTGCGTTTCACTTGAGTATCTTCCAGAAATGAACACAATCCATGCGGACACCGTTCAGGGCATGTTCCAGGGCTGCACCTCTCTGAAGCAGCTTCCCGTGATGGACACTTCTGTGGTCACAGATTTCTCTCAATTCCTGAAGGACTGTATCTCAATCAATACGATTGATATCCTGGACACATCTTACGGTTCTTATTTTGATGAGATGTTCTCCGGTTGTATCAGCTTGAGGGAGATTCCGGAAATCGATACTACAAATGCTTATGCAATGACAGACATGTTCAAGTCCTGTCATGCGTTGGCATCCGTCCCGGAAATACACACTGAAAGAATTGAGAATGTCAATCTGTTCGATGACAGCGGTATCACCGCGCTGGTGAACCTGCAGGTCTCTAGGAAGACCTATTCCTTGTCTTTTGAGAACATGAAGGCCCTTACAAGAGTCACACTCTCCTGCTCTGACTGGGACGGTTGCGACATCTCGTTTGCAGGAACATGCCTTTCCAGAGAAGCGTATGTGGAGTTCTTCCAGTCGCTGCCGGTCATATCATCACCGTACACAATTACACTGGGAGATATCCTTGGAGGGACTAATATGCTCACGGCTGAGGATCGGGCGATTGCGACTGGGAAAGGATGGGTGTTGGCATAAACTTATTTATTGAAAAACTCATACTGAACTGTTATCTGCCACTTCAGATCCTCGGGTTTTAAATATGGAATATCTGCTGGGCAAAACGTATTTGCATCCTGGAACATCTGGTGCATGAAATAGTGAATCTGATGATTCTCCAGACCGGGAAGGCCAAAACTCTCGATATTCCAGTTCAGAAACAGGTCATTGTCCAGAAATGCAGTCTCGAAATCCAAATCCCTTTCCAGGCTGCTCTCATGAAATGTCAGGGAAGGCATCAAATTTTGGGTCTCATCGCTGAGTTCCTGAAGCATGACATAATCCGCTGTAGGGATCCCTCCCGACCTGTCGTAAGCAAAGAAGTATTCAGGAAACATCTCATACCCTGATACTGGAAGACGACCATATGATATCTCAACATCAACCAATCTTTTTAGTCTTAATAAATCCTCGAATGCCATCCGGAAGCGTTCATACAGGCCGTCGTTCATGGCGATTATGCTCTCAATCACCGCAGGGGTTGGTCTGAAATCTCTCATCACCCTTTCGATTCTTTCCAGTCTCTTTTCATAACTGTCTTTCATCATCAGTGTCCTCATTCAATATCATTCAAGTTTCATTGAAGCTCATTCGTAATCCAAACCGTAGAATTTGAGAATTTCACGAGGTTTCGAACCCCTTGCAGGACCGATATAACCTGCATCCTCCATCTGCTCGATGAGCTTCGAGGCTCGGTTGTAGCTGATACCCAATCTACGCTGCAGAAAAGAAACTGAAGCCCCTCCTCTATCGGAAACTGCCTTCCAAGCCCTATTTAAAAGGTCTTCCGAACCGCATCCCTGAGATTCTTCGGTCTCTTCGGCTCCTTCTTCATCATCCTCAAAAACAATGTAGTCACATTGACCGGGAACCTTCAGGGAGTCCAAAATCTTCTCGATTTCCTTATTACAATACGCACCTTGGATTCTGAACGGATGGCGGTACATCGGGTTGTTGTACAGCATATCGCCGTGTCCCAACAGCTTTTCCGCTCCCGGCTGGTCTATCAGTATCCTGCTGTTGATGGCGTTGGGAACAGCGAAGGCAATCTGTGTGGGGATATTGCTCTTCACGACCCCGGTTATGACATCCGCAGAAACCCTCTTTGTGGACAACACCAGATGGATTCCGCAGAATCTGGCAACTGCTGTTATCCTCTTGATCAGAAACTCGAACTCCTTGCCCGCGGTAAGAATCAGATCTGCAAAATCATCAATAATTACCATGATATAAGGCAGTTTTTCTGCAGCCTTCGCATTGTACTCTTCTATCTTTCTAGACCTGGTACTTGTCAGCAGTTCTATCCTTCTTTCCAATCCCTTCACCACGAATTCCAGTGCCTTAAATGCCCTTTCTACATCTGTGATAACTGGAGACAGCAGATGTGGAACTCCGTTGTATACCGAAAGCTCCACCGCCTTGGTATCCACCAAAACCAGCCTCGCCTCATCCGGTGTCTTCGTGCAGAGGATCGAGCAAATAAGCGAATCCAGAAATCCTGTTTTCTCATCCCCGTTAGTGCCTCCGACAAGAAGATGTGGACTACCGGCCAGATCAAATAGCATGGGCTGGCCGTAAACATCGTTTCCCAGAGCAACCGGGATTCTCATTTCCTTTTCAGCTCTAATGGAACGAACCATTGAGCCGAATCTGACAACAGCCCTCTTTTTGTTTGGGACTTCCACTCCTATGGTGTTCTTCCCTGGAACCGGAACCAGCATCCTAACGTTCTCAACTTCCAAAGCCATTGCGAGATTGTCCGCTAGATTCAACACGGAAGAAATCTTCTTTTTTCCTTCTAGAGCTAGCTCATAGCGAGTGAAGGAACATCCATGATGTATTGCCTTTACTTCACTTTTGAACCCATGACGGTTGATAGTGTTTACTATCAGCTTTCCTTTTTTTTCATCGTCATACCAATCCGGCTCATATTCTTGAACGTCTGATTCGAATAATGAAACGGGTGGAAGTTTGTATTTAACGGTTTTACTCATTGTCAGGCTCCTAAGAAATATAGATGCCTATACAATAAAAAAGATGCGTTCGTTTTCAAGGAACACATCTTCAGTTTTTGTTAAAGTTAGGAGATAGTTATTTGCAGATTGAACCATCATAGCACTTGGATGTTGCAGGGGTTGGGCTGAAGTTACGCTCAACACATCTTGATCCATCAAAGAACCTGCAATCCCTACACTCCTTGAAATCAGCGCTATTACGGGTACTGTAAGCTGAGAACGAATA
>JBGVBT010000174.1:0-3598 GCA_045225895.1 Sphaerochaetaceae bacterium
CGGGTCTGTTGCCAGGAACTCTCGGAGCCGTTCTCCTTCCTGATAGAGCTCCAGCAGATCCGTGCCGATCAGTGTGAGCTTGTAGCCTCCGCCTCCGGAAATGTAGGACACAAGTTTGTCGAAACCTCCGTTGGTGGAAGTGATGTTGCAGTCCCTTATCCTTGCGGACAGTTCGTACTGGGCATCGTTGACAAGCTTGTGGACACTTCTTCTGTTTCCCGTCTTCAGCTTGACGTACATATAGGCCTGGTTCGGCCTTGAGGACATGGCACCGCCCATTGAGTCGTTCACGCCGACAAAGACAGCGATTCCATCAATCTCTGGCTGGATCTCCCTGAGGATGTCCGATGCCTCAAGCGTTTTCTCCTTTGCCATATCAAGGCTGTAGCCCTGAGGGAACTCCAGATTGACGTAGTACTCTCCCGTGTCTATGGCCGGAATGAAGCTGAATCCAAGGCTCATGACAAGGACGAATGACAGAAGCAGCAGCATGACCGGAAGGGTTATGACATAGCGTCTGTTCAGAAGAGCCCACTTCAAAGCAGAGTTGTACCTGACCTCGAGTCGGTCGATCATCTTCATGAACCATGTCTCTTTCGGCACCTTCGGATTCTTTGCCATAAGGACGTTTGCAAGGAACGGAACCACAACAACCGCAACAAGCAGGGATGCGGCTATACAGAGGACCAGAACCTTTGCAAAACCGTTCAGAATCATTCCAACCATACCCCCAAGGAAGATGATCGGTATGAAAACAACTATTGTTGTCAATGATGAGGCTATTATTGAGGCTCCAACCTCATCGGATCCCTTGATGATTGCATCTTCCGGACTGTAGCCTTCATGACCCATGTAACGCGATATCTGCTCCAGCATGACTATGGAGGCATCCACTACCATTCCAAGGGCGACTACGAAACTCGATGTGGTGATCAGGTTGATGGTCTGTCCTGTGACCCTCATGGCAATGAAGGTGAACAGGAATGAAAGCGGTATTGATGATCCTATGACCAGAGTTGCCCTCGGGTTGTTCAGGAAAAGGAAGATTACAATGACGGCAATGATGATTCCTGTGATTCCGGAAGTCAGAACGTTGGAGAGGGAGTTTCTTATGCTCTTAGCGTCATCGGAGAATATCTTGTAGGACAAGGCTCCGTCGGTATCCTCGTTCAGGTCTTCCAGAACCTTCTTGATGCTGTTGCTTATCTTCACGGTGTTGGCACCCGATCTCTTTGTCACCGAGACCATGACAAGGTTGCTGCCTTCGGACAATGCGTAGATGGTGGCTTTTGGGTAGCTGAACTCCACATCCGCAACATCTCTCAGGCGTATCATCACGTTGTCGTTTCCCATTCCGACGGGAAGCTGCCTTAGCTCCTCAAGACTGTCGACATCCCCGTCATACTTCACGTTGATCGTGTGGCTCTGGTAATCGGCCGTCCCCAGAGGAACGGAGAAATTCGAGTAGTTCAGAACCTGATAGACCTGAAGGACGCTTATTCCCCTGCTTGAGACATCATCCATCCTAAGTTTGACTTCGATCTGAGGCTTTACGTCTCCGTACATCTCCACGGATGCCACTCCGTCTATCTTGGTGATCCTGGGCTTCAGTGTGTCGTTTATGTATGATGTGATCCTTGCGGTGTCGTCTCCGCCGATGATTGCGAACTGCATCATGGGGAGCATTGATGCTCCGCCGACCAGGGCATAGGGCTTGTGCGCATCTTTGGGAAGGTCGTCCTCAAGCTGCTCGAGCCTGAACCTGAGTTCCGTCAGCTGCTCGTATACATCTATTCCGTCCTGATAGTTTATGGTTACCCAGCTGTACGAGTTGTTGCTCTGGCTGGTCATGCTTTTGAAGTAGGGCAATGTCACCATCTCGTTCTCTATTACCTTGGTGACATCGTTCTCAACATCCTCTGCCGCTGCTCCGGGATAGATCGTTATGACCTCCACTTCAGGGAGGGACATGTCGGGAATGAACTCAAGGCTCAGACCGAAAAGACAGTATATTCCGAACGCAACCAGGGCAATGAGGATCATGGCAATGACAACCGGATGCTTTACGGCATAGTGGGAAATCTTCATCTGACAATCACCTTCTGTCCATCCAGGACAGATCCCTGTCCGTCAACTATGAACTGTGTGTTCGCCCATTTGTCGTCTATGACAAGATGGGTGTTGTCCGCAGCGATTATCTCAAGGTCCACATACTTTGCAGTCTGCGTCTCAGGATCGAAATAGTACGCGGATCCGTCTGTGTTTCTTGTCCTCTGGTCCAGTACGAGGGCGTTCTCATATGTTCTGTAGACCATGTTGACCTTGACATACATCCCTGGTCTGAAGGCAGAGACATCTCCCTCCAGAGCAAGCGTCACCTTGAACGTCTTGGACTCCGGCGAGACATATGGCGCTATGGTGTCCACCACGGCGTCTGTGGTATTGCCATCTCTTGAAACAATAGCCTTGATGTTGTCTTCATTAGAAATAATCAAATCAAAGTAACGTTCTGGGACATTGAGACTGATTTTGAGCTTGTTCAGGTCGGCGATGACATAAAGGGGACTTGTACTTGTTCCGATGGAGCCCTCGGCGCTGTCGGCCATGAGAATCGTGCCCGATTTTGGGGCTGTCACGGTTGCGTATCCCAGCTGTACCCTCGCCAGTTCGTACTGGGCCTTGTACGCATCGTACTGTGCTTTTGCCTCGTCATAGTTCTGACGGGTTGCGGCTCCCGACTCATAGAGGTTCGACACTCTTGTGAATGTGGCTTCCGCGGCGAGATACACCGCCTCGGCCTGCTTTGCCTGAAGTTCGTAAGGCTCGCTGTCTATCTGTGCCAGGACCTGTCCCTCGGTGACGTAGTCGCCGGCTTTGGCATAGTAGCCCGTTATGGTTCCCTGGACGAAGGGCACCACAGGTATCATGGCCTGAGCCTCTATGTAGCCCGACAGCTCAAGGCTTTCCTCGACCGTTGCCCGATATGGCTTCTGGACTTTGACCGGGGAGAGTGGGTTCTCGAAAAATGCCTTTGGCCTGTTGATTATGAACTTCCATATCAGAAAGAGACCAAGTCCGATGATGAAAAGCGTAATAAGCCATCTGATGATTGCAGAACTCCTTCTGGACATGGCTCCTCCTATATTCCACTGGACTGCCAGGTGGCGACGACCGGACAGATTCCGTCAAGTATCAGTCGGTTGAGAACATGAGCGATGTCCTCGGCGGGTTGCCTGTTCTCGTCCCTGACCCAGTTCTGAAGTGTTGAGACTGCTCCTCCGATGAGGAAGGAATCAAGCAATTTCAGATCCTCATCGCTCATCTCAGGAACCGCCTCCTTCCATATTCTGGAGCATTTGCTCTCTATGATCACCTTCATCTGCTCCAGGAACTCCATGTCGCCGTTCTCGCCCAGAACGATCCTGCAGAGATCCATGTGTTTTTCAAGGCATTTGACAAGTATGGTTATCGAGTCATGAGACTTCTGGTCTATTGCGCTGAGTGTTGTGGCAAAATCCTCGAAGAAGCTGTCCTCCATCTCCTTGACCATGGCTTTAACGTCCTGGTAGTGGAAGTAGAAGGTGCTTCTGTTCACATC
>JBGVBT010000175.1:0-4077 GCA_045225895.1 Sphaerochaetaceae bacterium
TTTGCGTCCCAGATTCCCGAGGCACCCTATTGTGGCCCTGATGTCCTCCGAAAGCTCAATGTTGCGTATTTTACTCTCACCTTCTGCTAGGGCGGCGCAGACAAGGTGTCTGTGCGCCATGCTTTTTGAAGGAGGAGCTGCAATCGTACCTGAGGCTTTGGACGGACGGAAAATCACTTTATCGGACGGCATCTTATCGGACAGCTCCTTGCATGTCTGTTTCATTTCCAAGCCTCCAGAACGGCATCGACAACATGTCTGACATCCTCTTTGGCATTTATATGATGGTCGCAGCAGGAGAGGTAAACAGGATAGCGGCTGTCATAAAGACGCCTGAGTTTTTCAGGAGAATCCGAAAGCGGACGGTTGTATGAATATTCAAGAGCCTCCAGAGGTCTGTCAAGGAAGAACAGAAGTCCGTTGTGCTTCAGGTTTATCACATTCTCCGGACGGAGGACGGAACCTCCGCCGGTGGAAATCACCGCACCTGTCACAGAGGCCAGTTCCCTGCACACGGTGGTCTCGATATCCCTGAAGGCCTGTTCGCCATGCGTTCTGATTACATGGGACGGATGCATGCCGGTTTTCTTCTCAATCAGGATGTCAATGTCATACAGCTTTCTGCCAAGCTGCCTTGCAAGGGCCTCGGAAACAGTGGATTTACCGCAACCCGGCATTCCTATCATGACAAGATTCTGCTTTGAACGCAGGATCTGAGAATAGACTGAATTGGTCCTGATGAAGCCAAGCGAACAGTCGAAGAAATGCTCATATGCACATACGGCCTGATGAACGAGCATGTAAAGACCGCCACCTGAAGTGCATCCCAAATTCTGAGCCTGCAGGACAAGGTTGGTCCTCAACGGGTTGTAGATGGCATCCACCACACCCTCAATGTGCTTGAACGGGGTCAGGTCAATCGGAGAGGCATCGCAGTTCGGGAACATGCCGCATGGAGTTGCATTGATGATTATCCCCGCGTCCGAGTGTAGGGAAGCCGCCTGTTCATAGGAGATGCAGCATTCGGATCCCGAGCGGCTTACCACTATTACCTCAGAGGCGCCGAGAGAACGGGCTACGGACTGTGCGGTCCGGCTTGTTCCTCCGGAACCCAGAACCAGGACCTTGCGGCCCTTGAGCTCCAGCTCCAGATAATTCAGAAGACCGGTCATGCCTGCGAAATCTGTGTTATAGCCGTAAAGACGGCCGCCCCTGTTTACGATTGTATTGACGGCGCCTATTTCAGCAGCCGGACCGTCAACTACGTCAAGAAAAGGGATGACATCCTGTTTGTAAGGAATTGTCACATTGATGGCCTTGAATGCCTTTGCTTTCATGAAGGCGCCAAGCTGCTTCTTCGGAATCTCCCTAAGCTCGTAGTCATAGTCGCCGAGAAGCTTGTGTATCTCCGGCGAGTAGCTGTGTCCGAGCTTTTCCCCAATCAATCCGTATTCCATAGCAATTCCCCAAACAATTCCCTATTGCTTAATTTCCGGCAAAGAAATCAGAACCGAACCTTCCAACCAGGACATCATAAAGAACAAGAGCTACAACACTGTCAACAACAACCCTCGCCCTGTGGATTATGGCTGGATCATGTCTTCCACCTACGGAGATCTCCGTATCGGCTAGCTCCTTGAAGTCCACCGTTTTCTGTGTCTTCGAGATGGACGGTGTGGGTTTTACAGCACAGCGGAACACCACGGGCATGCCGTTGGTTATGCCGCCGTTTATTCCGCCGTTGTTGTTTGTAAACGTGACAACCTTACCGTCTTCCATGGCAAAGCTGTCGTTGAAGGCGCTTCCTCTTCCGTTGGCCATGTCGAACCCTGCACCGAACTGCACACCCTTGATTGCAGGAATGCTGAAAAGAGCATGGCTCAGAAGGCCCTCGATGGTGTCGAACCATGGTTCACCGAGACCTGAAGGAAGGCCGCTGATCGCGGTCTCCAGAACGCCTCCGACGCTGTCCCCTTCTGACGATGCCTTCTCGATTGCGGCCTTCATGCCGCATGCGGCATCGTCATCGAGGGTTGCAAAAGCCTTGTCTCCAAGACAAGCGAGCTGCTTTCTCAGAACCGGCTCGTCGGATGAAAAAAAGATATCTTGGATTCCCGCACATGAGCGGACATGGGTTCCGACAAGGATACCCTTTTCCTTCAGGGAAGGAATTACAACGGCTCCGGCGGCAACCAGGGCTGCGGTTACCCTCCCGCTGAAGTGTCCGCCTCCCCTGTAGTCCTGGAATCCATGGTACTTGCACTGTGCCGCATAGTCGGCATGACCCGGCCGTGCAACAGATGAAAGCCTGTCATAATCGGTACTTCTGTGCGCCGTGTTGGGAATCAGGATGCAGAGCGGAGTTCCCGTGCTGCGGCCGTTGAAAACGCCGCTGACAATCTGATACTCATCGCTCTCGACTCTGGATGTGGAGATGCTTCCCGACGGCCTTCTGAGGGACAGCTGGTGCCTGATGAAGGAATCGTCGATTACCATTCCGGGGGAAAGCCCGTCAATCACCGCTCCGATGAACGGGCCGTGGCTTTCTCCGAAAACCGTTGTCCGGACGCTTGTTCCGAAACTGTTCTTCATAATCCCTCCGTCACTTCTGAATCAGGGGCAGAAGCGCCCTGATCTCGTTCAGGCTCAGATCCCTGAACTCGTATTCCCCGATTTCCGGGACGAACACTGTGGAGATCCTGTCCCCGGTGGATTTCTTGTCATGGCTGATCGCCTCGCATACTGCATCCTCATCGAAACTGAACCGTGTGGGCAAACCTAGTCTTTCAAGAGCCTTCTCCAAAAGGGAACGGGCACTTTCCGAGCACATAGGAATCATTCCGAGGGAAACGCATTCGCCGTGGAAAAGGGTTCCCGCCGGAAGCGAAGCCTCTATGCCGTGGCCGATTGTATGGCCGAAATTGAGGACCTTCCTGAGGCCCTTCTCGCGCTCGTCCTGCTGGACGATGTCCTTTTTCAGGATGATTGACTTCTCAATGATGCCATCGATGTTGCCCATGACATCACCTTCCAGAAACAGAGAGAACAGGTCGGCATCGAATGTGAAGGCCATCTTCAGGGCCTCGGCAAGACCGTTTGCAACCTGCCGTGGAGGAAGGGTTGAAATGACATCCGGGTCGATCAGGACCTTTTTGGGCTGGTGGAATGCACCGACGCTGTTCTTCACACCTCCGAGATTAATTGCGGTTTTCCCGCCCACGGAAGAATCAACCTGTGAAAGAACCGTTGTTGGGATGTTGTAGAAATCAATGCCACGCATGTAGCAGGATGCGGCAAAACCGGCCATGTCGCCGGAAATCCCGCCACCGACGGCCACCACGCAGTCATGTCGGTCGAAACCGCAGCGCACCATGTGGGTGAGGATCTCGTTCAGGGTGTCGATTGACTTGTTGGCCTCACCTGCACGGAAAACCATACGGAAACCCTCGCGTGCCGCATCCATGACAACATCGCCGTATGCGTCAGGCACTCCGTCGTCAGAGACAACAAGGACCTTGCGGTCCAGATCGAACTCGGAACCCACATCGTACAGGGCTCCGCGGCGGATGACTATGTCATAGCCGTCTTTTCCAAGATCTATCCTGATTACGCCCATGATTATTCACCCCCGCAGTTCAGATGTTGATGTCGCCCTGATAATGGCCGAGAACCTTGACCTCCTCACAGACACCGTGGAGTTTCTCAATCAGTCCCTGTCCCTCCGGCCCCAGAAGGGAACCCTCGCCTTCTACGTAGAAGTAGTACTGCCAGGGCACATTCTTGATCGGACGGCTCTGAAGAGACCTGAGGTTTATCCCCGCATCCGCAAAAGCCTTGATGGCGCTTGCAAGCGAGCCCGGGTAGTTCTTCACGGTGAACATCATCTGGAAAAGACAGCGTGCACCCGAGGTCACCTCCTCGTTCTTCACGCGGGAGAACACGGCAAAGCGGGTTGTATTCATCGAGCTCTGGTTTATTTCCTTCTGAAGGACCTCAAGACCGTAGAGCTGTGCCGTCTCCTCGCTTGCGATTGCCGCAACCGATTTGTCGTTCAAAGCCGCCACTTCCCTGGCTGCG
>JBGVBT010000176.1:0-2892 GCA_045225895.1 Sphaerochaetaceae bacterium
GGTCTTGCAGAGTATGACAGGGCGAACGACCATTCGTTCCATGAGGTCTTCAAACGTGCCGACGACAGGATGTACCAGCGCAAGATGCAACTCAAGAGCATGGGCGCTGTGACTAGAGAATAGCTTTACTAAATTCATATTTACATATGTTTAAACATGTATGAGAACAAAACCGCCCTCAAGTCGGGTGAGAACAAGGGTTGAGGACAGAGGTTTGCAGTTTTTATAAAATTCATGTATCAGTGTGCGGCTTGTTCTGCTATACTATGCTGGGGTTAAAGGTTAACCGGACATGTTTGTAAGGAAGTTCGTTCCCCGGGAGGGGATCAGGTGAAGTCCATCCGACTGCCATTCGGCATAACGCTCTTTGTTCTCGCCATAGCGCTCGTGATTTGCAGCGTCAAGGCACGTAAATCCAAAAAGACTCTTGGCAAGCCTGTTTCCCATATGATCAGCGCACTGGTTCCTCCGGTGGTCGGCAACATGATCATCATCCTCTCATCCAACCAGATCCTCTCAAGGATCGGATGCTACATCTATTTCCTTGGTATGGACTTCGTCATGCTCGCACTCATCGAGTTCACGAACGAATACTGCAGGCTCTCAGGAAAAGGCCGCAAGCTGTGGCGGATTGGAGAAGCCCTGCTTGCAATCGATTTCATCCAGCTGTGCCTTAATCCGATTTTCAAGCATGCATTCACAACGGAGGCGATCATTGTCGAGGGAAGGGACTATTTCCGTCTGATTCCGATGGCCGGACAGACGTTCCACAGAGTCGTGGACTATGGAATCCTTGCCATCGCCATCATCATTTTCCTGGTCAAGCTGCTTGATTCTCCGAAGATTGAGTCTGAAAGGTATTCCGTCATCCTGCTGACAATGGTCTTCACAACCATATGGGAGTCCGCCTACATCTTCTCGCGTGCCCCTGTTGACAGGGCTATGGTCGGATTCGGAGTCTTCGGCCTCCTGATCTATTACCTTGCCCTGCATTACAGGCCGCTCAGGCTTCTGGACAGGATCCTCGCACAGATGGCGTCCAATCTGCCGGAGGCTCTGTTCTTCTTCGATTCCTTCGGCCAGTGCATCTGGGCCAACAATCCAGGAATCAAGCTTGCGGAACTCGACGGCTACAACTTCGAGCCGGCTTATCTCAAACTGCGCGAGATGTTCGGATCCGATTTCAACATCAGCGATTCCGAACGCCACTCCGTCTATTCTGCCGAATCCAAGAAGGGCTATGTTCTTCAGAGACAGCTGGTCAACGATGACAAGGGCCGTCTGATCGGATCCTTCCTGAGCGTCCGCGACAACACTGAGGAGCAGGAGGCCCTGAGGAAGGAGATCTATAAGGCAACCCATGACAGCCTTACCTCGCTCCACAACAGGGCAGGGTACAATTTCCTTCTCTCGACTCTGGATCTGACCAACACATACCTCCTCGTCATCGACGTGGATTCGTTCAAGTCAATCAACGACAACTACGGTCACGAGGTTGGAGACAAGGTCCTCCAGAAGGTTGCAAAGACAATCAAGGGCAACTTCCGTTCCAACGACTATGTCTGCAGAATCGGCGGTGACGAGTTCGTTGTATTCATTGCAAATACGGACGATGACCAGAGGCAGATAATCATTGACAGGGTTGCCCAGATAAACGCCGAACTTGCCGATCCGTCCGACAGTCTTCCTCCCGTCTCCGTCAGCGTGGGTGCCGTCATGGGATCCGAGGATACGGATGCCAAGGAGCTGTTCGAGCGTGCAGACCGTGCCCTTTACGAGAGAAAACGCAACGGCAAAAACGGCATCACTTTTTCTGAAATAGTCTGAACATCACCGATCAACCGACAACTCACCCCTCTTGAGCAAATATTAGTAAAACACTATTATTTTGCTCTGTATGGCTTTGGGTACAGATAATCACAAAGGAATCTCATTAAGAACAATCAATATAAGCCTCATCATCGGAGCCATTCTGATTTCCGCTCTGATGTTTGTCTCCACATTCAGGCTGTCTTCAAGCTTCAGGCGCGTGACCGAGACATCCGAACAGCAGATTGAGCTCCGCAAGGCAGCCCGTGAGCTGATGGATGCATCCGACTATCTGACCGAAAAGGTCCAGAGATTTACCGTTACGGCGGACATGAGGTTCGTTGACGAATATTTCGACGAGGCTTTCATAGCCCATCACAGGGAAGAGGCCATCTCCCGCATGTCTACCGGTACCGCCAGCGGGGAGGCTCTGAAAGTCCTCAAGGATGCAATGAAGGAATCACTGGCTCTGATGAGTACCGAATACTATGCCATGAAACTTGTCATCGAGGCCAATGGGTATACTGAATATCCCGAACTGCTGAAGTCGATAGAGCTTTCCGACAGTGACAAGGCCCTGTCTCCCCAGGAGAAGATGAGACTTGCCACCGAAATGGTTCTGAATGATGAGTACTACAGCCATAAGTATCTGATCAGGGAAAACATGACCATCAGTCTTGATGAGCTTGAGAAGATGGCATACGACAAGGATGAGGATGCCATGGCTGCCCTCAGCAATGAGCTGAAGCTTGTCCGCGTTGTGATAATCCTTCAGACTTTCGGAATTGTAATCCTTGTCTGGCTTACCACAAAGCTTGGTATCCATCCTGTCCTGAATGCTGTTGACCGCATCAAGGAAGACAGTCCAATTCCCGAAGGCGGTGCTGTTGAATTCCGCTATCTGGCCAAGGCCTACAACAAGATGTATGAAGTCTACAGGAAAAGCCTTGAGAGTCTGAGTTTCAGAGCCTCACACGATGAGCTTTCCGGACTCTACAACCGCGCCGGTTATGACCTTCTTCTTTCAAGCATAGATATTGAGAGCACGTACATGCTGCTGTTCGACGTTGACAACTTCAAGAC
>JBGVBT010000177.1:0-8442 GCA_045225895.1 Sphaerochaetaceae bacterium
AACCCGGATTTGGGATGCAAAGCTCATGAATAAATGATGAAAACCTGGATTCAGAAACAAGGAAAAAGAAGGTCTTGATGTCAACAAAAAAATGGAGCTCTGAAACAGAGCCCCACTTATTGATCTTTTCTCAAAATCATGCCTTGCTGAACATGTCTTTGCCGACTCCGCAGACCGGGCAAACCCAGTCCTCAGGAAGATCCTCGAAAGCTGTTCCGGGAGCGATTCCGTTGTCCGGATCTCCTACTGCGGGATCGTATTCATATCCGCATGCATCACAAACGTACTTGTCCATGTTACCCTCTCCTATCTTATATCTCTGCCTTCCACAGTCCGTGGAGGTTGCAGTATTCATATACTGCCACAGGTGCATCTCCTTCTGCAACAAGGAACTGAGCTGCAGGTTCCTGACCCGGCTTGAGGTCAACCTTCTGATAACCCTTCTTTGTCTCGAGGATGATGAACTGGATGTAGTGGGCATCCATCATAGGATGTGCGACTGAGCCGACAGCCACCTTGACCAGGTTGCCGTCAACTGTGACAGCTGGGACATGCTTCTCCTTGGCTGCATCGACTGTGTTGGCTACGACCTCCTCCATCTTGGCACCGCAGCACATGGGTGTGGGTGCTGCCTTCTCGGTGAGGAAGGTCACGAAATTCCCGCAATGGGCGCATTTGTAGAAAAGCATAGAGCCTCCTTAAGATTTCCGGGAAATGAAAAAACCTCAATCCCTGTCTATTTACTCTAGCACACAAAAACCCAACAGACCAGTCAAAAAGCCCTCATTTTTCCATCTTCACTTTGATGTCTTCCGCAAGGTCAGCAAGCGGGATGAACACCGGTTTTCCCTTCTGGATGTGGTCCGGATTCTCCACTGTGATGTGGATCTTCTTTCCGCGGAAGACCCTGTCAACCTCGAAGCCGTCCCATGAGGACGGGATGCAGGGATCTATCACAAGGCCGTCGTAGGCAGGTCTGATTCCAAGGATGTAGTGAGTGGACGCAAAGTACGCCCAGCCTGCGGAACCGGTGAGCCATGGATGGCGTGCCCTTCCGTATGCCGTGTGGTCACGTCCCATTATGAACTGACAGTAGGCATAGGGCTCGCTCTGGCGGATCTCTATCAGATCGTTCTGCCTTGCAGGACACAGGGCGTTGTAGAACTTCATGGCAAGGTCTCCCATCCCCAGCTTTGCCGCCGCAACCCATGCCCAGGGATTCGGATGGCTGAATATTGCGCCGTTCTCCTTGATTCCCTGATAGACGCGGGTGACAAAACCCACTTCGTCGTCAGGTGTGCTGAAGCTCGGGGCGTTCAGATGGATTCCCCATTCTCCGTATAGATATCTGTCAATGGCCTCCACAGCCTTGACTGCATGATCGCCCTTTGCAAGGCCGCTGCACACGGCCCAGGAGTTGGACTCGAGGTGCACCTTGCCCTCCTTGTCCTGTGAGGTTCCGATCTTCCTGCCGGATTTTGTGATGCCCCTGATGTACCACTCTCCGTCCCACAGCTCCCTGTCGCAGGACTCGGCAACCTTTTCCTGCATCTCCTTGTAATACCTTACCTTGTCATCCTTTCCGGCGAACATCAGCAGCTCGATGAACTCGTCAAGGGCCCAGTAATGCAGGAACGACACCAGGGCGCTTTCTCCGCCGCCCAGGTTTATGCAGTCGTTCCAGTCCGCACGTAGGCCAAGGCAGATCCCGTGGCTTCCCACCTGATCCGCGCTGAACTGAAGGATCTTCTCCATGTGCTCCAGCACGGTTCCTTGGCCGCCGTCTGCATAGCCGTAGACCTGGGATAGGAAACCGAAGTCCCCTGTCTCACGGACGAACTCGCAGATTGACGGAACAAGCCAAAGGGCATCGTCGCTGCACGTGTCCTTAAGGCCATGGACCATGCTGGAAGGCTCCGGCATGGGCTTGACCGTAGGAGACTTGAAAGGCTTGACCTTCGGTGCGTCCGGATCGAATACATCCGGGCTGAAAAGATGAAGGCCGTAGCCTGTCGATGTCAGACCTCTGAGAAGCTGGACGATCCTCTTTCTGCACTGGGCGGGGTTGGAAGGAACCACGCACATGGCATCCTGCGCCGTATCGCGGTAGCCGAGACCTGTGCGGCCTCCCACCTCGATGAAGGATGCAAAGCGGCTGAACACGACATTGGTCTCGCTCTGATAGAGGTTCCAAGTGTTCAGCATGCTGTCCATGTCCCTGTTCGGGGTATGGACCTGAAGGGTATCCACCTTCTTCTTCCAGTATGAGGCAAGATCGGAGAAAGCCTTGTCCACATTGGAGTTGTCGCTGAAGAACTCCTTCTCCTTCCTTCCCTGTTCAAGGTCTCCGACACCTAGGATGAAGACGAATCTCTTCTCCTCTCCGGCCCCTATGACGAAATCCTGGCACAGGGCTCCGCACTGGTTGTTTCCCAGCTCGGTGCTGGATGAGAGGCTGCCCTTCTCCACCGCCATCGGGTTTGTCTCGGTGCGGTACGGACCTATGAAGCTGTCACGGACACAGTCGAATCCCGAGGGAACGAACGTGGAGGTGAAGTAATGAAAAAGCCCGGGGTTGTAGAAGTTGTCGCACTCGATTACGCCGTCTCTGAAACGCGATCCGCTGCAGTACATGCTCATTTGGAAGTTCTGGTTGTCGATCTCTATCAGATTGAAACTGAACTCGCAGTATCCGAAGACCGAGAGCTTTCTGGACGCGGAGCCAGTGTTCCTGACCTTCACATCCCAGATCTCGCACCTGTGTCCGCGGGGGATGAACAGGGTCTGGCTGGCCTGAATGTCGCGGTAGGAGCACTCGAACACCGAGTATGAGAGACCGTGACGTGTCGTGTACCTTGCCTTGTCCTGGTCCTTTCCGACAGGCTGCCATGAAAGGCTCCAATAGTCCCCGTCGGCATCGTCGCGCAGGTAGACATAGTGGCCCGGCCTGTCAAGAGGAACGCCGTTGGGTCTGAACCTTGTAACCCTGTGTGTCTCCGGATCACCGCTGAACATGTAGCCGCCGGCGTTGTGGGAGATCACGGTTCCGGTGTCCTCGGTACCCAGGTAGTTGGTCCACGAGACAGGGACATCCTGCCTTGTGATCACATATTCACGTCTTTCATCATCAAAGTATCCGTACTTCATGTTTTCCCCGGTCAGAAAGAGTCACAGACTCAGAAAGTCCTTGTAGACTCCGGGAGTGCTGTTCTCGATGAGAGTCGCATCGCATATCTTGGCATAGAACTCGGCAGGTCCCACACCGCCGATGATCGCATAGGCATAGCCCATGTCCCTCATGCTGTGAAGGCATGAAAGAAGAAGCGCCGCACCGATTCCCTTGCCCTGGAACTCGTCCAGGACCCTTGTGGGTCCGAAGAAGTCGCGCATCGTGGCCTCGTAACAGGCAAACCCGACGAGTTTCCCGTCCTTTTCGGCAATGAAGCAGCTGACCGGCTGGCGTGAGAAGCACACGGTGCACTCTCCAAGGTTATGTCGCCCCGAGTATTTCTCCACGAACTCCAGGATCCCCACCATATCGGGAACCATGGCACGCCGGATGTTGACACCCTCTTCTCTGGCGATCTTTGCGATAAGTGAGTTTGTAATCTCACGTGACGGAATCTGAAGAAGGTTCACAAGCATGTCCTGCATATCACACCTCCGCTTTATCGAATGAACTGAAGAGGTCATAGACCTTGAGCTTCGAGACGAACTCCTCAAGATCCACATCCTCTGAACAACTGAACAATATTGTCCTTCTCCCGTTGAGAGAGAAGAGACAGTCGCTGAATCTGCCCCTGATGTCACCGGCATCGGGCACTATGTAGAAAGCCGGCCTCTCCGTGGAGATCTCGATCGAGAACACCCTGTTCTCCCCTTCACGGGCCTCGGAGACCTTGAAAGCCAGCTCAGGATTCCGGATTCCCGCTTCCCTGGGTCTGCACAGAAGAAGTGTCTCCTCCATGCCGGCAACGGAAGCGCAGAGGTAGCACGAAGAGGAATCGACTTCCGAAACCGGAAAATCCACCACCTCGAAGACCTCCATGCTCTGTACCGAGACATCGCATGTCGTGCTTCTTATGCATGTTCCGTCGAATCCTATGACGGATACCGTGCAGGGACCGCTGAAGGAGGAAGGACCGTCGTTCGCAATGCGGACGCATACCCTGCCCCCGTCCATATACAGAAGAGGCGCGACAGGACTGAAGAAACGTCTTGCATCGTAATGCAGGGCCTTCCATTTTCCGCTGTACTCGATGCTGGACCAGGACGATACCGGCCAGACATCGTTCAGTTGCCAGTACAAGGTTCCCATGCAGTAGGGCATCAGGCTTCTCCACCATGTTACAGCGGTCCTGATCGCATAGGACTGCTGGACCTGGCTGAGGTACAGCATGTGCTCGAAATCGCGCGGCCTGTGGAAATAACGGCCGAACATCTCGTTAATTATCTCGTTTCCCTCGTCGTTTCTCTGATGGTGCTCCATGACCGGACTTTCAAGGAAAAGCTGGTCTGAAGGGGCAAAAGAGAGCACTTCACTCATTGAAGGAAAGCTTTGATATCCGAATTCGGAACAGAATCTTGGCTTCACATCATGGTAGGCCTCAAAGTCCTTGCGCTCGTGCCAAACCGTCCAGTAGTGCATGTCCCCGTTTCCGTCGGTGTGCCAGTTGTCCGAATAGTCACCGGGACCTGCGCACGGACTTGAGGGCCAGTACATCCTGGAGGGGTCCTCCTCAACAAGGATATGGTCTATCCAGTTCACGTAGAGCTTCTCGTAGTCCTTGAGATACAGGGAGAGGTTGCTTCTTGTCTCCTCGTACCAACCAAGGGCTCCAAGGCACTCGTTGTTTCCGCACCACAGGGCAATGGAGGTTCTGGAGCTCAGCCTTCTTATCTGGTCCCTGAGTTCCCTCTCCACGCTCTCCAGGAACCAGTCCTCCGCAGGATAGGTGGAGCAGCTGAACATCAGATCGTGCCAGATGAGGATTCCGTACCTGTCGCAGGCATCGTAGAACTCCTCCTTCTCGTACCAGCCGCCACCCCAGATGCGCACCATGTTCATGTTGGCATCACGCATGTAACGGATCATGGAGTCATAACGCTCAACGCTCATGCGGCCCGGTCTTGCATCAAGGGGAATCCAGTTGGCTCCCTTGCAGAACACGGGCTTTCCGTTGACACAGACTGTCAGTTCCTTGCCGCCCATGGTGGTGTTGTTTCTGACCTCGATTGTCCTGAAGCCTATCTTCCTTGAAAGTGAGAAACCGGCTATGGCAATGTCCACGTCATAGAGATTCTGATTCCCGAATCCATTTGGCCACCAGAGCTTCACATCTTCTGCCGGAATGTCCATTGAAGCAGTGAACACGCATTCACCTGCACTGTATTCAACATTCTCAGTCAATTCCTTTCCGGCACAGGAAATGTCAAGTGTGGCGCATCCGTCTTCAAAGGCCTTTGCATGGACCTTGATGTCCAGCTTCCAGTCCCCTGTCGCACTGCGTACAGGAATGGCGGAGAAGGATGAGACATACAGTTCCCCGCACTCGTAGAGCTCAATGCTCTCATATATACCCATGGTCTGAAGGCACAGACCCCAGTCCCATGCGGCGTTGCACTGGGCCTTTCTGACAAGGTTCCTGTTCGGTGAGTCGTACTTGTATCGCGAACATGGAACGACGTGTTCCAGAGCCTTGGCGCGCTTGGTTGCTATCTTCTCCGACGACGTGAATCTGAACTCTATGTCGTTCGAACCGGAAACAAGGTAATCCGTAACGTCGACTTCATAAATCCTGTGCTCGTTGTCAAAGGAAGCCACCTGCTTTCCGTTCAGGGACAGGGCGGCAATGGTGTCGACCTTCTCAAGGCGCAGCACATAGCGGCATCCTGAGGTGACATCAAGATCAAATGACCGTGAGACGCTCCAGTCGCTCTTTCCGATGAACATGGTCTCCAGCTCGTTCTCCGCATAGTACGGATCGGGAACCACCATGGCATCGATCAGAGCATCCTGGACTGATGTCGGCATTGTGATCTCGAACGAGCTGCCGTCATTTATTCCGTAGTTGTTCTTTTCAGGAGAAAGAGCTATCAGAGACCAGTTTCCATCAAGACAGATCCTTCTCATATGACCGGCACCTTCATCGTGCCCTGGGGCTTGCTTTCCCAGCTGGCGGGACTGCAGACTATGTTGAGCTTCCAGCATAGGTCACGTATGGCCTCGCGGCGGGCCAGGGTCTTCTCCCAGTTCTTCCCGTTTCCCAGGCACATGTTGTCTGCAAGGGCGAACGCGCGCGGGAACATCATGTACTCGATCTCGCGGCCGCTTCGCATCCTCTCGGTCCATATGTTGCACTGGGCGCCGAGAACAAGCTTCTGCCTGTCCGGCG
This sequence comes from Sphaerochaetaceae bacterium, assembly GCA_045225895.1. Classification (GTDB taxonomy): domain Bacteria; phylum Spirochaetota; class Spirochaetia; order Sphaerochaetales; family Sphaerochaetaceae; genus UBA9732. Next base: position 6,396 of record JBGVBT010000177.1, read on the forward strand.
GAAGCTCGCTCATGAAGAGATCCACATCGAAGGTGTCCTTAACGGAATAGGTTCCCCACTGTCTGGGCTCAAAGTCGTCATCGGTATAGCCTTTGTCGAAATACATGCCCTGCTGCGGGCAGAGGACCACGTTGTGGCCCAGCGAGGTTGCGGTCCTGGCTCCGTCGAAACCGTGCCATGACATCACCACGACGGACTTGTCGATGGACGGACAATCCACAACCTCGTCCCAGCCCATGGCTCGCTTTCCGTAGGAAGCTACCAGGCGGGAGAGTTTTGTCGTGAACCAGCCCTGGAGGTCTGCAACGTTCTCTATGCTGTTCTCCTTCATCACCGCGATGCAGGCGGGATTGTTCTCCCACTGCTCGTGAGGGCACTCGTCACCGCCTATGTGGATGTACGGCCCCGGGAATATGGAGGAGAGTTTGGAGACCACTGCATCGAGGAAGGTCCACAGCTCCTCGCTTGCGGGATTCAATACGTCGTTGAATACTCCCCAGCGGCGCTCGACATTCAGGATGCGTCCCGTGCAGCCGAAGATGGGATATGCGGCAAGAAGAGCCGTGGCATGGCCCGGTACATCGATCTCGGGCACCACAGTCACACCGCGCCTGGTGCAGTATTTCACGATCTCGCGCATGTCGTCGTCAGAGTACATGCCCTCGTAGAGAAACCTCTCGTTCATATACTCGTCGTTGTCGCGCTTCGTGGAGATCTGCTCTATGAGAGGATAGCCGTCGACGGGGAACCTCCAGCCCTGGTCATCCGTAAGATGCCACTGGAAGGTGTTGTAGCCGATCATGGCCATCAGGTTGATTATACGCTTGAGCTCATCCACAGGAACAAAATGCCTGCAGACATCTATCATGAAGCCCCTGTAGGACCTTGCGGGGCTGGAATAGTCGAATTCACATACGGGAAGCTTTCCGTCGAAATACACCTCAAGCTGTCTGAGATAGCCCAGACCGAGCCTGACATCGTCGTCGCTGCCACCGTAGACCGTGGCCGACCCGTCGGAGATACCGACGTGGTTGGGACGTCCCGTGATTATGCTGATGTTGTCACCTATGACGGTGAGTTTCTCAAAACCCACGCCCACATTCTTGATCTGCGGCGTGAGTATTTTGTCAATAAATCTGACCATAGATTCAAACAATTCAAAAATGGCGGGTCCGAGAACCCGCCATTTTCATTCGTGCGAAGAACTTATTTTCCTGCGAATGCATGCCATGCGGCGTTGATTTCCTTGGCTGCCTGATCGACTGTCTTCTTTCCGAGACCGATCTCTGCGAGAGCCTGGTTGATGACCTCGTAGACTGCCGGATCAAGAACACCGTCGATAACAGGAGTTGCAACCTGGATTCTGTTGTACCAGTCAGCTCTCTTTGCTACGAGCGGCTCGAGGTTGTTGTCCTTACAGACCTTGGCAACGTCGATTGATGTGAGTGATGGGAAGGAAGCGCCAGTGGTGAGTCTCCAGGTCTGGACATACTCGCCCTCGAGGTATTTGACCAGTGTCCATGCAGCCTCAAGCTTGGCAGGATCGATGTCCTTGGCGATTGCCCAACCTGTTCCGACAACTGCGGAGTTGGACTCGTGGACGATCTCACCGTCGAGTGCCGGGAAGTTCATCAGGTCGACATCTGTCTCCTGTGCTGCCGGCTTGAACAGAGCCTCGCCTGTTGATGTATCTGTCTGGAATGAAGCACATGCCCAGTCACCGTCGATGTAGAATGCGCTCTTTCCGGCTGCGAAGTCAGCTCTTCCTGAACCATAGGAGATGCTCAGTGTGTTGCGGTTGATGATTCCGTCCTTGTAGAGGTTGTCGACGACTGTCAGAGCGTCCTTGAACCACTTGTCCTCGAAATCCATCTCGCCTGCTGCAACTTTGTCGGCCCAGTCTGCACCACCGAATCTACCGGTGATGAGTGAGAACAGACAGCTCTGCATGACCCAACCGTCCTGGCAGTCCATTGTGATGACCTCGATTCCCTTTGCGTTGAGAACAGGAACCATAGCCTTGAGGTCAGCGTATGTCTTAGGAACT
>JBGVBT010000178.1:0-11363 GCA_045225895.1 Sphaerochaetaceae bacterium
CCAGATATCAAAGAAAACCTTCTTGAACAGAAAACCGATCATAGCAGTAATTTTACTATCAAGTCCTTTTCCTTTACAACCACAATGACTGAATTATCCGGAAATCATTCAAAGACAACGTAGACCGGTGCATGGTCCGAACCTGTGATCCTGGCATCTATTCCTGCCTGCTTCACCCTGCCCTCGGATCTGGACGAGACGAGCCAGTAATCGATCCTCCACCCCGCATTGCGCTCTCGGGCCTTGAAGCGGTATGACCACCAGCTGTAGGCATCGGCAAGATCCGGATAGAACATCCTGAAAGTATCCGAGAATCCGCAGTCCAGAAGCTTGCCGAAGCTCTCCCTCTCCTCGATGGTGAAACCGGCGTTCCTGAGATTCGCCTTGGGGTTCTTGATGTCTATCTCCTTGTGCGCGACATTCAGATCCCCGCAGATCAGGACGGTCTTCCTCTCATCCAGTGCCTTGACGTACTGTCTGAACTTCTCATCCCATTCCATCCTGAAAGGAAGCCTTGCAAGACCGTCCTGTGAATTCGGAGTGTAGACGTCTACAACAAAGAAATCCCCGAACTCCAGAGTGCAGATCCTGCCCTCGTTGTCGGTACCGAACTCCACGGAAAGAGGTTCCTGTTTTGAGAACACCGCGGTTCCGCTGTATCCCTTCTTCTCCGCATAGTTGTAGTAACAGTGGTAACCCGGAAGATCCAGATCCAGCTGTCCCTCCGAAAGCTTTATCTCCTGCAGGCAGAACACATCGGCATCCTGCGCCCTGAAATAATCGAGAAAACCTTTCCCCAGAACGGCTCTGAGTCCGTTTACGTTCCATGATATAAGCTTCATCGTCTCCTCCGGATCCACACGATTGTAACACAGCCTCCGGCCGGTCACACATAGTTAAAGTTCACTAGTATGATATTACTTTTTGTTGACCATGTCCTTTGTGTAGTGCTATAAATTCCACAGATATTTGCAAATACAGGAGAAAGCCCCGGATGGGAGAGAAAAAGAAGAAACAGAAAGGCGAGAAATACGATGCGTATCTTGTCAAGGACATAGACCCGATCCAGTATGTCATGACAAGTCTTCTTGGATCCAGAACCGAGAACGAGGCCGTATGCCAGTTCGATGTCGAGATGTCGTCCCTGAACGAATACATCCAGAAGAAGAACAGCCAGAATCCCGAATTCAAGTACACATTCTTCCATGTTTTCTGTGCGGCGATGGGAAGGACAATCGCTGAAAGGCCAAGAATGAACTACTTCATCAGAAACGGCCGTTTCTACGAGCGCAAGGAAATCTCAATGGCGGCGATTGCCAAGAAGCAGAAGAAGGACGGTGCCGAGGAAGGCATGATCATGATGCGCTACCACAAGGATTCCGACGAGAGTCCCGTGGACCAGATGCACAATACCATCTGCAAGCAGGTCTACCACATCCGCAAGGACGAGGAGTCCCACGACGATACGACCAAGATCATGCAGACCCTGGTCAACCTTCCCCGTTTCATCTACAAACTGGTGGTCAGATTCATCCTCAACTCCGACAGACACGGAAAGCTGCCCAAGGATCTTGTGGATGCAAACCCCTACTCCAAGACCTGTTTCATCTCGAACCTCGGTTCGATCAAGATGAACGCCCAGTACCATCATCTGACGAACTTCGGTTCAGGATCGTTTTTCGCGATCATCGGAGAAAAGGGATGGAAACCCGTCTTCAGACCGGACGGATCGTACGAGATGCACGAGGTGCTGCCAATCTCGTTCACAATCGATGAAAGAATCGGTGACGGCGTATATTTCGCCAACACCATCAAGATATTCAAGGCGTACCTCATGCGCCCTGAACTTCTCGAGCTTCCCGCAAACCAGGCGGTCGACATCCGCACTGTGGAAGAGGAACTCGGACTTTAACACTGGAGATAAACTATGGAATACTCAAAGGAAGAATTGAAGATCGCACCATGGCTCAAGAGCTATGGAGAAGTGAAGTTTCATCTGGATTACCCCGACTTTTCAATGAGCGACGCACTCTTCGAGAGCGCACGCAAGTATCCGGATCAGGTAGCCCTCACATTCCAGGACAGGGACACCACATATGCAAAGCTCGTCCCGCAGATCAGGGAAGCCGAGAAGGCCTTCAGGGCCATCGGAATCAAGGAAGGCGATGTGGTCACAGTCTGCATGCCCAACGTTCCGCAGACGGTCGTGAGCCTGTATGCGATCAACGCCATCGGCGCGGTTGCCAGCATGATCCATCCTCTTTCCGCGGTTCATGAGATAGCCTTCTATCTGAAGGAAGCCCAGAGCAGGACAATCATCAGCCTTGATCAGTTCTACTCAAAGATCAAGAAGGTCCAGGAGCTTGTCGATCTCGACCACATCATCATCGCCAGAGTCTCCGACGCACTCGGATTCGTCAAGGGAACAGCCTACAAGTTCATCAAGGAGCGCAAGTTCGAGAAGTTCACCGAGGATTCCAGACTCATCACTTGGAACACCTTCCTGAGCAAGGCAAAGGAATGCACAAAAGATCCTTCCGTTGTGAAGAAAGGAAAGGATCTTGCCGTCATCCTCTTCTCCGGCGGAACGACAGGAGTCACAAAGGGAATAAAGCTGACAAACCTCAACTTCAACGCACTTGCACTTCAGACAGGCACGATGTGCAACAAGCAGATCCAGGGAATGACAATGCTTGCAGCCATGCCGATGTTCCACGGATTCGGACTCGGAGTCTGTGTACACAGCCTGATGTTCTGGGGAGGAAGAAGCGTTCTCGTCCCGCAGGTAAGCGTCAAGGGCTACTCCAAGCTCCTCAAGACTGCACAGCCCAACTACATCGCAGGTGTCCCGACACTGTATGAGGGAATCACAAGGAACAAGGAGATGGACAATGTAGACCTCTCCTGCCTGATGGGTGTGTTCTCCGGCGGAGACAGCCTGTCTGTAGAGCTTAAGAAGAAACTGGACAAGTTCCTCGCAGACCACGGTGCAACAGTCAGGGTCAGAGAGGGATACGGAACAACGGAGTGCGTCACCGCAAGCTGTCTCACCCCGTACAACAAGGAGAAGGAAGGTTCCATCGGACTTCCCTACCCCGACACCTACTACAAGATCTGCAAACCTGGAACGACAGAGGAAGTTCCCTACGGCGAGGACGGAGAGATCTGTCTGCGCGGACCTTCGGTCATGCTCGGATACATCAACCATGAGGAAGAGAACAAGAAGACCCTGGTCAAGCACGATGACGGCTTCACATGGCTGCACACCGGCGACATGGGATACATGGATGACGAGGGATTCATCTACTTCAAGCAGAGAATCAAGCGCATGATCGTCACAAGCGGCTACAACGTCTATCCTTCACAGCTCGAGAACATAATCGACGGAATCGACGAGGTCCAGATGAGCTGCGTCATCGGAGTACCAGATCCCTACAAGATCCAGAAGGTCAAGGCATTCGTTCAGCTCAAGCAGGACATCCAGCCCAGCGAGGAGCTTAAGCAGAAGATCCTTGCCTACTGCAGGGAGAGAATCGCAAAATACGCAATGCCGTATGACATCGAGTTCCGCGAGCAGCTTCCGAAGACACTTGTGGGAAAGATCGCCTACACAGTTCTGGAGAAAGAGGAAGAGGAAAAGCTCAACGACCAGAAAGGCTGATGATAATCAACCGTTAATTTCAGATGAGAGAGAAGGATATGTTGTTGTAGACAACCACTCTCTCATCTTTTTTTGTACATGCCTTCATGGCACCGTCCTGGGAGCAGATGATGACTACGGAATGATCAACCTCATAGGCGAAGCGGTAACCGGACCTGTGTCTTGTTCCGTTGTCATTGAAACGCTTGGAGACATCGTCGGTGTCATCGTTTTTCAGGAAGCACATGGCAGGCTCGCGCTTGCCCATCTTGTCGGTGAGGATCTCCACACCGAATCCGATCAGATCGAGGTTCTTGGTGAGAAGGACAGCTCCGTCTACGGTTGTCAGCTTGGCAATGAAATCGGCATATGAGGAAAGCTCCTTCTCCCTTGCTTTCTGGGAGATCGTGATAAGGCTCTTGTCCTCCTCATACAGGTACTTGCACGGAAGCTTGTACTTGATTCCGACATATTTCTTGCAGGCCTCTTCCGAAGGAACTATGAGGATGGCTCCTCCATGCTCGTACGAATCCACGCGCCAGAGCACTCTGGAAAGGAACTGGCAGAGCTCCTCCTGAGGGACATCCGATCCGTTTCTAAGCTCGTTTGCGACATAACCGGAGATGAAGACATCCGGACGGGAGATGACCGTCTTTCCGAAGCTGTAGCTCACAAGGGTCTTCTCGCCGAAGCAGCCGTCGATCTCGCCGGGGCTCTTCACGTAGAGATTCGGGATCATCGGCATGCGGTTTCCGTCAGACTTGTCACCGATCGACATCTTCTCCCACGAAGTGTATGAGGCGATGATTCCGGTGACCATGAAAGGAGCCCTGGAGGTGTCCACACAGAGATAGCTCATTTCAGGGTTGATTGCAGGAGCAAGCTTATGCAGGCCTTCCACTGTGAACGGAATGGATTTTTCCAACCTCAGGCGGTGCGCATAGACGAAGGTGTCAAGGTAATCGGCATCCTCGGGAAGGAAGCAGACCCTGAAAGAGGAGAAACGCAGCTCGTCACGGATGCAGCTGGCATTGAGAAGCGTTGAGCAAACCGAATTCAGGACATCCTTTGAAGGAAGCACCTGCTCATCTTCCGTGATGAAGACATTCCTATTGTAGTTATCGCAGAACGAATCCACGAAGTTCAATATTTCCTGCATAATTCCGTTACATTATAATCTGATAGCCCGAATCATGAAAGAGTGAAAAAACAGGGCCGTGAAACACGGCCCCGCATAATGTTATCTCTGTACTCTTCCGGATCCGTCGCCCTTGCACAGAGCCTCGACCTCGCTCCTTCTTGTAAGGTTGAAGTCTCCGGGAATCGTGTGCTTCAGGGCTGAGGAAGCCACTGCGAAGTTGAGTGCGAACTCCTCGTCCTCATAGTTCAGAAGACCGAAGATGATTCCGGCTGCGAAGCTGTCGCCTCCGCCTACCCTGTCGACGATGTCGTTCATCTCGTAATGGCGAGAGTGGTAGAAACCGGTCTTTCCGTTAAGAGCGGCGCTCCAGCCGTTCCTGTCGGCGCTTCTGGACTCTCTTAGAGAGACCGCCACATGGGTGATGTTCGGGAACTGCTTCTTCACCTCAGCCGTCAGGACCTTGTACACGTCAGCGTCGATCTTTCCTGATGTGACGTCCACCGGTGCAGAAATGTCCAGGCACTTCTGGATGTCCTCCTCGTTTGCGATGATAACATCCGCATATCTTGTAAGCTCCCTCATGACCTCCGGAGCCGTCTTTCCGTACTTCCACAGCTTCTTGCGGTAGTTCAGGTCGATCGAGACCTTTGCTCCGGCCTTCTTCGCAGCCTTCATTGCCGCAAGGGCGCAGTCGGCACAGCTCTGACTGACAGCCAGTGTGATTCCAGTGACATGGAACCAGTCGGCATCGGCCATGATCGCATCGAAGTCGAAATCGGACGGCTTGGCCTTTGCAATGCAGCTGTCTGCTCTGTCATAGACCACAAGGCTCGGTCTCTGGTCCGCACCGGTCTCCAGGAAATAGATTCCCACCCTTCCGCCGTCGACCATGTTGATTCGGCTCACATCTACACCATGCTTTCTGATCTCGGAAAGAGCACCTTCTCCGATTGCGTTCTTCGGAAGGGCTGTCACGAACTGGGCATGCTCTCCGAAAATGGAGAGAGAGACGGCGACGTTGGCCTCTCCGCCACCGAATGTGGCCTCGAGAAGCGGAGACTGGAAGAATCTCTCGTGCTCGGGAGACTTCAGGCGCAGCATGATCTCACCGAAGGTGACGATCTTGTGGACACTCTTTTCAGCCGGCTTCTGCTCTGCCTTCGGCTTATCCTTTGCTTCGCAGCAGCAGCCCTTGGCGTTTCTGAAGTCATGGATGGCACCAACTGCCTGTCTGCAAAGACCTGTGATGGTCTGCCAGTCCTCTTTCTCGATCATGTCGCCCTTGGCCATCCACGAACCGCCGACTGCGACGACATAAGGAGACTTCGCATACTCGGCGAGGTTTGCCATGGAAATGCCGCCTGTTGTCATGAATCTGACGTTGGGGAACGGTCCGCAGAGGTCCTTGATCATCTTCACACCGCCGGAAGACTCTGCAGGGAAGAACTTCAGGACGTTAAGCCCGAGTCCCACCGCTGCCTGGACCTCGCTTGCGGTACATACTCCGGGGAAGACCGGGATGTCGTGCTCCTGACACCATCTGACAAGGTTCTCGTCAAGACCGGGCGAGACGATGAACTTCGCTCCGGCGTCGATTGCCTTCTTAGCCTGCTCGATGGAGAGGACGGTTCCCGCTCCGCACATCATCTGGGGATAAGCCTTGCAGATCCTTCTGATGGACTCCTCGGCTGCCGAGGTCCTGAAAGTGACCTCTATGCACGGGATTCCGCCATCCAGAAGGGCCTCTGCAAGAGGAACGGCCTTCTCAGCGTCCTTGAGGACGATCACAGGGACTACTCCGAGTTTCTCAATTGTGTTCATCAGATTATCAGCCATGTCAAAGTCCTCACTTTCCTTCGAAATATCTCTTTGCATTGTTGAACGATATATCCTGGACCATGCCTCCTACCAAGTCGAAGTCAGCAGGAATCTCGCCGTCCTCGATCCATGTTCCGAGCATGTTGCACAGAATCCTTCTGAAGTACTCGTGTCTCGGGTATGAGAGGAACGAGCGGCTGTCTGTGAGCATTCCCACGAACCTTGAGAGGAGTCCCAGATTGCCCAGAACCTTCATCTGCTCGGTCATTCCGTCGATATGGTCACAGAACCACCAGGCGCTTCCCATCTGGATCTTTCCGGGAACATCGCGCTGGAAGCAGCCCATCAGGGTTCCTATCGGATAGTAGTCCTTTGGATTGAGCGTGTAGATGATTGTCTTCGGAAGGGCGTTCCTGCTGTCTATGGTATCCATGAACCTTGAGAGGTTGTAGGCAATCTCCCTGTCGGTGACAGCATCATATCCCGTATCCGGTCCAAGGGCCTTGAAGCCTCTTGAGTTGTTGTTTCTTGAGGACTGCATGTGAAGCTGCATGACTATTCCCCTCTTCGCGTACTCCTCGGCAAGGGACATGAGGATGAAGGACCTGTAGATCTCGGCCTCTTCGGCTGAAACGGGCTTTCCGGCTCTGGCCTTGAGGAAGATCTCGCTGACCTTGGCATCGCTTGCGGGAGCATATGGAGGAACCACAATGGCATGGTCCGTTGCAAGGCATCCGTTCTGGATGAACCAGTCAAGACGCTTGGAAAGTGCGCTCAGGACATCTGCCGGAGTCGAAATCTCCACTCCTGAAGCATTTGCCAGCTTATCGATGTACTCGTTGAAACCGGCGGCATCGATGTTCATGGCCTTGTCCGGTCTGAACGAAGGGATGACCTTTGTAGGAGTCTTTCCGGCCTTTATGATGGCAGCATGGAACTCAAGGCTGTCTGCGGGATCGTCTGTGGTGCCGACGGCGTAGACGTTGAACTTCCTGAAGATTCCGTATGCATCGAGGTCCGGATCCTCCTTGAGTTTCCTGTTTGCCTCGTCATAGATCTCGCGTGCGGTCTTGGGGCTGAGCGGTGTGACTATCCCGAAGAACCTCTGAAGCTCCAGATGGGACCAGTGGTACAGTGGGTTTCCGATTGCATGTGCAACGGTGTCCGCATAGTTGAGGAATCTCTGGAAATCATCCCCTTCCTTCTCGTCATAACCGTTTGACCTCATCTGTCTCCACTTGTAGTGGTCGCCGTAGAGCCATGCGCTTGTGATGCTGGGCTCCCTCTTGTTGTCTGCGATCTCCTGAGGAATCAGGTGGCAGTGGTAGTCGAATATCGGCATCTGCTTGGCATAATCGTGGTACAGCCTGACAGCGCTCTCGTTGCTCAGAAGGAAGTTCTCATCCATAAATCTCTTCATATTGCTCTCCCTTTAAGAATTGAACTTTTCGCGGTTGATCCAAAGCCCCAGGGCGGGGTTCGGAATGTAGAAGATCTCCTCACCGTCAACGGTGTTGTAGCCGTATTTGAGCTTCTCGGGATCATACTTCTTGGAAAGCTCCTCGTAGGATGCGGGGATGAAACCGACATCCCGGATCTCCTCCTGGGAGATGTCCCTGACTGCATAGGTGATGGAGAAACGGCCGTCGCTCGAACCGTGGATCAGGTGGGCGGCGACTCCCATGTTGGCCTGGAGGTCCTCGTTCCCGTTGAGAAGCTCCAGAGTATGGATCCTGCCCTTGTATCCGTACTTGCGGATCAGGGCGTCATTTGTCTTGTCCTCACCGAATTTGTCCACTGCAGGAGCAAGGACAATGAGCTGTCCGCCGTCTGCAATGGCCATTCTTGTGCGGTACACAGCCTTGTTTCCGAGCCATGTGCTGTGGAACTCCTTCTCGTTGAGGTATACGACACACTTCTTGATTCCGGTCTCCACATAGTCGATGTTCAGCTCCTGTGAAAGCTTGACGGCATCCTCAAGTGGCTTTCTGCCCTCTCCGATGAACAGACCATGGGTCTGGATGATGTCGTTCGGAGCCGTACAGACTGTGAGCATCCAGAGGATGTTGGCCTTCTTGGAAAGATAGTGCTCCAGAGCATAGTCGAAAATGCGTCTGACAGGTGTATAGTCGCGTCCCATCATCCTTTCCATGCCATAGACGGCACCGATTATGTGGCTCTGGTTGATCATGTCAGATCCGCCGGCACCGACAAACAGGTTCTTTGCCTGGTTCGCCATTCCTATGACCTCATGAGGCACAACCTGGCCTATTGAGAGCACAAGATCGAATGACGGATCGAGAACCATCCTGTTGACCTCAACGGCCACTCCCTTCTTCCACAGTCCCTCGGTGACCTCGGAAACGAACGAGGCCGGAACCTCACCGATGTTGACCACATCGTGACGCCAGTCATGGGCGTGGAACTTTGAAAGCGGGATGTCCCCGTACATGGCCCTGATTTCTTTCTCGGTCATGGGTACATGGGTTCCCAGAGCTTCCAGAAGCTCGACTCCGACGTTGTTCTCCACACACCAGTGGTATGCGGTGTTGGCGATCAGGCCTGCGTTGGAGAAGCATCTGGTGAAGTCAGGAACCACCATCAGTATCTTCTTGGGCTTTCTCTGCTCCAGAGCAAAGATTACCATCGATTTTATCTCTTTTTCATTAAGCATAGGATTTCCTTCTGTTTCCCCGGTAAAAAACAGTTCCACCCGCATCTGCGGATGGAACCGGATAAATCATGCGTTGTAAGTGGATGCAGAAGTGCTTCCGCCTTCTCCGGTCCAGTTCGTGTGGAAGAACTGGCCCCTGTCGTGGTCCACTCTCTCGTATGTGTGGGCACCGAAGTAGTCTCTCTGGGCCTGAAGCAGGTTTGCAGGGAGTCTGTCGGTGGTATAGCCGTCGAAGTAGCTCAGTGCGCTTGCGAATGCCGGTGTCGGGATTCCGCACAGGGCTGCGTTTGCGACAACCTTTCTCCAGGACGGGAGCAGGCTCTCGACCAGAGACTTGAAGTACGGGTCCAGAAGCAGGTTCGAAAGCTCAGGATTCTTGTCGAAGGCTTCCTTGATCTTTCCGAGGAATGTGGAACGGATGATGCATCCGCCTCTCCACATAAGGGCGATTCCGCCGTAGTTGAGCTTCCAGCCGTAGTTCTTGGCTGCAGCCTTCATCAGGACGTAACCCTGGGCATAGGAGATGATCTTGGAGGCGAGAAGAGCCTTTCTGATGTCCTCGATCATGGCCTTCCTGTCGCCGGTGTACTTCTCTCTCTTGACCTTGTACTCGGCACTGGCCTCCACACGCTCAGCCTTCATTGCAGAAAGGCATCTTGCAAAGACGGCCTCACCGATAAGTGTGAGAGGAACACCCTCGTCCAGAGCGGCGATTCCGGTCCATTTTCCTGTTCCCTTCTGTCCTGCTGTGTCGAGGATCTTGTCTACCAGAGGCTTTCCGTCCTCGTCCTTCTTGGCGAGGATCTCGCTTGTGATCTGGATCAGATAGCTGTCGAGCTCTGTCTTGTTCCATGCGGTGAACACCTCGTGCATCTCGTCCGGTGTCATTCCCAAGAGGTCCTTCATGAGCTGATAGGCCTCGCAGATGAGCTGCATGTCACCATACTCGATTCCGTTATGGACCATCTTCACAAAGTGTCCGGCTCCGCCGTTTCCGACCCAGTCGCAGCATGGGCTTCCGTCCTCGACCTTGGCGCTTACGGCCTGGAAGATCGGCTTTACAAGAGGCCATGCGGCATCAGATCCGCCGGGCATCATGGACGGTCCCTTCAGAGCTCCCTCCTCACCGCCGGAAATACCGGTTCCGATGTACAGAAGGCCCTTGGACTCGACGTATTCACATCTTCTGATCGTGTCGGGGAAGTGGCTGTTTCCGCTGTCGATGATGACATCACCCGGCTCGAGGACGGGAATGAGCTTCTCTATGAAGTCGTCTACAGCCTGTCCGGCCTTGACCAGAAGCAGGACCTTTCTGGGTCTCTCCAGATTGTCGGCCAGTTCCTGGATGCTGTGGCAGCCGATGATGTTCTTGCCCTTGGCTCTTCCGCTTGTGAAGGCATCGACCTTCTCGACAGTTCTGTTGAAAACAGCGACTGTGAAGCCCTTGGACTCCATGTTCATGACAAGGTTCTCGCCCATTACGGCAAGACCGATAAGACCGATATCCGCTTTCTTCTTCATGTTTTAACTCCTTTTATCTCTTGACCCTGGCGTTACCCTTGTAGATTGAGAGGATCTGATCCTCATCTGCCGGTGTTCCGTAGTCCGAAAGGACGGTTGTAGCAAGAACGCCTGTTGCCCAACCGAACTTGATCCAGTCCTCTTCAGCCTTTCCTGCAAGGATGGCATACAGAAGGCCGCCGACAAAGCCGTCGCCGCCGCCGATTCTGTCCATGACCTGAATCGGTCTGGGAAGCTCCTCATACCAGTTGTCGCCGACGCTGACAAGTGCGCCCCAGTTGTGCTCGTTGGCACTGACAACCTCTCTGAGGGTCGTTGCGTAGACCTGGGCGTTGGGATAGGACTTCTTGACCTCACCGATCATTCCCTTGAACTGCTCGATCTTGTTCGCAAGATCCTTTCCGCCGGCCTCGGGTCCCTTCATGCCCAGGCAGAGCTGGAAGTCCTCTTCGTTTCCGACGAGGATGTCTGCCAGGGAAGCGATCTCGGAGAAAGCCGCCGAAAGCTCCGCCTCGCGGCCCTTCCAGAAGGAAGCCCTGTAGTTCAGGTCGAAGGAGATGAGGGTTCCG
>JBGVBT010000179.1:0-2655 GCA_045225895.1 Sphaerochaetaceae bacterium
ACAAGCGGAAACACCGGAATCGGCCTTGCCGCCATCGCTGCTTCAAAGGGATACAGGGCGATCCTCACCATGCCCGAAACGATGAGCGTTGAGAGAAGGAATCTTCTGAAGGCCTATGGTGCTGAGATTGTGCTCACAGAAGGGGCAAAGGGAATGAAAGGAGCCATCGCAAAGGCCGATGAGCTTGCCAAGGAGATTCCTAACAGCTTCATCCCCGGACAGTTCGTCAACCCGGCGAACCCTGCTGCACACAGAACGACAACAGGACCTGAGATCTGGAACGATACGGACGGACAGGTTGATTTCTTCGTAGCCGGAGTCGGAACAGGCGGAACACTCACAGGAGTCGGCGAGTTCCTGAAGTCAAAGAATCCAGCCATCAAGGTTGTGGCCGTTGAGCCTGAGACATCACCTGTTCTCTCCAAGGGTGTGGCAGGTCCTCACAAGATCCAGGGAATCGGAGCAGGCTTTGTTCCTGCCACTCTGAACACAAAGATCTACGACGAGATCATTCCTGTTGCCAACGAGGATGCTTTTGCAACAGGCAAGGAGATTGCAAGAAAGGACGGAATCCTTGTGGGAATTTCTTCCGGTGCCGCCCTTTATGCCGCAACACAGCTTGCCAAGAGACCTGAGAACAAGGGCAAGACAATAGTTGTCCTGCTTCCGGATACCGGAGACAGATACCTGTCCACACCGTTGTTCCAGGACTGAGTTTGAACCTTAATTGATTTCCTTCCTTTTAGAATTAATCGCATCTTTCACTCCGGAATTCGAAAACGATCCGGAGTGAAAGTCTTTATATGCTGTAGTCGTAACTTTCCATCTTGCGGTCGATGATGCTCTGAAGGGTGATTCCCTCAAGGTAACTGTTGACCGTGTCGTACAGGCCCTGCCAGATGGGAAGCAGCTGGGCATCGGCGGCAGCTGCGGCTTCTGAAGGATCCTCCAGGTTCGGAACAGGGGCAAGGCTTCCTTCGGAGAGCTTGAGAATCTCCGCCACTGTGTATTTGTCGGGGGATTTCGCCAGCATGTAGCCGCCCTGGGCTCCACGGACGGTCTTAAGAATCTCCGGTCTGTTCAGCAGGGCCACAATCTGCTCCAGATATTTCTTCGAGATGTTCTGTCTTGCCGAAATGTCCTTGAGGGCGACGGGGCCCTCCTTGTAGTGCTCGGCAAGATCGAGCATGACGCACAGGGCATAGCGGCCTTTTGTTGAAATGCGCATTGAATCCTCCGGAAAACCAGTTATGGATATAATAACCTGTACATTACTAGGTTTTCAAGAGAACTGATGAAAAAGGAAGTGTCCGGATTCAGTCGAGGAGCTGCTTCAGGCTCTGCTTGGTGTTGTCCAGGGCCTCGCCGTACTGTGCATCCATTTTCTTGAGGTTCTGGCTGATGATCTGCGAATACTGGGAGGAGTTCACACCCTCGGGATTGCTTTCCATGGCCTGCTGGATCTGAGCCTTCATCCTGTCGACAAAAGCCGTCTTTGCATCGATGTACTGCTTCAGGAAGTCGCCGATCTGATGCATGAGGCCCAGTGCCTGGGAATCCCCCTGTGTGACCACGTTCACAAGATCTGTGGTGCGGTCGAAGCGCATCTGGTAGATGTCGTCGTTGGGGAGGCTGATGTTGGAAAGGATTGTGCTGACCAAACCGCGGCGCACTATTGCAAGGTCGTCCTTTGAATATGAGGCATATTTGGCCGCCACGACATCGAGTTTCTGGTCCGTATTGTTCAGATATCCGCCGGCAAGGGCCATGCCTTCGCGCTCCAGAGTGTCCGTGCGGTACTTGGCCTCGTCGATTTCAATGTCCTGAGTCTTCTCAAGTGCGATCTCCCATGCGGATTTGATACGTCCCATTTTCTGCTCCTTAGGTTTTGTCCGACTGAAAGATAATAAAAAAACACCGCTTAGACAACTTCGCCCATAAATAGTACTATGGGACTATGAACAAGCATTATTACACCGAGCCATACAGACGCAGCCTCATGTGCACAGTCACGGGCGTGAAGCATACGGACAAGGCCACCGAGGTCATCACAGACAGCACCATCTTCTACCCCGAAAGCGGCGGACAGCCTGGTGACAGGGGGACGCTCGGCCCGTACAGGGTCCTGGATACAAGGAAGGGCGATGACGGTCAGTCCGTCCTGATCCTCCCGCCTACCACACCTTTGAAGGAGGGCGAGGAGCTTGAGCTTGTCCTTGACTGGGACCACCGCTATTTCTTCATGGTCATGCATGCGGCCCAGCATCTTCTTTCCGGACTACTGTACTACATGTTCGGAATCGGCACGGTTGCCGTCCATCAGGGCGAGGACTATCTGACGATCGAGACGGATAAGGAACAGATTCCCCAGCAGACGGTGGACGAGCTTGTTCTTGCGGCCAACGCCAGGATCAGGGAGAACCACAGGATCCTGTACCACGAGATGAGCCACAGCGATGCCGAGGCCCTGGGACTCAGACGCAGCATCAAGGTTGAAGGTGATGTCAGGATTGTGGAGATAGAGGATGTGGACCGCATTGCCTGCGGCGGAGTCCATGTGGCCTCCACAGGAGAGATAGGTCTGATCTATTCGCTCGGCCACGAGCAGATCCGCGGTCATGTCAGGCTTTACTTCAACTGCGGACAGAACGCCCT
>JBGVBT010000180.1:0-6889 GCA_045225895.1 Sphaerochaetaceae bacterium
CTGTTTCTTCAGTCACAACACCAGTTGTCTCATTATCCATGTAGTTTTTCTCCAAATGACGCTTACGCGTCCGGTGAATAAAAAATATTAAGAATCTGTGGGATTTGTTTCGGGGAACTCAAGGTTCCTTTATGGATAGCTGAATATTAATACCCACAAGGGGGCATTGTCAATAATTGCCTTGTGCAGGTGGCTAATACCTGCACAAGACAGCAATTAAATCGCAAAAAAAAGCTTATTTCCCTGCGTTTCTGCGCTTTTTGGAGGTTCTCATGACAACCAGAACAAGACCGCAGAGAAGTGCCGCATATGAGAGCCATACGCAGATTTTCGCACTGATATCTATGGTGCGTGTGTAGAGGGTGCTTCCGTTCTTCTCACCTGTGAACACGGGGACATCCCAGATCTTGTAACCCATCTTGAACGGAGTCATCTCTCCGCGGATCTTTCCTTCCGGAGTGATAAGGCATGTCATTCCGCTGTTTGTGCCTCTGAGGACGGTCCTTCTGTTCTCCACGCTTCTGAAGACGGCCATGACCATGTGCTGGCGCTCGGCGGCCTCCGATCCTGACCACGAGTCGTTGGTCATGTTGATGATCAGGTCGGCTCCGTTCTCAACGAACTCGGCGCAGATGTCTCCGAAAACATCCTCGTAGCAGATAGGTGTAGAGAACCTGATTCCGTTGGAGGTCTCGAAGACCACGGATTCCGTACCCTTCTCCCACCAGTGGTAGTCGTTGGCCTTCAGGAGATTGTACAGCCAAGGCATCTGCTTCTCGTACGGGAAATGCTCGGTGAACGGGACAAGATGCTGCTTCAGATAGGACTGCTTGATCATTCCGTCATCGAAAAGGATGACAGAGTTGTAGTCGAGCTTGTTCCACTCGCCTTCCTCGTTGTAAGGAGGAAGATTCGGGTCCTTGATGACGCTTGACGGGTTTCCGGTGAGCAGAGGGAGTCCCAGCTCGGAACCGAACTTCACGAAGTCGTCCACAAGTCCCTGGATACGTCTGAGATAGTCGAACGTCTCTCCTTCGTCGTTTCCGGTGTAAGGATAGGTTGTGTACCAGCTCACGGAAGGAACGAACGCGGTCTCAGACCAGATGACCATGTCGGGGTTGTAGAGCATGGCCTCAAGGCTCATCTTCTCCAGATTGATGAAGTTCCTCTCGTATGTCACATATCCGCCCTTCCAGGAATCGGCGTTGTGCTGGACGGTTGCGACCTTGAAGAATTTGTCCTCCTGGACCCTGCTCCAGTGCGAGTATGCCACGATTCCGTAGATTATCTGTGCAATCAGAAGCACGACATAGATGCAGAGCGTGATCCTGTGGACCAGGATATGCTGCCATAGACCCTCGCTGTGGCTGACCCTTGTCCTGCTGAAATGGTCTGCGGCCCAGTTGCCCAGAAATGCCTGGGGAAGGACCAGCATGAATGTCAGACCCCAGATTCCGAACAGGTCGGACACCTGGATGAGGATCTTGTATGCATGGAGAGCATATGCTATAGATCCGTACGGATAGCCTGCGAACCAGCCTTGGGAGATGTATGCGTACGCAACCCAGATGACGGCCTGCAGCACATGCACCAGCCTTCCTTTGAGGACATCCCCCAACCAGCTGTCCATCGCCTTGAGGGCGAAGAACAGGATCAGCATCTCGGCACCCTTGATTATGGTCACAATCAGGATGGCGAACGGATGGAATGTCGTCAGCCAGTAGTTGAATATCGAGTAATATACAAAACCGTATAGAAAACCATACGCACCGACGAGCTTCCAGGAAGTGTTCCTGATGACGGCGAATACCGGAATCAGTACGACGAAAGCAAGAAACCCGAATCCGTTCTTGGAGAGGAAACTCGGGTGTGCCATTGCGAATAGGAATGCTGAGGCCAACAACAGAACAACCTCAGAACAAACCGTCCTGAGGTTGCGCCTGCGTAGAACCTTGTCGTTTACGCTGAATAGTCTGTTCATGGAATCGTTCTAATCAATTCTCCTGACGAAGGTCCCAGACCAGATCCTTGAGCTCTTTGCCCGGGCGGAAGACTGCAACACCGTGGGTATCCACAGCAACCAGGTCACCGGTCTTAGGATTGCGGGCCTTCTCTCTGCCCTTGCGTGTCCTGACCTCGAAGGTTCCGAAGCCGCGGAGCTCAATGACTTTCTCATCCTTGAGACCATCTTTGACTTCCTCGAAGAACTCGTCGACGATCTGATGGATATCATTCCTGTTGATCCCCAGTTTGTCATGGAGATGCTCGATGATAACTGCTTTTGTAAGTTTGGTCTTCTCCATAATGCTTTACCCCAATTATGCCATCTTGTTGAACTTGATGTTCATTCTTGATTTCTTTCTGTCTGATGTATTGTGATGAATTGTACCCTTGTTGACTGCTGAATCCATAAGCTTGAATGAAAGCTTCATTGCCTGCTCGGCTGCTGCCTTGTCTCCTGCGACAACTGCGGCATCAAATGCCTTGATAGCTGTGCGGAACTCGCTCTTTGTTGCACGGTTTCTGAGCCTTCTGGCCTTGTTCTCACGATCTCTCTTATCTGCAGAACGATTCACTGTAACCTCCAAATATCTTTTTCAAGATAAACTATTTACTTTACGGAAATTGACACCCGAAGAACGGGGCAACGCCCAAAAACATATCACAGACCTTAAAATAGGTCAATACAACACTTTAAGTCAGTTGGATAAAAATTCCTCCTGATAACGCTGAGACACCTCCCAACGGCCCTTTTCATGATCGAAGTACAGCTCGCTGCGCGGAATTGTGAACTGTCTCCCCTCCGAACCGGAAACCGTCATCTTGTGGGAAAGGATGTTTATCTCCGTGACCTTGAACAGATCCTGGCCGAGTTTGATCCTGCTTCCCTCCGCGGGATATGCCTGCTTCTCCTCGAGATAGAAGTCGAACTCGTAGCTGAGACAGCAAAGAAGTCTGCCGCACGGACCGGAGATCTTCATGGAGTTCAGCGACAGGTTCTGTTCCTTCGCCATCTTGATGGTCACTGGCTTGAGCTTGTCCGAAACGCAGTGGCAGCAGAAGTCCCTTCCGCATACTGCAAGGCCACCCAGAACCCTGGATTCATCTCTTACACCGATCTGTCTGAGCTCGATCCTCATCCTGAACACGGAGACAAGGTCCTTGACCAGATTCCTGAAGTCAACCCTGTCCTCCGCCGTGAAGAAGAAAAGCACCTTGGGCTCGCTGAGCAGAAAGTGCGCCGTGACAAGCTTCATGTCGAGGTTGTGCTTGGCAATCTTCTCCCTGCAGATCTTTATTGCTTCCTTCTCGTCTTCCTTGTTCTCGGAATAACGTCTGATCTCGTCCGGAGTGGCGATATGGGAGATCCACTGGGCGTCGCCGTCGATCTCAACCATCTCGGGCTCCTTGTAGGCCTGGTCCCACAGACCGGTCTCGTCAACCTCGGGGTCTGCGGGAACTATGGTCTGGGGGCGCTCCGGCCTGATCTCGAACTCGGGAAGCGGTCCCATGTCCGTCACGTGGCCGTCCGTCTCCACCACCACGTCCCCGTCCTCGATGTTTCCGATGGCAGCGATGCGCTGGTCATCATCCTCGGTCTTGGGAGTGGGACCGAAATGGCATGCGCCGAGACACGCCTTGCACCCCGGCTTATATGTGTTCTCCTGCCCGAGTCCTGCGGCCGAGCCCACCACAACGCCCATGTCCTGGCCGTAACGGGTGGGAGCCACTACATAGGTTCCCGGATAGAAGACACTCTCAGCGGCGCAGACTATCAGGTCGTTGCTGCTGGGGATCTTCACGAGATATAGATATGCTTTCTGTACCTGTTCTTTTGCCATCTGTGCCTCATGCCTCCGCATTTCTGAGAAGCTTCTCCCAATCGCCGACAATGCTACGGTCCTTGAAGTAGTCAATCCGCATCGCACTCTGGACACGTGCCAGTGTCGCGTTCGTCTTCTCCTGAGCCTTCTTTGTTCCCGCGAGCAGAATATCGTAGACGTCATCTATGTCCGATGCCCACTTGCTGCGCTCGGCTCTGATGGGCTCGAGGGTCTCTTCAAGGACATTGATCAGGAATTTCTTGCATGTTCCGTCTCCCAGGCCACCGCGTCTGTAATGATCCTTCATCTCGTCAAGGTTCGCATAATCCGGAAGGAAACGCTTGAAGTCCTCGTCAGTGCAGAAGGCATCCAGATATGTGAACACAACATTGCCCTCGGTATGGCCCGGATCCTCGATCCTCAGATGTGTGGGATCAGTGAACATCTTGCCGTTGACCTGCTTCTTGACCGTCTTGGAATCGTCAGAGAGATAGATGCAGTTTCCGAGCGACTTGCTCATCTTGGCCTTTCCGTCGACACCGGGAAGACGCCTCTGCATGAGGTTCTCCGGAATCATAGCCTTGGGAAGCACCAGCGTCTCGCCGTAGGTCCTGTTGAACTTCTCGACAATCTCTCTGGTCTGCTCGATCATGGGAAGCTGGTCCTCTCCTACCGGTACGACCGTTGCATCGAATGCCGTGATGTCCGCGGCCTGTGACACAGGGTATGCGAAGAATCCTGCAGGAAGGCCCTCGTCCGCAAAACCGCGCATCTGGATCTCAGCCTTGACGGTGGGGTTTCTGGAAAGCCTTGCCGTCGAGACAAGATTCATATAGTAGAAAGTGAGCGCGTGAAGTGCGGGAAGCGCCGACTGCACGCAGATTGTGGTCCTGTTAGGATCAATGCCCACGGACAGGTAGTCCAGGACAACGTTGATGATGTTGTCCCTGATCTTGCCCGGGTTGTCCGCATTGTCCGTGAGGGCCTGGTCATCTGCAATCAGAATGTTGATCTCGTCGAACTTGCCAGAGTTCTGAAGCTCCACACGGCGCCTGAGAGACCCGACATAGTGTCCGAGATGGAGACGTCCCGTGGGGCGGTCTCCCGTAAGTATTATCTGCTTCTGGGTGTTATCCATGGAAATGAACTCCTTTCTGTATATCCTACAGAAAGTTGTTGATTGAGGCAATAATCAGGTTTGCCTTCGCCTTCCGGAAATCCGGTTCAGGCCAGCTGCTCCTTGCCTGAAAAAAAGGGACTGCCGCATTGTGAATTGACCTCCGTACGTTGGAGTAAATCCAACACGGGGGTTTCATGCGCACCCGTTTGACAAGTTTTTTGTCCAGATACTAGACAGATTCCGTAAATCGTGCATAATGGTAATGCAATGCACGGCTAACTCAGCGGGAGAGTGCCACCTTGACGTGGTGGAGGTCGAGGGTTCAAACCCCCCGCCGTGTAAACGGAAAAGCAGCTTCGAAAGAGGCTGCTTTTTTCGTTTAGGCATTGATGGGGGTTTGAAGCTTGGCGGTAGGAGGACAGTTTGTCAGCCTAAAATTGATAAAAATGACTTTTAGGCTGATAAATGGTGTGAACCCCATTTGCTGGACAAGAATCTTTACATAGCCATCTTAAAGGCTTGTTTTCGAAATTGTAAAGGAGACAAGCCTTTAAGTTTTGCTTGAATCCTTTCGTTGTTGTACCAGTCGATGTAATCATCAATTGCAGCAATCAACTGATCAGGACTCCTGTAGTCCTTTTCGCGGCCAAACCAGATTGCCTTCTTCAGAGTAGAGAAAAAGGTCTCCATCTTGCTGTTGTCCAAGCAATTGCCCTTGCGTGACATGCTCTGTGTGATGCATCTGGAACCCAGTTTCTTTCTCCAGGTTGCATGCTGGTACTGCCACCCCTGGTCACTGTGGAACACCAAGCCTGCAAGACACATGTTCTTGTCCAAGGCTTTGTCCAGCATTCCCAGGACCAGCTTCATGTCAGGCGTGGTGGAGCAGTTGTGACTCACTATCGAGCCGTCACAGAAGTCCTTGATCGGAGACAGGTAGACTTTGACATCCCCGGTACACAGAGCAAACTCGGTGACGTCTGTGGACCACAGTTTGTTGGGTCTGTCTGCGTTGAAATGTCTGGCCACTACATTGTCGGCAATCTTTCCGACAGCGCCTCTGTAGGACGAATACTTTCTTCGACCGTTTTTGGAGATGTACCCGAAAAGACCGAGTTCCTTCATCAACCTCTGCACTTTCTTGTGGTTCACTTTGGCGAACTCATCCGTTTTCCGCAGTTCCAAACAGATCCTTCTGTATCCGTACTTCTCGTTTCCTTTTCTCTTTGTCGCATACAGTTGACTAATCTTTTCCTTCAGCGCTGCATCCTTGTCTTTCCTGTTGATTCTCCCGAGAATGTAGAAGAAAGTGCTTTTGGAAAGCTTTGCAAGCACAAGCAGATCCTTGAGAGGATACTTGCGCCTCAGTTCGTCGATCACGAGAACTATTTCTTTTTTTCTCGCTCGATCCTCTCTCGAACCAAGGCATCGAGTTTTTTTAGGAATTCATTCTCCATCTGGGCACGTCTGAGTTGCCTCTGCAGTTCTTCAAACTCCTTCTCTGTGTGGACCGTTTTCTCTTCTTTTCTGTCTGTTTCCTGTCTGTCGTCTTTCAAAAGTATTCCCCTGTTGGCGCGGGTCAAAGCCTCTATGCCTCCTTCAGAATACTTTTTGCACCAGTAGTGTACAAGTGCGCAGGCAAGATTGAATTCCCTTTCCGCAGCTGCTTCTGTGTTGTCGTTCTCGACATATTTTACGACCTGGAGCTTGAAGTCGTCCGAGTACTTTCTATAGGTGCCTTTGGAGAGAACGTTTTCCACTCCGTGAATCCGAGCCCTTTTCAGAAGCTTTCTAACATATTCCGGATGAACCCCATACTCCCAAGAAAGAACCTTGAGTTTGTGGCTGTCTTCCAACAGTGCTAGAAGCAGTTCTCTTTTCTTTTCATTTTCCAAATGCATGAAACCCCCTTCGTTGGTTAGTCCAACTTTTGGGGGTCACATCA
>JBGVBT010000181.1:0-2143 GCA_045225895.1 Sphaerochaetaceae bacterium
TGCGAGGTGGAGAATGTTTGTGTCCGCTACCAGGGTAACGGCCACACCGTCAGATTCTATCTGCAGATAACGATCAAGACGGAATAATCCGAAAAAAAGACCCTTGCGTCTGCAAGGGCCTTTCAACTGATCCCAGCGCGATTCGAACGCGCGACCCCTTCCTTAGGAGGGAAGTGCTCTATCCAGCTGAGCTATGGAATCAACGGAACTAAGGATAGCCAATAGAAGGAATTTCGTCAATTACAAAGCCGGGGAGATATATCAAGGAGAAGGCTGTGGCAAAACAGAGTTTCGCCGATATCTACAGCATGTGGGAGAGCACCCATGACGAGGCAAAGGCCATGTCCAGAAGGGCAAGTGCCGACGACCGCGGTCATGAAGGCGGACCATCGATAAACGAAATCAGAAGAATGCCTGCCCAGGAGGAACTGGATCTACACGAGATGCGTCTTGAGGATGCGGTGCGCGCGACCACCGAGTTTCTGGAAGCCAGCCGCAGACGCGGATTGAGGAAGGTGAGGATTGTAACCGGAAAGGGCATCCATTCTGAAAACGGCGAGGCTGTACTCAGGCCTGCCATCATAGGACTTTGCAAGAACAGCAGTCTGGTCAGAGAGGTGAGTGTTCCCAAGGCATCGGAAGGTGGCAGCGGAGCGCTGACGGTCATTCTTAAAGCGGGGAAATGACAATGAGAGTACTTGTAGGAATGAGCGGAGGAATCGATTCCTCCGTAGCGGCATATCTTCTCAAAGAGCAGGGGCACGAGGTCATGGGAGTGACCATGTCGCTCTGGAAGGACAGCATTGTGCCTTCGTCAAAGCCTGTGCGCGATGCCTGTTTTTCTCCAATGGAGGCTCAGGACATAGAGAAGACCAAGGAAATCTGCAGGATACTTGGAATACAGCACACCGTTCTGGACATTTCCGACCTCTATGAGTCCACAGTGATCAGGAATTTCAGGGAAGAGTATCTCAGCGGCAGAACCCCCAATCCGTGCATATGGTGCAACCAGAAGATCAAGTTCGGAGCACTTGTGGATTACGCCAGGGAGGCGGGGATAGGGTTCGACAAGTTCGCCACCGGCCACTATGCGAGAATAGAGCAGGAGAACGGAAGGTACTGCCTCAAGAGAGGAAAGGACCCGGTAAAGGACCAGAGCTATTTTCTGTACAGGCTTTCACAGAAGCAGCTGTCCGACACGCTTTTCCCGCTGGGCGGAATGCTGAAGAAAGAAGTCAGGGCAATAGACGAGAAGCTTGGCCTCCACCCGCAGGGTCAGAGCGAAAGTCAGGATTTCTACAGCGGAAGCTATGCCGATCTTCTGGATGTGGAGCCGAAAAGCGGGGACATTGTGGACCTTGAGGGCAGCGTGCTTGGCAAGCACAACGGAATCTGGAACTACACGATAGGTCAGAGAAAGGGCCTTGGTGTCTCAGCTCCCAGACCGCTTTATGTGCTTTCTTTGGATGTTCCCAACAACAGGGTTGTTGTCGGATACGAGGAGAACACGGTCAACACAACCGTCAGGGCATCCAAGATAAACTGGGTGTCTGTAGAGGGATTGGACAAGCCCATCCATGCCTGTGCGAAGATCAGGTCCACCGGAACCCCGATTGCCTGCAAGGTCTACATGGACCGCATGGACAGGCTGTGCGCCGAGTTCGAGGTGCCGGTCAAGGCGGCCACATGCGGCCAGAGTCTGGTGGTCTACGACAATGATACAGTTCTTGCCGGCGGAATAATCGAATCGGTTGACTGAGAGACAATACGGGGAATTCCTTCGTCGCGCGCAAACGCCGTGTACATGGCACTGTCATTTGCTTGCGCCTTGGTATTCCCGCGTCTTCTCTCTCAGTTGCCGTTGCGGAAAAATAGTTCCGTATTGTTTCTGATTGTCAGAAAGCCCAGTTGCCGTTGCGGAAGATGGGCACCGACTTTCCGTCACGAGTCTTTGCCGTGATGTCCATGTCCTTGCAGCCGATCATGAAGTCCACGTGGATCATCGACTCGTTCACTCCGAGCTTCCTGCACTCGTCCAGGCTCATGTTCTCGAAGCCGTCAAGGCATTCGACATATCCGTCGCCCATGGCGATGTGGCATGATGCGTTCTCGTCGAACAGTGTGCTGTAGAACAGAAGTCCGC
>JBGVBT010000182.1:0-4887 GCA_045225895.1 Sphaerochaetaceae bacterium
TGACCGCATACCATCTTACGGACAGAAAGGGTACGACAAAAGGCGATATCCAGCTTGGGAAATCAACATACATCTGCATGACAGAAATCATAGCACAAACAGCATGAGTTTGTGTTTTTTGTGTGTCCCTTTGTTAATGGAAAGACGTTCTTCGGAAAAAGATGTATATTTCAGTTATGAAAAAGCTAATTTTGGTCCTTGTGGTTCTTGCCGCTATGGCAGGAACCATGTTTGCGAACGGAACTCCGGAAGAGCAGAGGTTGTTCTTCGACAACCTGATACGCAATTCCCAGATGCAGAAAACCTCTGCGGATTCCGGATCCCGCGGAACCTCCCCCGGTTCCGAAATAATCTCAAGGGACATGGCGACACTTGAGAGGCTCTACCAGTACGTCGAAAAGAACTATCTCTATGATATTGACTATGCTGCCGTCTATGAGGCCATGGCCACTGCTATGTTTTCGGCCTTGGGAGACAAATATTCCTATTACGTGAAGGCCGAAAAATCCGGAGATTATGCTGAAGAGGTGTCCGGAACCTACGGCGGACTTGGAATCTACTTCTACAAGACGAATGAAGCGGGTCAGGATCCTTCTGATGAAAAGACCCTTTATGCCGTGATTTCCCAGGTGTTTCCGAACGCTCCATGTTCGAGAGCGGGACTGAAGGCCGGAGACATGATAATTGAGATCGACGGGGAGTCCGTAATTCCCCTTGATGCCAACGAATGTTCGAAGAGGATGAAGGGAACTCCGGGAACAAGTGTCACTCTGACCATCAAGAGGGGAGAGAGCACTTTCAAGGTGGATCTGATAAGGGAAAAGGTCACAACCCCCACTGTCGAAAATGCGATGATTGACGGAAAGACCGGATATCTCAGGATTCTCGAGTTCTCGAAGAGCACATATCTGTCCATATCAAAGGCCCTGGACAATTTGTCTGCAAAGGGAATGCAGAAACTGATCATCGATCTCCGGAACAACCCGGGCGGTGATGTCGATTCAGCCCTTGCCATCGCGGATCTGTTCGTCAGCAATTCGGACCTCATGTACCTCACATACAAAGACCATTCCAAGAATGGGAAGTTCTCCGCCTCCAGCACTGTCGCAGTCCAGCCGGACGTGGACATCGCCATTCTGATCAACGGAGGAACCGCCAGTTCCGCAGAACTGTTCTCCTCCATGATGAGGGATACGGGAAGGGCCGTGATAGTAGGATCCAAGTCATTCGGAAAGGGTGTGATGCAGCTTGTCTCCACCTTCGGAGACGGATTCATCTCCCTCACCACGGCCAGCTTCACAGGGCCCAAAGAGGTTCCGATCAACAAGGAAGGTGTCCTTCCGGATATCGAGGTCGAGGATATATATGTCACGGAGGAAGAGGTCAAGGCATACACGGACCTTATCAACAACGATGTCGACCTGAAGTTCGTTGAGGCGAATCCGGAATTCTCGGATGAGAACATCCACAAATTCGCTGAGCAGAACGCCTCCTCCGGCCTCAGGGAGATCGTCCTTCTCCTTATTGCCAGAAACGCCTACATCTCAGAGATGAACTATGACGAAAGGCCGCTGTTCGACATCAAATACGATGTTGTCTGCAAGGCGGCATACGATTATCTGCAGACATATGAAACCTCCTACGGGGCTGCCGGAGGCAACGGCAGAAACGTAGTGAATTTCTAGTTCCTTCCGTCTTTTTTACTTATGGAACCTGCCTTCGGGCAGGTTCTTCTATTAAAAGAAGATAATACGAAGAAAACAGAGAGGTGGGTCTTTTTTGCACACACTATTGCACAAGTTATGCACAACCTGTAAAGGATGCTGTGCATTTAATAAACAAAAGGGCGTCCGGTAACCTTCCCATCTTGGTACTAATCACACGGGAAGTAGAATTTAATTTGTTGTAGAATAAGGAAATGTGTTTGGGATAGACAGTGTCAACCGATTAAAAAGTTATATAAGAATAATTGTTCTTTTATAGTCTGCAACAACGTGGAAACAACTAAAAACAAGATATTTATGCACAAGTTATTGACAACCTGATTCCAGGATTGTCTGGATTGCTCCGATGGCGTAAATCGAGGCAGTCTCACATCTTAAAATATTGGTTTTCAGAAGAACCGCCCTGAATCCCCTCTCAAGAAGCAACTGGCATTCCGACTCCTCAAGTCCGCCCTCCGGACCGACAACGATTGCAACCGTTCCGTCGAAACCTTTCGTGCACTGGAGAAGGTCGTTGTTCTGGTTCTCTATCCTGCTCTGATGAAGGACCAGGCCAAGCCCCAGACCTCCCGCTTTACGTTTTTCGAAGTCGTCCGGAATATCCTTGAGTTCCAGTACTCCGTGAACCTTTGTCGGGACCATCGATCCGCTCTGCTGGATTGCCTCTGTGACCATTGCGTCATATCGCCCAAGCCGGGACATTTCCTTCCCTTCGAGGTTTGCCACGCAGTTTCTGCTGTTCACAAGGACAATGTCCCGGACTCCGGCTTCCGTGGCCTTCTTGATTATGTCATCGGCCTTTCTCCCTTTGGGAAGACACTGGTAGAGGATGATGGGTTTCAGAGGTCTTGCCTGCGGAAGGGCGTCTGTCCTTTCCTCTGCCTTTTCCGCCGGAACCGCACTCAGAAGGCAGCTGTCTCTGTTTATCTTCTCGAGGCAGAGTTCCCAGAGGTTTCCTTCCCTGTCCCTGCCCATAAGTTTCTGTGACTCTCTGAGCCGCAGCGAGCGCGTAAGGTAATTGAAATCCTTTCCTTTGATTACCACTGAGCTTTCGCCTTTGAATGACTGGGGGAGCAGGTAAAGTCTCATGGAGTTTCAGAGAATGACCGAGTTTCTGAGGGTGATCAGCATTGTGATGATTCCGCCGACGAAGAAGATCGCGCTTCCTACCATTGTGACCATTAGAGTGTCAGACAAGACGGTAATGAAGTTTCCGACAATGAGAAGGACAGTGGCCATGTGTCGCAGGACACCTGCCTTTGTGGTCTCCGAGAAGGCCAGAATCATGCTGGATACCAACGCCACAACGGCAAGTGTTGAAAGAAGGATCCGGGGAGCTTTCATGTTCCAGAGTGTGGAAACCGACTGCGAAGACGGAATGAGGACAACCATGAATGCTGTGGCCACGATTCCGAGAAAGAAAAGTCGCACTATGCTGCTGTGTTCATTTGTCTGGTACTGGACCGCGTAACCGATCAGGCAGAACTGGACGAGTATCTGGGCGGCCATGATCATTTTTGCCAGGGCATGGGGAGGGATGAAGCTCAAGCCTGTAATGGCTGTGAAACGGGAAAGGACAACCAGTTCCGCAACCGTCATGGAAAACAGGTAGAAGATGATGAAAAGATTGCCCGGATTTATTCTGGAGACACTTGTCTTGTAGTAGGAGATTGTCATCAGAATGATTGCCGAAATGCGGACAACTGCCGCAGTGAAGAAGTTCTCCGTGACGTCCTCCACAAGTACGATGCTGTAGATGCACAGCCCGAGTTCTGCTGTAATGACGAGAAACTGGATAATGATGACAAGTACGCGTAGAAACTTGCTGTTCATCAGACAACGTCCTTGTCAATGATGTTGCAATCGGCTTTCAGATGACAGGCTGTGAAGCTTGTTCCAAGTCCTGCAAGCAGGATGTCGAACATCAGTGCGATTCCGTTGAGGAAAGGAATCAGCCCTATGAGAGAGAACTGGGCACCACCCATGTCGAGGTCGAGCAGTCCGATTGCGAATGTCACGATGAAGACGACCTCATAGCCCGCATGCAGACAGGAGATGAAGCTCACAAGAGTGCAGGCAAAAGCGATCGTGACCGTCTGGAGGACGGTGGGCATGCTTCCTCCCAGCGCATAGACCAGCGAACATGTGCTCATTGTCGAGATGAGGGCGCTTCCGCCTTTTGTCAGGATGCTGTGAAGGGGCAGTGCTGTTGAGACGACATTCTTGTGGATTCCGAGATTCGTCCTGCAGTCCGTGTAAAGGGTGCACTGGCTGAAGAGGTAATTCACGGAGAAGAACGATGCCACAGCTGCCGAAACCGGCCGGAGGAGCTGTCTGTACGGATTTCTCTTGAAGCCTGTTGCGATGGCATAGATCAGAGGAATGACTGCGAAAAGAATCAAGCCGGATGTCAGCAGGCACATGTACATGAACCTACAGGAATAGAATACCGAGCCGTCCTCCCTGAGTGCGTGGAGCCAGACTCCGGCAAGGAAGAAAATGCCGAGCCAGAGGAATCTGGCAACCAGTTTGGCGAGTCTGAACATTGCTTCGCTGATTGAGTTCAGAGTGATGTATGCCGGTCTGATGACCTCGTTTGTAGGTCTGACAGCATAGCCCAGAATCAGGGCAATGAGGATGACCGGAAGAAGGCAGTCGCCTGATTTTATGAAGTTGATGAAGGCGTTGGCGGTGAAGGGGTTTGCGGCAACCAGCCTGGAGGCAGTTGACGATGAAAGGCTTCTGTACAGGTCGCTGTACTGGTTGGCGTTCTTCGGAGTTGTTGATGTGATGGGGAAGGCTGCCGGGTAAAGTCTGAAGATCAGTGCTGCGGCAACGGAGAGCAGCAGGGATGTCAGGATTGCCCAGAATACGGTCGACAGGCAGACGAAACCGGTCCTTCCGCGGCGCCTTGAGAGAGAAGCGGTTCCCGATGCCATTGTGAAGAAGGCAAGTGGGAAGACCATGAAGATCCCGAGCTTCATGACAGCACCTGCCATGAAATTCATCGACGAAATAAAGATGTAGCTGTCTCTGAATGTGAGTTCAAAAGCAAAGCCCATGGCAGCGGCGGCCAGATAAGTCAACCAAGTCTTCATACTGAGAAATTATATTTCTTATATCTGGATATGTCTAGTTTGCTTTAATCCACCAGCAGGTTGTC
>JBGVBT010000183.1:0-2926 GCA_045225895.1 Sphaerochaetaceae bacterium
CAAAGCCCGCACCTGCGATTGGGAAGGCACCGCTGACATCGGCTTTTCCGTCATCATCGATTGTAAGGTCATCCGAGTTGGCGAAAACCTTCAGAAGATCCGCATGGGACTTCATGAAAGCGGAAAGATCGCCGGCCTGGTCCATTCTGATGACCATCCTCAGCTTCTTCTCCGCACCGATTCCAAGCTCGGCCCTCATGTTCCTTATGCCGCGGACGAGATCCTGCATGGCAACCATCATCTGGGCCTCTTTAGGGCTCTTTCTGGCCTCAAGATACTCTGGGAACGAAGAAACAATCACTTTGCCTTCCGTGTTCGGAAGTTTTGACCATATCTCTTCTGTGATGAACGAGAGCATCGGATGCATCATCTTCATGGACTCGGCGAGGATATCCATCAGGATGGAGACGATTCTGTCCTTCTCTGCATCGTCGCCGGTGTACAGTGAGAGCTTTGAAGCCTCTACATACCAGTCGCAGAAATCGTTCCAGAAGAAATCGTATGCAGCCTGCGCAGCCTCGTTGAACTTGTAGGCCTCGATTGCGTTTCTGACCTTCAGGACATTCTCGTTAAGGCTGTGGTAGATCCATTTGTCCACCGCGTTGAACTTGGAAGGATCGATCTTGACCAGATTCCTGCCCTCAAGGTTCATAAGAAGATATCTCGTTGCGTTCCAGATCTTGTTTGCAAAACGTGAACCGAGCTTGAACGAATCCATGTCCACAAGAACGTCCTGTCCCTGTGTTGCCAGATAGCAGATGGTGAACTTCATTGCATCTGCCCCGTAAAGGTTCACGACATCGATCGGATCTATGCCGTTTCCGAGGCTCTTGGACATCTTCCGTCCCTTCTTGTCCCTGACAAGACCTGTGATGTAGATGTCGTTGAACGGAACCTTGCCGTTGAACTCCAGCGAGGCCATTATCATCCTCGAAACCCAGAAGAAAATGATATCGTAACCGGTCACAAGGGTGCTTGTCGGGAAGAAACGCTTGAAATCAGGAGTCTCCTGCGGCCATCCAAGTGTGCTGAAAGGCCAGAGCCATGACGAGAACCATGTATCCAGCACATCCGGATCCTGCTTGAGGTTCTTGCTTCCGCACTTGTCGCAGCAGCAGGGATCCTCGCGCTTGACCATCATCTCACCGCAGTCCTGGCAGTACCACACGGGAATCCTGTGCCCCCACCAGAGCTGGCGGCTGATGCACCAGTCTCGGATGTTCTCAAGCCAGCTTGAGTATGTGTTCTCCCAGCGCTTCGGATAGAAGCGGATGTCTCCGTCACGCCATGCCTTCAGGGCCTTGTCAGCCATGGAGCGCATTCTGACGAACCACTGCTCGCTCATGTACGGCTCAACGGTTGTGTTACATCTGTAGCAATGACCTACTTCGTGCTTATATTCTTCACACTTGACGAGATATCCCTGTTCCTCAAGTGTCTTTGCAACAAGGTCTCGTGCCTCTTTTGCAGGAAGACCGCGGAACTGCTCGGGACAGACATCGTTCAGGGTTCCGTCCGGATTGAGGATGTTGATCGGCTCAAGGTTGTGTCTCTTTCCGCACTCCCAGTCGTTCGGGTCATGTGCCGGAGTGATCTTTACCATACCGGTTCCGAACTCGATTCCTACGAAGCTGTCGGCAATGATGGGAATCTCGCGGTCTGTAAGCGGGAGCTTGAGCATCTTGCCCACAAGGCTCTTGTAGCGCTCGTCATCAGGGTTGACTGCAACGGCCTGGTCTCCGAACATGGTCTCCGGCCTTGTGGTTGCAACGGTGATGTAGCCGCTTCCGTCTGCGAACGGATACCTGACATCGTAAAGATGACCGACATCCTCCTGGTGCTCCACCTCATCGTCTGCCAGTGCCGTTCCGCAGTGCGGACAGTAGTTCACCAGATACAGACCCTTGTAGATCAGGTTACGCTCATAGAGGGACACAAACGTCTCTCTGACGGCCTTTGAAAGGCCTTCATCCATTGTGAAGCGCTCGCGTGACCAGTCGCATGAAGCACCGATCGTCTTGAGCTGGTTCACGATGATGTCGTGATGCTTCTCCTTGACCTGCCATGTTCTCTCGATGAACTTCTCTCGTCCAAGATCCTGGCGTCTCAGACCTTCCTTGGCAAGCTGACGCTCGACAACGTTCTGAGTTGCGATTCCGGCATGGTCGGTTCCCGGAAGCCACAGCGTCGGACGGCCGGTCATCCTGTAGTATCTTGTGAGAATGTCCTGCAGGGAATTGTTCAATGCATGACCCATGTGCAGGATACCGGTGACGTTCGGTGGTGGCATTACAATGACAAACGGCTTTTCATTACCGTCTGCAGGCTTGAAATTGCCGTCCTCAACCCACTGGGCGTAGATACGCTCCTCAAAGTCCTTCGGATTATAGGTCTTTCCGAGTTCAATGGCTTTCATCTTTGCTCCTCAGCATGCGCCTCGCGCGCATACTAACAAATATTCTTATTCTAACTGTGTAATACTATTAAAAAAAGCCAAACAGCGCAATGCTCCCGACAATGCGCAAATATACAAAGAAATCACATCAATTCAAATATCTATATTAAATTTATCTGATACATAAGAAATATTACAATTATATGATTTTAGTATCTATAATATTATTTTCAATAAGTTTTGATATCATTTACATACAAAACAAATAAGGTCTTAATATCATTTTAATGTTTATCTTTATTCACTATGATAGCAGCACTTACCCCTGCACGATTGTTCATTGGCTGCGGGTTGCCTGTGCATTGGCAATCCATGCACAGGTCCTGGGCGTTGGGCGCCCAGGCTTGATGCCGCGCCCCGCCCGCCATGTGCATGGCAACACACAGGCAACCCACAGCTGATGAACAGCCCGGGGTGGCAAGGGGTGAGACATACAGAAGAACACTTCACAAAAGCAAGCCTGCATCCATT
>JBGVBT010000184.1:0-15009 GCA_045225895.1 Sphaerochaetaceae bacterium
TCACCGAGATTCCCCTCGACGAGGCCCAAGAGCTGAGCGAGGAGGCCGAGATCGGTGACGAGCTTCTGATTCCCATCGATCCGAAGAGCTTCGACAGGATCAGTGTCCAGACCGGAAAGCAGCGCGCCCAGTCCGCGATCAGGGAGATCCAGAAGGACGAGCTTCTGCAGGAGTTCAAGGGTAAGGTCGGTGAGATCATCAACGGCTATGTCCAGGGCGACAAGGACGGAGACCTCATCATCGACCTCGGAAAGACGCAGGGTTATCTTCCCAGAAAGAACCAGAGCCCCAAGGAGTTCTACACCAAGGGCGACAAGATCCGCTGCTATGTCGAGTCCGTCAAGCCGGATGAGAGATCTGACAAGAACATCCGCGTCATCCTCAGCAGAATCCACGAGGATTTTGTCCGCAAGCTGTTCGAGATCTATGTTCCCGAGATCGTTGCCAAGGATCCTTCCGTAGAGATCATGAAGATCGTCCGCGAGGCCGGTTACAGGACAAAGGTAGCCGTAGCCGCCCGAAAGGTGGATGCAGATGCTGTCGGAACCTGTGTCGGACTTAAGGGAAACAGGATCCAGGCCATCATGAAGGAACTGGACGACGAGAGAATCGATGTCATCAAGTGGGATCCCAATCCTCTCGAGTACATTGCAAACGCACTTTCCCCGGCCAAGGTCATGCAGGTCTATGTGATCGACCAGGCGAAGAAAGAGGCCGTAGCCATAGTTGACGAGTCCCAGCTCTCTCTTGCAATCGGCAAGCAGGGTCTGAACGTCAGACTTGTCAACAGGCTCTGCGACTGGCTTGTGAACGTCAAGACCCAGGAGCAGTTCGCCGAGATGGACATCTCCAGAGAGGCCAGGGCTGTAGCAGACTCCGTCTTCCTCGACGAGGACGAGATTCCGGCTTCTGATTCAGTCGAGGTCGGCGAGGACGAGATGGCTCTTACAGATCTTCCGATCGATCCGGCTCTCATCCAGAAGCTCAACTTCTACGATGTCTACTCTGTCGAGGAGTTCATCAATCTCACCGATGAGGATTTCGCCAACATGCCGAACCTCACCGCCGACGAGATTGCAAGGGTCAATGAGATCATCAAGGAGAATGTTGACATCATCGAGGACGAGGCCGAGGCAGAGGGCGAGGGTGAGTCATTCGCCTGCCCGAAGTGCGGCTATCCTCTTACTGTTGGAATGACCGAGTGTCCGAACTGCCATGTCGGAATCAGCTTCGAGGAAGTTGAAGAAGAGAACGAGGAGTGATAATCATTGATGCCAGAAGAGAATAAACCAAAGGCTACACTGATAAAGCAAAGCAGGAACGTCGAGCAGACCACCCCCGTACAGGCAAAGCCTGAGGTCTCTGTCGAAAAAAAGAAGATAGTGATCATCAAGAAGAAGCCCGTCGTGGTCGTCAAGGCTCAGCCTGCCGAGGAGGCCAAGGCGGAGCAGAAGGCTCCCGAGGCCGCACCTGTTGTCCAGGCAGAACCGAAGGCGGAGGTCAAGGCTGAAGTCAAGGCAGAGGTAAGGGAGAGCGCTCCCGCAAAGCCCGCTGTCCAGACTCCGGCACCGTCTGCAACGCAGCCGGCATACAGACGTCCCGTCATAGGGGGAGCCCCAGTTGTTCAGAAGAAGGTCGTCAAGAAGACGAACATTCCTCAGAGCACGATCAACATGGGACCTGTCATCATCTCAGGCGACAACCTTCCTCCTATCAATTCCGGTTCAGATTCCAGACCGGCGGGTTCCTCAAGACCGGTCGGTTCCGTCGGCGGCGTTACATACGGCAGGGACGGACAGAGGATCCAGAACAACAACTACAACCGCGGAGGCCAGGGCGGCTATCAGCGCCAGGGCGGGTTCGGATCGTCCTTCGGACCCAACGGAAAGCTCCAGGGATACACACCCAGGTCTGCCCAGCAGGGCAACAGACAGGGCGGTTTCCAGCGCCAGGGCGGATTCAACAAGGACGGACAGGGAAGACCCGGTTTCGGACAGAAGCCCGGTTTCGGTCCCAAGGGACCGGCCAAGAAGGGCGGTTTCGGAGCTCCTTCAGAGGCACTTCCCATCGACAGCAAGAACCGCAGGGTCTACAACAAGGGAAAGGACAAGGACCGTCGTGACGAAAGGACCGACGAGGAGTTCGAGCTCAAGTCTTATGGAAAGAAGCAGAAGAACGCCGACTCCCTTGCAGCCGTTCCGAAATCAATCGATATACTCTCGTCGATCACTGTCAGCGATCTTGCAAGGAAGATGAACATCAAGGCTTCCGAGATCATCTCCAAGCTGTTCAGCATGGGAATGATGGTCAGCATCAACGAGAGCATCGACAGCGATACCGCTACGATCATCGCCGGGGAGTACAATTGTTCCGTGCACCTTGTGAACCTCTACGACGAGACGGTTATAGCCCGTGAGGAGGACAGCGAGGAGGATCTCGTTCCGAGAGCTCCGATCGTCACCGTCATGGGTCACGTCGACCACGGTAAGACCAAGCTTCTGGATGCCATCAGATCCGCAAACGTCGTCGCCGGAGAGTTCGGTGGAATCACCCAGCACATCGGTGCCTACAAGGTCAATCTTCCAGGACGCGGAGATGTCGTGTTCCTCGATACTCCGGGTCATGCCGCATTCACCATGATGCGTGCCCGCGGGGCAAAGCTGACCGACATCGTCGTACTGGTTGTAGCAGCCAACGACGGAGTCATGCCGCAGACACTTGAGGCAATAGACCACGCCAAGGCCGCAAATGTCCCCATCATCGTTGCGATCAACAAGATAGACCTTCCGGACGCAAAGCCGGACAGAGTCATGCAACAGCTTTCTGACAAAGGACTTGTTCCTGAGGAATGGGGTGGACAGACACTGTACTGCCAGATCTCAGCTCTGAAGAAGATCGGTATCGAGGAGCTTCTTGACACCATCCTGCTCCAGGCAGAGATGATGGATCTCAAGGCCAACCCGAACTGCAGGGCAGAGGGTAAGGTTCTTGAAGCCAGGATCGACCAGGGCCGCGGTATCGTGGCATCGGTCATTGTCGAGCGCGGAACCCTCAAGCAGGGTGACTACTATGTTTCGGGAATCTATCCGGGACGTGTAAGAGCCATGTTCGACGACAAGGGAAACAAGATCGCATCAGCCGGTCCTTCGACACCGGTCGAGGTCATCGGTCTTTCCGATGTTCCGTCTGCGGGCGATCCGTTCCAGGTCTGCGAGAACGAGAAGCAGGCCAGGCAGATCGGTTCCAAGAGACAGGAGCTCGAGAGACTCAACCAGGCCAGCAAGTTCAAGAAGGTCACGCTTGAGACCCTCAACACAGCCATCAAGGAAGGCGAGGTCAAGGAGCTCAACATCATCATCAAGGGTGATGTCCAGGGTTCCGTCGAGGCACTGCAGGCCGCTCTGGAGAAGCTTTCCACATCCGAGATCCGTGTGCGCGTGATCCGTGCCGCAGCAGGTGCCATCATCGAGGACGATATCAACCTGGCATCCGCTTCGGAGAATCCGGCGCTCGTCATCGGATTCAATGTCAGACCTACACCCAAGGCGCAGGCCAGAGCCGATGCGGAGAAGATCGAGATCCGCAAGTACAACATCATCTACAATGTCGTGGACGATGTCAGGGCCGCCATGGAAGGAATGCTCAGTCCGGAGAGGACAGAGGTCGATGTCGGTACAGCCGAGGTCAGACAGGTGTTCAAGGTTCCCAAAGTCGGTCTTGTCGCCGGATGCTACGTCACAAGCGGAAGCGTCAAGCGCAACAACTTCTGCCGCGTGATCCGCGAGAACATCCAGATCAACCACGACCTTGTGAAGATCACTTCGCTGAAGAGGTTCAAGGACGATGTGCGTGAGGTTGCAATGGGCTTCGAGTGCGGTATCGGAATCGCCGATTTCCAGGATCTCCAGGTCGGAGATACCTTTGAGTTCGTCGAGATTCAGGAGAAGGCAAGGAAGCTCGAGGACCTCGAGGAGTACATCTGATATGACTGACTACATCCAGAGCAGAAACGAGGCAAGGATAGTCGAGGTTGTGAACACCCTCATCGTCAACGGTGAGATCAAGAATCCCAAGCTCAGCAGATTCGCAAGCATAGGCGGGATCTCCCTCTCTAGGGACAACGCCTATGCGACGCTGTATGTCACCTGTCTTGTGGATGAGCAGCTTCAGAACTCGGTCAAGGCCCTTCAGAGTGCCGCGGGATTCATCCAGGCACGCCTTGCCAAGGTCCTGAAGACGAAGAACACCCCGAAACTGAGTTTCGTTGCGGATACCACTGAACGCGATGCTGCAAAAATGGAAGCTCTGCTCGAGAGCCTGCGGACCGAATGACATGGGAAAGAACGCAGTGATCCTTGTGGACAAGGGTGAGGGGATAACCTCATTCGACTGTCTGGGAAGGATAAAGCGCAACATCAACAGAAAGACAGGCCATTGCGGGACTTTGGACAAGTTCGCGCATGGCCTGATGATTGTCCTCTGCGGCTCGTTCACCCATCTTGTGCCTGTCTTCATGGACATGGACAAGACCTATGAGGCTGAGATTGAGTTCGGGAAAATGACGGTCACACTGGATCCTGAAGGGGAGACGGTTGAGACAGGGCCGGTCCCTGATGAACAGACCGTCAGGAAGGCGGTTGGATCGTTCGTGGGTCCTCAGGTCCAGATTCCCCCCGCATACAGCGCTATCCACATAAACGGAAAGCGCAGCTATCAGATGGCAAGAAACGGGGAGACCGGCCTTGAGCTTCAGGGCCGTGAGATCAACATATACAGTGCCGAATTCATTTCTTGGGACGCACCTGTTCTGAAGGTACGCCTCAATGTCTCCAAAGGCACATACATCAGATCATATGCAAGGGACATAGGACACGCATGCGGAAGCTGCGCCTATGTCAGAAAGCTCTACAGGACCCAGATAGGGCCTTTCTCCGTCTCGGAGGCAATAGGCTACGACGACGAGCAGGCCATGAAGGGCATAGGTGACGGCGAGGATCTGATAAAAAGGATCGCTGGATGCTGTGAGCTCGGGATTTCCGAGGAGGAGGCTTTCAAGGCATCCAACGGATATGTCAAAAACTCGGTGAAGTCCAGGATTCCCCAGGGTTCCAGGTTCGCCATTCTTAAAAGGCAGGGGCGTACGGTATGCATCTACAGCGTCGCCGACGGGCACATACTGTGCCAGGTGAGGGATGGAGAGTAGGCCTTTCTGCGATAATATCTTCAGGAACATCCCCTGTGTCGTCACCATCGGAGTCTTCGACGGCCTTCATCCCGGCCATCAGATGATAGTGGACCGGACCGTCTCCACGGCCCGGGAACTGGGTGTGAGGAGCGTTGTCATGACGTTTTCCGTGAATCCCAAGATGGCGGCCGGTTCAAAAGGCAGCCTGGATGCTCTTCAGAGCGATTCCGAACTTAAGGAAATGTTGGCGATAAGAGGAGTTGATTATCATTGTGTAATTGACTTTTCTGATGATATGAGTAAACTGTCGGGTGAGGAGTTCATTGCCTTGCTTTGTACGTCGTACGATGTCAGGGCGATGGTTGTTGGAGACAGCTTCCGTGCGGGTAATCCTTCACACAGTGTGGGTCCTGCAGGTATCCAGAGGCTGCTTCTCGGATATACTTCATCTGCATTTCTCAGGGTGATTCCATCCGTGGTCCTTGACGGCGAGGTGGTAAGCAGCTCTCTGATACGCAGATGTCTCCTAACAGGTGATCTTGTCAAAGCGGCGAGGTTGCTTGGCAGAGCGTACAGTCTTGACCTCAGAGGGAGGCCGTTTACGGAAGAATCTGAAGGGACGAGTCACAAACGCCTGTTTCCGGTCCGCACTCTTGGACTTCTTCTTCCAAAAGAAGGGAAGTACATGGTGGAAGCGACAGAAGACGGAAGGAGCTGCAGGGCTGTTGCCGTCGTTTCAGGGAGCTGCCTGGCCCTGGAACTGCCTGTGCGGATGAATCCAGACAGGATTACATTCCTAGGGGAGTAACATATGGTTACCAAGGAAACAAAGCAGGAGCTTATCGCCAAGTTCGGTGGTGATGAGAAGAACACAGGTTCTACAGAAGTTCAGATTGCACTTCTTACAGCGAGAATCAACGATCTTCAGAGACATTTCAAGGAGAATCCGAAGGATCACGCATCCAACAGAGGTCTTCTTAAGATGGTCGGTCAGAGAAGGAGACTTCTCAAGTACCTCAGGAACACCGATATCGAGAAGTATCGTGCTCTGATTGCTGAGCTCGGTCTCAGAAAGTAATCTAAGGACGCTTGGGGGCTCCGGGAAACCGGAGCCTTTACTGCGTCTTGACGAAAAAGCGCAAGTTTTGGACCACAATGGTTTCAGCGGCATGGAACTTGTTGTGGCAAAATGAGATAAGAACAAAAAAGAAAAGAAAGAAAAACGAAGAATAAGGAAAGAGAATGTCAGAAGTAAAGAAAGTTTCAGTTCAGCTTGGTGACGATTGTCTCGTGTTCGAGACCGGAAAGATCGCCAAGCAGGCAAACGGAGCCGTCTATGCACACTATGCAGGCTCTGCAGTCATTGCCACAGTATGTTGCGGGGATGCCCCGTCACAACCGCTTGATTATGTACCGGTTTCTGTCGAGTACAACGAGAAGTACTATGCCGCCGGAAAGATTCCCGGAGGTTTCCTGAAGAGGGAAGCCAAGCCAAAGGACAAGGAGATCCTTGTCAGCCGCCTTATCGACCGTCCAATGAGACCGCTTTTCGAGAAGGCATTCAGCCGTGAGATCCAGATTGTTCCGACCGTCATCTCGACAGACCAGATCAACACACCGGATATCATCGCAATCAATGCAGCCAGCGCTGCAGTCACAATTTCAGACATCCCGTTCAACGGACCGATCGCAGGTGTCAGAGTTGCGCTTGTCGACGGAGAATATGTCATCAACCCGACCTTCAAGCAGATCGAGGAGTCCGATCTGGACATCGTCGTTGCCGGAACACGTGAGGGAATCACAATGGTCGAGGGTGGAGCCCACGAGGTTTCCGAGCAGAACATGCTCGATGCCATCGCAGCCGCCCAGCCGGTCATCACAAAGCTCTGCGACGCCCAGCTCGAGCTGAGGAAGATCGCCGGAAAGGAGAAGCTTCCCGTCCTGGAGATCAACGAGGACCTCTCATGGCTGGAGCCCATCCGCACATATGCCGAGCCGCTGGTGAAGAAGGCTTCATTCGGCGACAGCAAGTTCTCACGCCACGATGCCCTCAAGCAGGCTCAGGCTGAGACAAAGGAGAAGTTCGCAGAGGAGATCGCAGCCCACGAGGACGGAGCCGAGCAGATTGCAAAGCTCTTCGACGATCTTGCATATGAGATTCTCAGAGCCAGCATCCTGAACGACGGAAAGAGAGTCGACGGAAGAGGTGTCAAGGACATCAGACCCATCACCTGTGAGGCCGGCGTTCTTGCAAGGACACACGGAAGCGCACTGTTCACCAGAGGCGAGACCCAGTCACTTGCCGTAACAACACTCGGAACGGTACAGGACGAGCAGCTGTTCGACGACATCGACGGAGACAAGAACTACAGCAACTTCATGCTGCACTACAACTTCCCGCCGTATTCAGTCGGTGAGACAGGCCGTCTTACAACAGGAAGAAGAGAGATCGGACACGGTCATCTCGCACAGAGAGCCCTCCAGGCTGTCGTTCCTGCCAAGGACGAGTTCCCGTACACAGTCAGAGTCGTCAGCGAGATCATGGAGTCCAACGGATCATCATCCATGGCCAGCGTCTGCGGCGGATGCCTTTCACTGATGGATGCCGGTGTCCCCATCTCCAAGCCGGTTGCAGGAATTGCAATGGGCCTGATCACCGAGGGTGCCGACTACAGCAGATACCAGATCCTTTCCGATATCCTCGGAGAAGAGGACCATCTCGGAGACATGGACTTCAAGGTTGCCGGAACACGTGACGGTATCACAGCTTTCCAGATGGACATCAAGATCGCCGGTGTCACACCCGAGATCATGAGCAAGGCTTTGCAGCAGGCCAAGGAGGGCCGCTACCACATCCTGGGCATCATGGAGCAGACACTCGCAGGTCCGAGACCTGAGGTCAACAAGTACGC
The DNA here is from genome assembly GCA_045225895.1 of Sphaerochaetaceae bacterium. Classification (GTDB taxonomy): domain Bacteria; phylum Spirochaetota; class Spirochaetia; order Sphaerochaetales; family Sphaerochaetaceae; genus UBA9732. Next base: position 8,098 of record JBGVBT010000184.1, read on the forward strand.
TCCGAAGATCCTCACAACCAAGGTCGCGGAGGACAAGATCGGTGCTGTCATCGGAACCGGTGGAAAGACAATCAAGGGCATTGCCCAGGCAACAGGTGCCGAGGTCAACATCGACGACGACGGAACAGTGACAATCTACGGAAAGAACACCGCCAGCGCAATGGCCGCTCTTGAGATGGTCAAGGCCATCATCGAGGAGCCTGAGGTCGGCAAGATCTACCAGGGAACAGTCAAGAGAATCATGGACTTCGGCGCATTCGTCGAGATCCTGCCGGGCAAGGAAGGACTCTGCCACATCTCCAAGCTGGCAAGGACCAGAGTCGAGAACGTCTCCGATGTCCTCGAGGTAGGACAGGTCATTCCTGTCAAGCTGATCGAGATCGACCGCACAGGCGGAAGGCTGAGCCTTTCATACATCGATGCAATCGATCCCGACGGAGAGAGCAAGGCTCCGGCAAGAAAGCCCTTCGGTGACCGTGAGAGAAAGCCCCACGGAAGACCGTTCGGCGGCCGCGATAAGCGCGAGGGGAAACCGAGGACCGAAGACAAGTGAAGACTGACACTGTCCAGATAAAAGTTCAGTTGAATGAGGGGGCCAGACTTCCGGTCTACGGCTCCAGCCAGGCGGCAGGCGCAGATCTCTGCGCCTGTCTTGGTATTGGCCTTACCATGACCATAGAGCCCCACAGGTGGGCCATGGTCCCTACGGGTGTGAGGATCTCGCTTCCCGCAGGCTACGAGGCACAGGTGCGTCCCCGCTCTGGACTTGCCGCAAAGTCCGGCATAAGCGTTCTGAATTCCCCGGGAACAGTGGATTCTGACTACAGAGGTGAGATCAAGGTGATTCTGATCAATCATTCGGATGTTCCGTTCGTCATCAAGGACGGTGACAGGATCGCCCAGATGGTCATTGCCAGACACGAGACCGCCTCTTTCACAGTCGTGACGTCCCTTGATGAGACCGAGAGGGGCGAGGGAGGCTTCGGCTCCACGGGGATCTGAGGGAATGGGAATGAAGAGATCTGGATTCGGAAGCAAGAGGCGTCTGTACATGTATGTGGGAAAGGAGTACATCTTTTCCTTCATCGTCGCGTTCCTTTTCTTCTTCTTCATCTTCTTCGTGAACCAGATTCTCGTCCTTGCCCAGAGAATTCTCCTGAAGAACGTCCGGGTCACCGATGTCCTTCTTCTGGTTGTGTTCTCCATCCCTCAGTTCCTGATGTACACCATGCCTTTCAGCTCTCTTGCATCGGCAAGCATGGTCATAGGCAACCTCTCCTCACAGAACGAGATACTTGCAATCCGCTCAAGCGGGATCCACATCAGGAATGTGTTCATCCCCATCATTGCGATATCGCTTGTCCTGTCGTTTGCGACGCTTATGATCGCGGACAGGATGATTCCATACACAACACAGCGATACAAGGAGAAGTACGCCCAGATCCTCCAGAGCGTACCTACGCTGCAGCTTGACAGCTACAGCTCCACGAGGTTCGGCAAACGTGTCATTTCAAACGGAGTGGTGGAGGGCAACGAGATAAACGATGTCCTCGTCTTCGACGATACAAACAGCAAGGACAGCAGGGTGATCTCCGCTACAAAGGGAAGGATTACCCTCGTGGACATCAACCGGTTCCTCTACAGGCTGGATCTCGAGGGCCCGAGGGTCATGGTAACCGATTCCTCTGCCCTGGACGACTACACTCTGGGTACCGCCGATTCCATGACGCTGTTCCTGGACCTGAGCTCTAATGCATCGGGACTTGTGAGCATAACGCCTTCCCAGATGTCCATCGGACAGCTCAGGGAGGCAGCGGAGGAAAGGCAGGCCGAGCAGATCTCCATCAGGGACCAGTGGCAGTACAACGTCAGCAAGGATGCAACCGATCTGGCTATCTCGCTCGTAAACCTGGAGAATGGGTCTGCAGACAATGTCACAAGTACGCTGGACAGAGCCGAGCTGCTGCTGAGATCCAGAACCTCCGAGGACTACAGCTTCTACTACCAGTACTACAGAAGCGAGCTTCAGAAGAAGGTGGCTCTGTCTCTGGCATGCACGTTCCTTGTCTTCATGGCGTTCCCGATCTCGTTCTTCCGCGTCAAGAGCGGAAGGCTGATAGGATTCGGAATCTCCATGTTCGTTGCCGTGGTATACTGGTTCTTCATCTATTACATGCACATTCGGGCCATATCGTCCGCGCTCCACCCGGCCATCTTCCTTTGGGTGCCGAATCTTGTTGTCTTCGTGACGGGCCTGTATCTTCTCCTGAGGGTTCGCAAATGAGCATGCATGTCCTCAGACGGTACACGATCATTTCCGTACTCAAGGTTGCCGTGGCAACGGCGCTGCTTGCAAGCCTGATCCTGATGGGTGTGGATCTTTTCGCAAATCTTGACACCTACATGAACCACAATGTGGGTTTCCTGAAGGCTCTGTCCATAACCGCATACTATTTTCCGGAGGCCTTCCTTCTTGCAATAGGTCCTTCGTTCCTGTTCGCAGTATCGTTCCAGCTTTCCGCGATGCATTCGAGCAACGAGATCCTAATAGTCCTCGATTCCGGAGTCAGTATTCTCAGGCTTGTCGTTCCCGTCATCCTGATGGGTGTCATTGTCTCTGTATGCCATTTTGCTTTCAACGAATTGGTGGCGATCCCTTTCTCCAACAGAAAGACCGTCATTATGGACAACATCACCAATACATCTTCAAACGGGAACAACCAGAACATCGCCCTGAGCGACATGCAGAGCGGCTATATGGTCTATGCAGGGGTCTACTCCGATTCCGAACAGACCCTTTACGACGTCACTCTGATCCAGAACGATGACCAGGCACGGCTTCAGTGCCGAACCGACGCCTATAAGGCAACTTATGACCGCAGCACGGGTCTGTGGACATTCCACGATGCCTATTCCTACTATCCCGAAGGAAATACCGTAAGGGTGGAGTACCGAATCGAATTCACAAGCGATGTGGTCAGGCTTGAACCTCAGCTTTTCCGCGATGTCTCCAACGAGATATCAAGCATGTCGCTCAGACTGGCCCGAGCCTATCTTTCAAGGATGAAGGGCCTTAACCCCGAGGAATATGCAAGCCTTGCAACCGAGTACTACGAAAGGGTCCTGGGATGTCTGACTCCGCTTGTGATGATCATGATCGCCTGCAGCATCACCTACAGGTTCAAGAAGAACGTCCTGTTCTTCTCGCTGGTAGGTTCGATCTGCATCGCGGTTGTCTATTACGTCGTGCGCATGATAACCATCATGCTCGCGGACCAGGGTGTCATCGCCCCGGCGCTGGGAACACTGATTCCGTTCTTCGCCGTTATCCTGGTTTCTTCGCTAATGAGGGCGTTCCTTGTGAGACAGTGAGGTTGTCATGGAAAAACTGATATACAAACCCCATCATCAGGACAGGCACTGCAAGGCCAGAACCGGTGAGATCCATCTTCCGCACGGAGTGGTTCAGACTCCGGCTTTCATGCCTGTCGGAACAAACGGCACGGTCAAGGGGATACACCATGACGATGTCGCCAAGATAGGGTACAACCTGATTCTGGGAAACACATACCATCTGTATCTCAGACCCGGTGTGGAGGTCCTGAAGACGTTCGACGGCCTGCATGCCTTCAGCCACTGGAACGGAAACATCCTCACCGACAGCGGCGGATTCCAGGTATTCTCTCTCAGCCAGCTCAGGCGCATTCATGAGGAAGGTGTCAGGTTCCAGAGCCACATCGACGGCTCCAGGCACATATTCACTCCGGAGAAGGTTGTGGATATCCAGCAGGTGATAGGATCGGACATATCCATGATGCTGGATGTGTGTTCGGCACCCGGAATCTCCTGGAGGGAGACCCTGAACGCAATGGACATCACCCACCTGTGGGCCGAGCGTGCCATTGTCAGGCGCGACAGTTTGCTAGACCGAACCGGCAGAGCCTTCAGGGGCAATCTGTTCGGCATTGTCCAGGGTGGTTTCTACGAGGACCTGAGAATCAAGAGCGCCAGGACCATCAGCCAGATGGACTTCCCGGGAATTGCAATCGGAGGACTGTCCGTAGGTGAGTCCAAGGAAGATTTCTGCCGGTTCCTTTCATTGACTGCAGACAACATCACGGACAAGAAGCCGCGCTATGTCATGGGAATAGGGACTCCTGACTACATTCTGGAGGCCATGGAGAACGGAATTGACCTGTTCGACTGCGTCCTTGCCACACGAACGGCAAGAAACGGAAGCGTGTTCACCGATGATGGAATGCTCACGCTCTCGAGGTCCTTCAACGAGTTCGATCACGGTCCCATCCAGGAAGGCTGCACATGCAGGGCCTGCACGGAGTATTCGCTCGCCTACATGCGCCACATGTTCAAGTGCAACGAGATGCTGGGCGGCATGCTTGCCACCGAGCACAACCTCACATATCTTCACAACCTCGTCCTCAAGGCCAGGAAGGCCATAGAGGAGGACCGCTTTCTGTCCTTCAAGCAGGATTATCTGGCACGTTTCTATGCAAACGGCGGCCGTTGCGTGAGGTAGTATGCGTTTTCCCTATCATGGTGCCGGAATAGGCCTGATCCTGAACGGAAAGATACTCATGGGAAAAAGATCCGACACCCCGTTCCACGGCACATGGTGCGTTCCGGGCGGAGGCACGGACAAGGATATTGATTCAGATGACCTCTCAACTGCTAAAAGGGAGCTGAGGGAAGAGACTTCCGTGGATTTCTCAAAGCTCGAAGCTGTCTATCTGGGGGAATGGTCCCTAAGGCTTCCGTTTTTCAGCTGGACCACTTTCTTCTTCAGGATCCCATCTTTCGAACAGAAGCTCGTCCCCAACGAGTTCTACGAGCTCCGATGGCTTGATCCGTCCGATATCCTGAACCGTACGGACAAAAAAAAGCACTTCAGACCTTTCACAAAGTCCGAAGTGCGTTGTCTTGTCGATCTACTCTGATCAGAACTCCGCAAGCTCGATCGACTTGACTGTGTAGTCATAGTCGACTCCGTTGATGTTGAACTTCCTTGTCTCGCCGACTTCCATGTTGTAGATGGCCTGTCCCAGTGGTGCCTTGAAGTTGAGGATGTTCTTGTTGGGATCCGACTCCCAAGGTCCGAACAGGGAGTAGGTGACATCCGCATTGGAGAGGTTGTCGTGGAAAGTGACCTTGGTTCCGAACGAGACATACTGGGTGTCGACGTTCTCCGGCAGGATGACCTGGGCCACGGAGATCTCGTCCGTGAGCTTGTTCATCAGGAAGTTTAGGTTCTTCTGCTTGTCCTTTCCGTACTGGTACTCGGAGTTCTCCCTGAGGTCTCCGAGCTCTCTGGCTGTTCCGATCTCCTTGGAGTTCTCGGGAATCTCGACGTTCATTATATGGTCGAGCTCCTGGCTCTTTGCCTCGAGCATCGCCTTTGTGCAAAGAAGTCCCGTGGGAATGATCTTCTTCTTGTCGATGGCCTTGTCCGGGTTGTCTCCGGTGATGGCCTCCCAATCCTCGAATCTGGAGGAGATGAAGTGCTTGACAGAAAGACGCTCGTTCTCGAGATCCGTGATTCCCTTGAGGATGGAATAGATCTTCTGTGCCTCGGAGGCATCTGCGTTCTCAAGGTATCTGTAGACCTCCCTGTCGTCGGTGAACAGGCTTGAGACAAGCTGTCTCTGCCGCTTCTTGTTGTCAGCGACATCCGTTGCGTTGGAGATCTTCCTGTTGATGTAGGAGAGCAGGGAGAGCTTGGTGATCAGAAGCGACTCGCTTGAGACCTTGGCCTTTGCCCAGTCCTTCTCGTTGAATGTCTTGACAAGATAGAGGAAGAAATCGGGATTCTCCCTGCAGTTCTCCGCCGCATTGGCGAGGATCTTGTAGATCACGTTCTTCTTCGGACCCTTTCTGATGCAGTCCGCGATGAAGGTTGTCATGTATACCGGATAGAGCGAGATGAGCACGTCCTGCCAGTTCTCGACAGATGTCATAACGTTCTCTATGAAGTTTCTCTTGAGCTCGGAATCCTGGATGGATACGAAGAAAGCCTTTGTGTCCGTGATTCTGTTGTAGTAATCGATGAACTGTCCGTAGGTCTGGACGAATGCCATTCCGTATTTCCCCCTGAGGTTGTCAAGGACCAGGAAAGCCACAACGGCCTCGGAACCGGATGTCTGGGACTTGCCTTCGAAGTAGCTCACCATGCTCTGGAACTCGTCGCTGTCGGTCTCTCCCTTCTGGGAGATGAAGTCCTTCATGATCTTGAGCTTGTCATAGAAATCCTTCGTTCCCTTGAACTGGGTGAGTGCCTTCTCCTCGAATGTGATCGGGGTTGAACGCAGAACATAGACGTCCGCAGCGCTGTCGCTGATGCTGAAGTAGGGGTTTGTCGAAAGCTCTTTCTTTGCCGCCGTCTGCCATGTGGACCATTCCTTGTCGGAAAGCACTGACGGGACGAGTTCTGCCTTCATCTGCTTCAGGGATGCCTGGTTGCCGTATGACTCAAGAAGAATCCTCAGACCCCATTCAATGCTGTCCTTGTCCATGAACTTGGCAACAAGCTTCTCCTTGGGGTATGCAGCCTTCAGAACCCATATGTGTCTCTTCGGGAGCACGCGCAGACTTGAATAGGCCATCTTGCAGCTCATTGTGTGGGTTCCTTTGGACTTGAAGAGGATCTGCATCTCGTCCTTGGAAATCTGTGCGATCTTTCCGAGCTTCCATGTCTCATGGTAGACGAAGGCACCCTCGACGAACTCGATCTGTTTCTCGAAGTTCTCTATGGCTGTGTTGAGGTTGAGGTAGTCGTCGAGTATTCCGGTGTTGTTGAGACAGTATCCGAGTCTCGGGTTGTCCTTGAATTTCTCCTACCAGAGCTCAACGAGCCTGTCACGCGTGACGGTGACATGCGGTGCGAAGCGGATGATCTTC
>JBGVBT010000185.1:0-3058 GCA_045225895.1 Sphaerochaetaceae bacterium
GCATTGATCAGCTCGTTCACTGCCTCGGCCCTTGTCAGGTCCATCTTCCCGTGAAGGAAAGCCCTGAGAGAGAACTCGCCTGGCAGAGCCTGTCTGAATCCCAGTTCAGCCATGGTTGCAAGAACGGCCTGCACCACCTGAAGACCTCCGTGGCAGGAAATCTCAGCAGCGTCCTCTCCGGTATAGCCGTGTCCTTCCCGGTACAGCGTCAGCACGATGTCATCAACATGATGTCCGTCGACAGGACTTAAGAGTCTGCAGTAGATCGCGCTGTTGGTTGGCTTGCTCAGGATGTCCACCCTGCCGCCTATTGCCTTGGAAAGGGTTCCTATGCACCCGTTTCCGCTTACTCGTACCACTGCAATGGCGCTTTTTGCCCATGCCGTTGCAAGGGCGTAGATGGTGTCCTCTGTGTTGTACCGGTTCATGGTGAAAAGTATACATTTATGCACATGTCTTTTCAATTGCGGGCGGAACATGGCCGACATCAGTGCAGGATGTGCTGTATCTACCTAAAATCGTTTAGTTTTGATTTTTAGGTAGAAATTTCTACCTGTTTTATCCGAAAATACAATTATAGGTATACTACGCCCCTCCCAACAGCCCGCATGCATTGTCAACATTGCCCAAGAATCCTAAGATGTGCCCATGAACTTCCAGACAGCAAAATCCAGAAGCATCCTCTACTCGAACATCAGGGAATACTTCAACAGCCGCGACTATCTCGAGGTGGAGACACCTACCCTGTCTCCGGATCTGATCCCCGAGGCCACCATAGACAACTTCGGAACCACGTTCATCAACGAGTTCCAGGGCTCAAGGGAGATGTATCTGATTCCGTCGCCCGAGATCTTCATCAAGAAACTCCTTGCACAGGGATCGGGATCCGTCTACGAGATCTCAAAGTGCTTCAGAAACTGCGAGCAGCTGGGCAGAAGCCACAATCCCGAGTTCACGATGCTCGAGTACTACTCCGTGGGCTTTGACGAGAAGGACTCCATAGACCTGACGCAGGACATGATCCGCAGCACCGCACTTGATGGCTGTCCGGAGAGTGTTCTTGCGGACTTCGAGATCATCAGCGTCAGGGAAGCAACCAGACGCTATGCCGGAATAGACATAGAGGAGCTTCAGAACCCAAAAGACCTGAGGGAAGCAGCACAGAAACTCGGACTTCCGGTTCCAGGTCCCGAGCCGTGGGACGACACGTTCAACAGGGTCTTCATAAACTTCGTGGAAACCGGAATAAGCAAGGACCATCCCGTATGCCTTACAGACTATCCCAGACAGATAGAATGCCTGGCCAAGGCAAGCGGCAACTACAGACGCCGCTGGGAGTTGTATATCAACGGCCTTGAGGTGGCAAACTGCTATCTGGAGGAAAGGGACGAGGACGTTGCACAGGATTATTACAGACGCGAATACCAGAAGCTTCTTTCTCTTAGAAACGACAACGGAAAGACCATTCCTGATGTGGACGACAGCTTCTGCGATGCCATAGGAAAGCTTCCTCCATGCTCCGGCGTAGCCATAGGTCTTGACCGTCTTCTGATGGTCGAGACAGGAGCAAAGGACATAGACGATGTCCTTCTGTTCCCGTTTTCCTCAATGATCGGTCATTGAAGTTCATATGGCATAGAGGGATGTCTTGAATAAGATTTGGGGAAAATGATAAAGTATACCTCGCAAAACTGATTTGAAAAAACTGCGAAAGCATAAGAGGTGATTCAATATGATCAAAGCTGGACAGATCGACAAAGGTACAGCACTGCTAATCAAAGGTCAGCCATTCATCTGCGTTGAGCGCGAATTCGTCAACCCGGGCAAGGGTTCTGCATTTGTCAGACTCAAGCTCAAGAGCCCGACAACCGGCCAGGTCCTCCAGGAGACCATCAAGAGCCAGGACAGCGTCGAAGACATCAACGTCGAGCAGATGGACTACCAGTACATGTACAACGACGGCGAGAACTTCCACATGATGAACGTCGACACATATGACCAGTTCGAGGTCCCCATGGCGAACTTCGAGGGCTACGAGCTTCTGATGAAGGACGGCGAGACATACAGATGCACCGTCTACAACGACGAGATCCTTGACATCCAGATTCCTTCAAAGGTCGTCTACCTTGTCGCAGAGGCTGAAGAGGCCATCAAGGGTGATACCGTTCAGGGCGCCACAAAGTTCGTCACAACAGAGACCGGTCTCAGGGTCAGAGTCCCCATCTTCATCAAGCAGGGCGAGAAGATCCGCGTCAACACAGAGACCAAGGAGTATCTCGAGAGAGTCAACAACTGATTCTCCGGAACCGGGTCAGAAGGCTGTTGCTCACGCGACAGCCTTATTTTTTGAGGATACGGCACACCACCCATGGCAATTACCACACTGGAGCAACTGAAACAGCATCTTCACCTCACACAGGACGAGCTTTCCTGGAAGCCAAGCCCGACGAGCGTTCCGCTCTGCATCACCGAGCATTACATGCGGCTTCTGGACCCGTCCGATCCCGACGATCCTTTGAGACGTCAGGTTGTCCCCACATGCCATGAGAACGTCGGATCCCGCACAGAGTCCCCCGATCCGCTGATGGAAGTAAGCCACAGCCACGGCGAGAGGCTGATCCACCGCTACATGAACCGGGTGGCATTTCTGGCAACGGACATCTGTCCCATGTACTGCCGGCACTGCTTCAGACGTCGTTTCACCGGGAACATGATGGGTCCTGCATCCGAGGGCGACATAGCAGGAGCATGCAGATATCTGAGGGAGAATCCGCAGATAAAGGAGATGCTTCTCACAGGAGGCGATCCACTTACGTTGTCTGACGGACAGCTGGACAGTATGATCGGAAGTTTCAGGAAGGCACGACCTGATCTGATCATCAGGATCTGCACAAGATATCCGGTCAGCCAGCCTTCAAGGATCACATCCCATCTGATCGATATGTTCAGATCCCACTCCACCGCCCCGTTCTACCTTATGACACAGTTCAACCATCCCAGGGAGCTTACGGACGACGGCATAAGAGCCGTCTCGCTTTTTGTGGATGCGGGCATCCCT
>JBGVBT010000186.1:0-5079 GCA_045225895.1 Sphaerochaetaceae bacterium
CATCGCCCACTGCTTCATTCCGCCAACGCCGGGTCCGATCGCCGCAGCCAATACACTGTACGGACAGGGTCTCGGAATGGAAGCCAACCTGATCCAGGTCATGGGAATCGGTGTCCTTTGCTCCATCTTCCCGATGATCGCCGCCTATTTCTTCGCTCTCTACATCGGAAAGAGAGTCAAGGCCAAGGACGAGCCCACAGACGATGATTCAACAAAGCAGACATACGAGCAGCTTGTCGCTTCCTATGGAAAGCTTCCCAGCGGCTTCGCTTCATTCGCACCGATCATTGTCCCGATCATCCTCATGGGTCTTTCCTCAGCTCTGAGCATGGCCGGCAAGTCTGTTCCGTTCATCACATTCCTCGGAACTCCGATCATCGCTCTCACTGTCGGTGTCCTCTTCGGCGTCCTGCTCCTTGCCCAGTCCGGAAAGATGAAGGATTTCTATGAGCTCACAAACGAGACACTCAAGACCGTCGGACCTATCCTTTTCGTCACAGCAGCCGGCGGAGTCCTCGGAAAGGTCATCTCTTCCAGCAACCTGATCGACTTCATCAAGAACAATGCCTCCGTCCTCAGGACCCTTGGCTATCTGTTCCCGTTCTTCCTTGCAGCAATCCTCAAGACTGCTCAGGGTTCATCGACTGTCGCCATCACAACAAGTGCCGGAATCATTGCTCCTATCATGCAGAGCATCGGTTTTGTGACACCGGTTTCAGCCGCTCTGGTCGTAGTTGCCATCGGAGCAGGTGCAATGACCGTTTCACACGCCAACGACTCATACTTCTGGGTTGTCACCAATTTCGGAGAGATGGATACATCGCAGGGTTACAAGACACAGACTCTCGGAACACTGATCATCGGTGTCGCCTCACTTATCGAGGTCCTGATCCTCTCACTGTTCCTGAAGTAATCCTGATAGTTGATTTTGGATTGAAGAAGGCCTGGGAATTATCTCAGGCCTTCTTTCCTTTGTACTCGAAGCACATCATCGTTATGTCGTCGAACTGCTCGGCTTCACCGACGAACCTGTCCACAGCCTCATGAACGGTTTTGAGAATGACTTTGGGATTCTTGTCTGATGCCGCGTTCAGTGCATCGACCATACGGTCAGTTCCGAAAAGCTGGTTTTTCCTGTCAGTTGCTTCCGTGACACCGTCTGTATAAAGGAAGATCTTGTCTCCAGGGTTGAGCTGTACGCTGTAGTCCGTGTACTCGATGTCCTGCATTCCGGCGATGAACAGACTGTGATGGTCCTTAAGAAGGTCGAACCTCTTCTTGCCTGCCTTGTAGATTGCCGGATATTCATGGCCTGCGTTGCATGCCACAAGCGTTCCTGTGCTGAGTTCGACGATTCCGACCCACATGGTCACGAACATATCGATCTTGTTGTTGTCACACAGGGCCTGGTTGGTTCTTGTGAGGATCTCGGCCGGATCTTTTCCGAGCAAGGCACAGTTCTGGACTATGACCTTCGAAATCATCATGAACAGGGCTGCGGGAACTCCCTTTCCGCTGACATCGGCCATGACCAGTGCGATATGGTCGTCATCGATGAGGAAGAAGTCGTAGAAGTCTCCTCCGACCTCCCTTGCCGGGGTCATGGATGCGTAGATGTCGAAGTCCGTGCGGTCCGGGAAAGCGGGGAAGACCGATGGGAGCACGGATGACTGTATGCGGCTTGCCATGGAAAGCTCGGTTCCAATGCGTTGTTTCTCCGCGTTCACCTTGATCATTGTCTCTTCATATTCCGACACGCTCTTTTCCATGTTTGCCATGGTGGCGCTGAGATTCTCGAGCTCCAGACTTGCCTTGATGTTCAGGGAAGAGAACCTGTTTGTCGAATGGATACCGCTTTTCTTGTCCTTGACGTAGTGGATAGCTGCGTTCGCAATGTCATTGATCGGTTTTATGACGGTCTTCCTCATGTAACCTGTCAGAACCCAGGTGATGAGTGCGGTTGCAAGAATGATGGTAAGGGCCATCTGAAGGGCAAAGACAAGCATGGAGAAAAGAATGTTGTCTGCACCTACATCTGCCATGACAAATGCGAAGAGGTTGCCGTTGTCATCGTAAAGAGGGCAACCTGCAGTGCACAGCCAGCCGTACCTTTCCGTGACGCTTATGTCGTACAGCTCTCCGATTCCGTTCCAGCTGAGGAACCTCTGGGCCTCGTTGTGTTCAAGAGTCTCCCATTCGCCGGGGAGGAACTGGTATCTGGTCTCCGGGTCTGCGATGTATACCAGTCTGTCATGCTCGCCGTCGATCATGGCGAAATAGACATCATCCACATCTTCGGATGTCATGAATCCATCGAGGATGTACATGAGCCTGTGGTATATGCCTGTTCTTCCAAGATCCAGTTCCGAGAAGAATTCCCTGTATTCGGGAGTTCCGGTCAGACTGCGCTGTTCCTCAGTCAGGTTGTTGTAGATGTCCATAACCTGTTTGGCAAATGTCAGTGCGTCGGTTCCATGGGTTACGGAACCGACAGCCGTCGATGCCAGTTCGTTGGCATGGCGGATGTACTGTTTAGTCAGTGTGTAGTTGTACAGAAGCAGTCCTGCACTCATTGCAATCAAGCCTAAAAGCATGCAGCTGATGGAGATTGCCCTGATGGTTCCGGTGGCAAGTGTATGCCCCTTTCCCTTTTTTACTAACTTGTTATCTGCCATGTTGTTTCCCAGGATTCCTGAAAGATACTTTCGCACCTATTGCATCATTTGTCCAGTTCTATGAATTGTGAATTGTAAAGGTCCGCATAAATGCCGTTTCTCTGAAGAAGCTGTCCGTGCGTTCCAGATTCCGCTATCCCCTTGTCCTGGATCACAAGTATGCGGTCCGCCCTGACGATGGTGGAGAGCCTGTGGGCGACGATGAAGCTTGTCCTTCCTTTCATCAGGATGGACATTCCTTTCTGAACCAGTTCCTCCGTTCTTGTGTCGATGGCGCTTGTAGCCTCATCCAGAAGGAGGATCCTTGGGTCCGCTATCAGGGTTCTTGCAAGTGCTATCAGCTGCTTCTGGCCCTGGGACAGCGTGTCCTGGTCAAGTTGGCTGTCAAAGCCATGGGGCAGGGACATGATCATGTTGTCAAGTCCGAGTTTTGTGCATGCCGATCTCATCTGGTCCTCGGTTGCCTCCGGATTTCCGTAGAGAAGGTTCTCCTTCACGGTACCGGAAAAGAGGAATGAATCCTGCGTCATCACGCCGATGTTGGACCTCAGCGATGCCAAAGTGACCTTTGAGATGTCCTGACCGTCTATCAGGACCTTTCCCTCAACAGGGTCGTAGAATCTGGCTATCAGGTTGATGATGGTTGTCTTTCCCGCACCTGTTGGGCCTACAAGGGCAATCATCTCTCCGGGATTCACATGGAGGTTCAGGTCACGGATGATCTGCACATCCGGTTCGTCCGGGTATGCGAACGTGATGTTCTTGAATTCGACCTCTCCCGATGTGACCTTGAGCTGTGTTGCACCAGGAACCTCCTGCAGTATCGATTGAGTGTCAAGAAGCTCAAATACCCTCTGAGCGCTGGTGAGCTGGTTCGTGAACTGGTTCAGTGCAGAGGCGATGGACTTCACAGGTTCCCAGAAGAGGGCGATGTAGGATGCGAATGCGATCAGCTGTCCTACGGAGGTCTGCCCGAGCTTCAGCCATCTGACGGCAAAGAGGTAGAGGATGAAATAACCGATTCCCATGGACCAGAAGATGACGAAGTTCAGAAGGTCGGCACGACGAACGGCCTTGTTCCAGGCCTTCTCAACATCCTTCACGATCCTGTCGGCCTCTTCAATGGTCTCCTTTTCAGCTCCGAAAGCCTGGATGACCTTGATTCCCGTGTAAGCCTCATGGGTGTAGGCGTTCATGTTAGAGTTCTTGTGTCTGAACGACATCCAGTTCTTGAAGCCTCTGATGGTGATGAAATAGATGCTCAGAATCAGAAGCGGAAGCAGAATGATGGCCGAAAGGCTCAGGGCAGGGCTGGATTTTACCATGATTACCAAAACAGAGAGTACCAGGGCCACGTTGGGGATCACTGTGGTAATCAGTTTTGTGAACATCTCCTTGAGGGACGAGACATCACCAATGAGCCTGCTGAGGATCTTTCCCGTTGGGCGAGAGTCGAAGTAGAACAGGGAAAGTGTCTGGAGATGGTCAAAGGCCTCGCGTCTGATGTCGTAGACAATCCTGTTGGTGACATCGGCAAGGATTCTCTTGTATCCCAGTGTGAGAAGCCAGCTGACCAGGACAAGGCCGGAGCCTGCGATCATGGTCCTTATCAAGGCCGCTGCATCACCGTTGGCGATGTTAACATCCACGGTGTACTCGCAGATCATGGGTAGAACGGCCACAATCAGGGTCTGGACCAAGATCATTGCGATGGAGGCTATTGTCTTGAATTTGAATTTCTTCAGATAGCCCAGGGTCCTGACAAGTGTCCTGAAGTTGCTTACATCGGAGGTTTTCTCGTCCTGTCTGTATGTGTTTACAGCCATCAGTTCACCTCCTTGTCCGGGTACTGGGAAACAAAGGTTTTGTAGTAGTTTCCCTTCAGGGCCATGAGACTTTCATGGTTTCCGCGTTCAACAATGCGTCCGTGGTCCAGGATTATGATCTCATCGGCATCCCTCACTGCGGAGATCCTGTGGGCGATTATCATCATTGTCCTGTTTGCATGACCGGCTATGGCCTTCTGGACTTTCTTCTCCGTCTCCATGTCCAGGGCAGATGTGGCATCGTCGAAGATCAGAAGCGGTCTCTGCGAGGCGAACGCCCTTGCAATAGAGACTCTCTGCTTCTGGCCACCTGAAAGACCGACTCCCTTTTCTCCGATGACAGTGTTGTAGCCGTCTGAGAGCTTGGAGATGAAATCGTGTGCAGCCGCATCGGTTGCGGATCGAACGATCAGATCCCGGGACAGAAGTCCTTTTCTGCCTTTGTCCAGATTGGCTGTGATTGTGTCAGAGAACAGGAAAATGTCCTGGGTGACAATGGCCTTGCCGCATCTTGCGCTTTCAAGATCCAGTTCCCTGAGGTCAACTCCATCTGTTCTGACAGAGCCGGATGAGGGGTC
>JBGVBT010000187.1:0-3042 GCA_045225895.1 Sphaerochaetaceae bacterium
GAACAGATCGAACAGCAGGTTGAACAGTCCCTGACCCCTGTACTTTTCCTCTATATTATATATAAGCACGCATGCCATGTTGTCCACGATCTCGAAAACCAGGGCGCCCTTGGGATCCTCACCCTCGCAGATCTCATATGCCTCCCTGTTGGTGAAGGCTCCGAAGATTTTCCGCTTGAGCGGGTCCTCCCCTGCTTCGTTCTCCAGAAGAGCGGTACAGTAGGAATCGAGACTCTCAAGATGCTTAACCTCGAACTCGGACAGAAGCTCACCCCCGTAGAGTTCATCATCCTCCATGTCGTCCCGGCTGCTTCTGAAGTGCTCGCGGTACCATGAGATGATGTGGGCACGCATCTTGGCATCCTTGAAGTCGTACCAGGACTGCAGGGCCTGGGAATCTTCCGAAAGGACATCCCTGAATCGGCGGAACACCCCGTGGGATTTTGAATTGAGTTCCCTGACAAGTCTCTCCTTGAGCTTGGGGTCCTTGCAGGAGTTTGTGAACGAGACCATCAGCTGGTAGCCGTCGGAACTGTTCCAGGTCGGGAGTTCCACCAGATACTGGGGCGGTTCCTCTCCCGTTTCCATTGAAAGTTCGGGAGAATACAATGTGCCGTCCTTGATGTTGAGCATGTAGTCCATGTCCTGGTTCTCCATGCCCCACATGATCTGGGAGAGTGTTTCTGTTGTGAATATCGGAAGTCTGAATCTGCTCATCGGACTCAATTGTACCACAAACTAGTCGTTCAGACTGATGTCTTTGTTGGAGAAACCCAGCTTTTTCAAACAGAAACGGATTTCCTCTTCTGTCCGGGCCTTTCCCTTGCGCTCGACGGTCTCCCTGACCTGGCAGACCAAAGACCGGGTGTACTGTTCAGTGTAGACCTCGCTGAGCACAACCTCGCAAACTTCCTTATCGGCACCCTTTGCGGCAAGACGGCGTGCCATGACAAGCCGGCCTTCCGGATGACGTTTGTTGCTCGATCGGACAAACGAGCGTACATAGCGCTCCTCGCTCAGCGAACCGTCCTCTACAAGACTGTCCAGAACAGAGTCAATGAGATCCACCTCATAGCCCTTGGTCCGAAGCTTTGTGAAAAGCTCCTTCCTGTTGTGCTCGCGGATCCCGAGATAGACCAGAGCCTGGCTCTGGCACTTGATAAAAAGCGAGGAGCCACCCTCTTCTGAGGACGGCTCCCTGTTGAAAGTGATTTCTTTCATAACTGAATCCCTTGGATGATACCCAAGTTTCTTTCAGTTCGCCGGAAGGCTGAAAGCCAACCGGAAACCGAAATCCAAGTTTTTAGATTTCGCTGCGGGACCGGGTCTCACAGGAAATCCAAGTTTCTTTCAGTTCGCCGGAAGGCTGCGATGAGATAAGAAGACAGTGCTCTGTGCACGGCTTCGAATCGAAGCGCAGAAATTCCGGATGAAATGAAAGAAAACTTATCTCTTGGAGAACTGGAACTTGCGGCGAGCTCCGCGCTGACCATACTTCTTTCTCTCGACCATTCTCGGGTCTCTTGTGAGGAAGCCGTTGGCGTGGAGGGCCGGCTTGTTGGCCTCGTTCTCGTTGACCAGTGCACGGGCGATACCATGGCGGCAGGCACCTGCCTGACCGGACGGGCCGCCACCGCAGACTGTGATGACGATGTCATACTTGCCTTCGGAGTCTGTGACCTGAAGGGGCTGCTTGACCTGATAGATGCACAGAGGATCGCTGAAATACTCCTCGACATCTCTTCCGTTGACTGTGATCTTGCCGTTTCCCTCGCGGAGGTAAACACGTGCAACCGCTGTCTTTCTGCGTCCGGTACCCTGACCGAGATTGATGTTCTTTGCTTCTGTCTTAGCCATATTCGTACCCCTTAGATCTCAACCTGGATTGGCTGCTGTGCAGCGTGTGGATGCTTTGCGTCTGCATAGACCTTCATGTTGGTGAAGAGCTTGCGTCCGAGCGGTCCTCTGGGAAGCATACCCTTGACGGCGTGCTCCATCGGGAAAGTCGGCTTGCGGACGATCAGCTGTGCATAGGTCTCCTGCTTCAGACCACCGGCGTAACCGGATACTCTGTAGTACATCTTGTCGTTGGCCTTGTTGCCGGACATTGCAGCCTTTGCAGCATTGATGATGATGACATAGTCGCCCATGTCCTCGTTCGGGAGATATTCAGGTTTGTTCTTGCCACGGAGAATGTTTGCGGCGGCAACTGCGACACGTCCGAGCTCCTTGCCTTCGGCGTCGATCAGATACCACTTCTTCTGCACTGTCTGCGGCTTTACAATAATAGTCTTCATAGTAAACACCTACATAAAAAAGTTGTATGTCCGTGCATGCCTTTTCGATTCCGGATGAGCGGTCCGTCCTCAAGCGGGCCCGGTTTCTGTAGCCTTCGTGTCCGGAACCCCGTGGGAAAGGGGTTTGAGTCCCGAAGCAACGCAGACGCCAGAACGGCGCACGAAGTGAATAATATATTTTGAGGGCAGATTTTGTCTAGTGGTCTGCACTCTTTTTTACAATTTCTCAAACGCAACCTTGTCGCTTGCGAATGTACCGGTCCTTCCCGAGTCGAACTTCACATCCAGAACCTCGCGTCCGGCGAACTGCCTCTTGGCCGTGATGGTTCCCTCTCCATAGAACTCGCTCTTTATCCTGTCGCCGACCTCGAAGGTCGGAGGAGCGGTCTTGGGAGCCGGTTTTGCACCGCCTTTGATAAGCGTGACGTTGGGTTTCATGTTGCGCACGTTGAAGCGGCTGGCCTCGGAAGGCTTAGGGCGGCCCTGGGCATCCGGATCGTCATCGTTGCGGAAGAACTTCTCCGTGTTCACATAATTGGCGCTGTAGCGGTTGCCATGGCTTGTGTAGCTGTTTCCGAACCCGTTTCCATATCCGCTTCTGTAGCCGTCCTGACGGTTGTCGAACCGGAACTGACCACCGAAACGGGACTTGAAGCGAAGGTCTATCTCCTCGATGTGGGACTCGTCGATCTCCTTGAGGAACATGCTGGGAGTCTCGGGCTGGACCGATCCCCATCTGAGGCGC
>JBGVBT010000188.1:0-2683 GCA_045225895.1 Sphaerochaetaceae bacterium
GTATGTGTAGAAGCTCTGGGTAAACATCTGGCCGGCAAGAAGCAGCATGGACACAAGGCTGATGGACACAAAAGCCCTGTTCCTGAATAGGATCCTGATGGCTTTGCGCCCTGCGCCCTTCTCCTTCGGCTGCGGCTTGGTCTTCACCCTCTCCTTGTTGAGCCTGAAGCTGATGAACAGAAGGATCATCGCAAGAACCGAGATGGCAACGACACCCACGAAGACAGGCTTGTACATGAGGTCTGTGATCACCTTGCCGTTCTCGCCCATCACGGGATTCCCGTTTGCATCAAGACGCTTTGCATAGGCGAAGCTTGCAAGGGCAAGGGCAGGAATCGAGCCTAAAGCCGCTCCCATGGACCTCCAGACGGAAAGCTTGCTTCTCTCATGGTCATCTGTGGTGACAACCGATGCCAGGGAGCCGTAGGGAATCTGAAGCGCTGTATAGACCATTCCGTACAGAATGTATGTGATTGTGGCGTAGATGCAGGTCTTTCCGTAGTTTGCCGGCTCTCCGAGGCCCGGCCATCTGGTGAACATGAGGATGGCGGCAACTGTGAGAGGAAGGGCTGCATAGAGAATCCACTTGCGGTATCGCCCGTGCTTTCCGGGTTTGACGGTGTCTGCAATGCGTCCCATGATCGGATCGTTGATTCCGTCCCATATACGGGCAAATACGAACATGAGCATGATGAACAGAGGACTCAGATGGAACACGTCGGTGTAGAACTTCTGAAGCAGTGTGGTCACCAGGGCAAAGGTGAAGCACCCGGCGGTATCAACCATTGCATAACCCAGATAATCCTTTGTCTTCAGCCCGCTGGTACGGGAGATATAACTTGCAGTGGAGCTCATTGCTTTTCCTCCTCAATCAACCTAAAATGATACCACATATCCTTCATACTTGTTAGTAAAAAGAGGCAGAGGAAACTGTGAAGATCGAGCTCGGCGGAATCATAAAAGCATCTCGGACTGGGGATGGATATCTTTTCGAAACAGAAAACGGAAGCCTTGGAATCGGCTTTGTCGGCGCAGAATACATCTCTTTCGGATACAGCATCAAAACCCATACCGTTCCCCGAAACGCAACCGAAGCTATCGATCAGATCATCCAAACCGAATCATACAACAGCCCCACCCCGTCGGAATCCGCACTCACAGAAACACCAGATGGCTGGGCAATCAAATCCGGCCGCATGGAGGTCAGGATAGCCAAGGACAATTCCTCCGTATCCGTATTCAGGGACGGAATACTTGTCCACGGAGGCAGAGCCGGCGGCAAGGACACCGTCATTCCCCAGTCCCAGTTCAGACTGGTAGGCGACAAATGGCGTATGACAGGCAGTTTCTACTTCGCACTTGATGACAACGACATGTTCTTCGGACTGGGTGACAAGGCGGGAGAACCGGACCGCAGGGGGAAGAGGTTCCGGATATACAACAAGGATGCTCTTGGCTATGACGCTTCCTTCTCCGACCCCCTCTACAAGTCGATTCCATTCCTTCTAAGGTTCAACCGCTCAAACGGAATCTGCACAGGCTACTTCTTCGCATCCCCGTGCATAGACTCGTTCGATCTCGGAAAGGAAAGCCCTTTCTACTGGTCTGCGGACATCTGCGACGGCCCTTTCAGGTTCTTCCTCTTCACAGGAGACAGCTACAGGGATGTACTTGGTCAGTACTGCGTATTAACCGGACTTCCCGCACTTCCGCCTCTGTTTTCCTTCGGCTATCTGGGCTCTTCCATGAACTATGTGGAGGCATACGACGCCCAGGCACGAATCATGAAGTTCTTCGAGGA
The DNA here is from genome assembly GCA_045225895.1 of Sphaerochaetaceae bacterium. Taxonomy (GTDB): domain Bacteria; phylum Spirochaetota; class Spirochaetia; order Sphaerochaetales; family Sphaerochaetaceae; genus UBA9732. The sequence goes on from JBGVBT010000188.1 coordinate 1,802, forward strand.
TGTAGAGAGATACAAACTTCCCTGCGAGGGAATGTATGTCTCATCAGGGTATCTGAAATCAGACGAAGGCCTTCGCCATGCATTTGTCTGGAATAGCCGCAAGTTCCCTGATCCTGCGAAATTCATCGCAGACCTGCGCAAAAGAGGCTATCATCTCACGTTCAACATCAAACCCGGAATCCTGAAGACGCATCCGGAATACGAAGAACTTGCAAAAAAAGGCTACCTCATCAAAGACAACTCCGGCCGTCCCGTTGTGGAGTATTTCTGGGGAGGGGATGCATCCTTCATAGACTTCACGAACGGCGAAGCCTGCTCCTGGTGGAAATCGAAACTAAAAAGCGCTTACCTTGATGCAGGAGCCGAAGGCATCTGGAACGACAACAACGAATTCGAGTTCTCAGACCCGGATCTTGACATCTGGAGAATCCGCACTGTCCTCCCCTGTCTCATGGCCCGCTCCTCCTATGAAGCCTGCATTGAGAAGAACCCGGGCAAAAGACCTTGGATTTATTCAAGAAGCGGCTATGCCGGAATCCAGAAATACGCCAGAACCTGGACAGGAGACAACAGCAGCAACTTCAAGACCCTTAAGTACAACCAGTATCAGGGAATAGGAATGGGACTGAGCGGTCTGCCGTTCGTAGGCCACGACCTTGGAGGTTTCTACGGCCCCGAACCCAGCCCGCAGCTTCTTGTCAGATGCTGTCAGAGCGCCATCTTCCAGAGCCGTTTTGTAATCCATTCCTGGAGGGAGGACGACAGGCCCACCGAACCCTGGAAGTTCACAGAAGTCTTCGATGCAATCAAATCTGCCCTGACGGACCACTACCGCCACATGCCCTACATCTACAACGAGGCCTACCACAGCTCCTGTACCGG
>JBGVBT010000189.1:0-11994 GCA_045225895.1 Sphaerochaetaceae bacterium
GTCTTAAAAACCCACCAGATGCTCTCCATGAAGTTGAGATCCATGGTCTTGTATCCATGCTCGAAGTCGACCCAGCGTCCCATCCTTGTGATGGTGTTCTTCCAATCGCTTGTGAAGCGCAGGACTATGGAACGGCACTCCTCGTTGTACTTGGCAACGCCGTATTCCTGGATCTCCTTTGCGCTGGAGATGCCGAGCTTCTTCTTCATCTCGTTCTCTACAGGAAGACCGTGGCAATCCCATCCCCAGTTGCGAACTACCCTGTGGCCCTTCATCGTCTGGTATCTGGGAACGATGTCCTTGATGGTACCCGGAACCAGATGGCCGTAGTGAGGGTGTCCTGTTGCAAACGGAGGACCGTCGTAGATTGTGTATTCGTTGTCTGTCGGACGTGATTCGATTGATTTTCTGAATATGTCGTTCTTGTTCCAGAATTCGAGGATTCTCTCCTCCATCTTGGGGAAATCCTGCCTTGGATCTACGCTTCTGAACATATTATGACTCCATGTTATATGATATCCTGAATATAATAGTCGTTTTCATAAACTCTCACAAGGTCTCCGGACTCAAGTCGGCTTGCCAACGACGGTCAAATGTTCTAATTTTAAGGCATGAAATCCTATCCTGTTCCTGACAAGATCAAGCAGTTCGCCTCGATATTCAAAGACAACGGATTCTGTCTGTACATTGTCGGCGGAGCTGTAAGGGACTACCTCCTCGGCATAAGGAACAGCGACTTCGATTTCTGCACCGATGCCCGTCCCGAGCAGGTCATGGCAATCTTCCGCAAGGTCATCCCCACCGGAATCAAGCACGGAACCGTCACTGTTCTGTTCAGGGACGAGTCCTATGAGGTGACCACATTCCGCACCGAAGGCGCCTACTCCGACCAGAGGCATCCGGACAGCGTCACGTTCGTCACAAGTCTTGAGGAGGATCTATCAAGGCGTGACTTCACGGTCAACGCCTTCGCTGCCAACTGCCTTGACGGGAAGATAATAGACCTGTTCAACGGCGAGCAGGATCTGAAAAGCGGGATAATCAGAGCAATAGGAAACCCACTTGAGCGGTTCACAGAGGATGCTCTCAGGATGATGCGTCTGGCAAGGTTCTGCTCCAAGCTGGGATTCTCCTGTGATCCGGATACAAAGGATGCCGCAACGGAGCTCTGTTCCAACATCAATGCTGTTTCACAGGAAAGGATCTTCGACGAGCTCTCCAAGATCCTCATGTCCCACAAACCCTCTGTCGGACTGAAGATACTTGAGGATACCGGAGTCCTTGCCCACATCCTTCCCGAGGTCCAGAGATGCCGTGGGATCGAGCAGACCAAGGTTGGGGCCAATGATGTCCTGGAGCATATTTACATTGCGGTAGATGCCGCCGCATCGCTGGACTATTCGGTGACCGTAAGGCTGGCCGCCCTTCTCCATGACATCGCAAAACCTGTCACCATGACCGTCAACCAGTACGGATTCCTCCGGTTCTACGGTCATGACGTCAAGTCTGCGGAGATGGCAAGGAATGTCATGAGACGGCTCAAGTGCTCCAACAGGCTCATAGAAGATGTCTGCATCATAATCGCAAACCACATGGTCAGGTACGACGTCAACTGGACGGACGGAGCTGTCAAGCGTTTCATCTGCAGAGTCGGACGGGAGAACATAGACAATCTTTTCGAGCTCCAGTGGTGCGACCAGATAGCCTCCAAAGGCAGGGCAAAGGTCGAGGAATACGACCCTTTCATCAGAAGGATTCACGAGCTTGAGAACCAGCCCATGAGCATAAAGGATCTGGCCGTTACAGGCGATGACCTTGCCGGAATAGGGATTCCGAGATCAAGACGGATGGGAGAGATTCTGTCATCCCTCCTCGAGATGGTCATAGACTATCCCACGCTGAACAACAGGGACACCCTGCTTGATCAGGCCAAACGTCTGTACGGGAATGGAAACGACTGATTTAATGTCTTCAGAGAAGGTCCAGTTCCTGAAGGGCGAGCTTTGCCACGTTCTGCTCGGCATCCTTTTTGTTGTGCCCTTTTGCAGGTCCGTAAGTCTTTGAATGGAAAGTAACTGTATAGGTGAAGGTCTGGTCGTGCTCGGGGCCTTCGGAACCGGTCATCTCGTATACCGGAACCTTCTTGTAGCGCTTCTGGACATATTCCTGAAGCTCGGTCTTGTAGTCCCTCTTGTAGTTGTCGTTCACAACCTTGTCGATGATGGGAACAATCTGGGACTGGACAAAAGCCTTTGCCTTCTCAAAACCCTGGTCAAGATAAACTGCTGCGAACAGAGCCTCAGTGCAGTCCGCTAGGATGGCTTTCTTCCTTCTTCCTCCGGAAAGCTCCTCGCCCCTTCCCATTCTGAGGTATCTGTCGAGTTCCAGGGACATAGCCACTTCAAATAGAGCGTCCTCGCTGACCACAAGGCTGCGTACCCTTGTGCAGTCCCCCTCGTCGCCTTTCAGGTTTTTGTACAGCCAGTCGGATGTGACGATGGAAAGGATGCTGTCTCCGAGAAACTCAAGGCGCTCGTTGTCACGGACATCCTTCGATCTTGCTTCGTTTGCATAAGAGGAATGGATGAATGCATTGTCAAGGATGGATATGTCATTGAAAGACAGACCGTTCCTCGACTGGAAAAACAAAAGCTCCCTCTTTCTGTCCTCAGAAATGAAGGGAGCCTTCATCGAAACGGAATGTTCCATATCAGATGAGTGTTGCCAGATAGTCCACAACCTCTCCGACGGTCTCAAAGGTTCTGCCCTTGTCGTCCGGGATAGTGATATCGAACTCCTCCTCGAATCCGCTGACCAGATCGAGAATATCCATGCTGTCTGCCTTGAGGTCGTTGACAAAAGATGAATCTCTTGTGATTGTATCCTCATCGACAGCAAGCTTATCTGCGATGATTGCTTTTACTTTTTCGAAAACTTCATTGTTGCTCATTTAATCACTCCTCAGGATTGATGACCTGAACACCCTTGTAGTATCCGCACTGGGGGCAGACGCGATGCGGCAGAATGAGCTGACCACACTTTGTGCACTTGCACAGTGTAGGAGCCTGAAGCCTCATGTTAGATGCCTTGCGTGTGGCGGCCTTGGCCTTGGATGTCTTATATTTTGGTGTTGCCATAACAGTACCTCTGCTAATTTAATGAAATATCGAACATTGTGAGAATATAAAAAAACGGTGTTTAAGTCAACATGTTGGCGTTATTCAACTTGGCTTTGACCGCTTCTGAGACCAACTTTGGAACAAACGGAGCAATATCCGCGCCGAAGAGAGCCATCTCCTTGATCATGGAGCTTCTGATCATGGAAAGGGCCGGATCGGTGGGCATGAAAAGAACCTCCAGATCGGGAAGCATATGCTTGTAGACCATGGCGAGTTCGAACTCGTATCCGAAGTCGTTGATCTCACGGACTCCCCTGACGACAACACCTGTGTCATGGGTTTTTGCAAAGTCGACAGTGGTTCCGCTCCAGATGCAGACCTCAACATTGTCATATTCCTTCAGAAGCTCCTCAAGTATCTCCCTGCGCTCTTTTGCAGTGAACATCGACTTCTTTGAGATGTTGTCGCCAACAACGACATACAGCTTGTCATAAATCTTTGCAGATCTGCATATTATGTCAATGTGACCAAGCGTCGGGGGATCGAATGTTCCCGGAAATACAGCTGTTTTGGGATTCATCGTTTCGAGCCCTCCACGAATTTCTTCATAGCATCGTAGCTTTCCTTCGACTCATATGGAATCCTTGTCTTGATGACAAACTTTCCCTCCTCGTCCTTATAGAAGACGGCAAAGTTTCCATGACCGATGTAGGAGACCGTCTCATCATCGGCAACCCTCTCCTGCTTCCTGATCTTGTCCAGAACGCAGTCGAAGTGGCTGTATGAACCGTCGGGCTCACAGAAGGAATCGGCTATTGTCTCAATGCTCTTTCCACAGAGGCTGCACACAGGCATGGGCTCATTGACCTGCGGAACATCCGGAACATCGAAGGTCATGTGCTTTTTAGGCTGTTCCCTTAACTTCTTCTTTTTCCTGTTATCCATCATTCGTCTCCACGGTAGTACCCGATCTTCCCGTCTGTGACCGAGGCCACATCGAACCTGATCGAATCGAAACCTGAAACATCGTTGCTTGCCAGAAAATGGCTGAGTGTCCTCCTCATCCTGTTCAGCTTGACTGGAGTGACCATGTGCCTTATCTCGTCGCCTTCCCACCGTCGGGTCAGGCTCTTGACTTCAGTGACACACAACACTCCGTCATGCAGGGAGATGATGTCCAGTTCCCCGAAAGGACAACGGTAGTTCCTGCATACGATCCTGTGACCCCTCTCTTCAAGGAATGAAGCCACCTGGGATTCGCAAAGAATGCCTTTCTCCTTCCTGTCCACCGGATTATCCCCACAATATCAAAAAAGACGGATGCAAGCGCCTCCGTCTTTTCTGTATCAGATGCATTGAACTCAGATGCCCTTGTGTCCGCGGATCTGCTCGGGAACCTTGGCAGCCTTACCGACCTTGTCTCTGAGATAGTAGAGCTTGGCTCTTCTGACGCGGCCTCTTCTGATGACCTCGACCTTCTCGACTCTCGGTGAGTGCAGCGGGAAGATTCTCTCGACGCCTACGCCGTAGGAAATCTTGCGCACAACGAATGTTCTTCTGATTCCGGTGTTGTTCTTTGCAATGACAACGCCTTCGTATGCCTGAACTCTCTCGGTTGTTCCTTCAACGATCTTGAAGTAAACCTTGACTGTATCTCCGATGTGGAAGTTCTCGGCATCCTGCTTCATCTGTTCCTGTTCAATAGCCTTAATCAAGTCCATTTTCTAACCCCTTGGTCAATTTTATTTCTTTTAAAATCCTGCCGGCCTCTTCATCAAGTGAAGCGTTCTCCAGCAGTTCCGGCCTGTTGGACAAAGTCTTTTCAAGCCGTTTGCGCAGCCTCCACTTCTCTATATTGGCATGATGGCCTGACAATAATATATCAGGAACCGACATTCCGCAATAGGTCTCCGGCCTCGTGTATTGTGGGTATTCCAACAACGGACCGGTGAAGCTCTCCTCTTTAAGCGAGGAATCCGTGATAACTCCGTCTATCAGCCTGTAGACGGCATCGATTATCACCAGGGTGGCTACTTCCCCTGACGAGATAACGTAGTCTCCGATGCATATCTCATCATCCACATAACGGTCGATAATCCGCTGGTCAATACCTTCGTAATGGCCGCAGATGAAGACCAGGTTCGGCTCCCGGCTCAGTTGCCTTGCATAGTCCTGCGTCAACCGTCTGCCTGATGGAGATGCGTAGATGACCCGCTTCTCCATGGCATCAATGCGATCCAGAGCTTTGAAGAGCGGTTCAGGTTTGATGACCATGCCTGCACCCCCGCCAAAGGGTGAATCGTCACACTTGTGGTGCCTGTCTTCGGCATACTGCCTCCAGTCAACGATGTTATAGGAGACAAGTCCCGCCTTGACAGCCCTCGCCATGATTGAATTCGTGAAGAATCCGCTTACCATCTCGGGAAAAAGCGTCAGAATGTCAATGTTCAATCCAACAACTCCAACCTGAGAAGCTTCATGGTTCCCTTCTCGACATCCACATCGTCCACGAATATCCCTTTCAGGTACGGGACAAGGTGAAACCTGTCGTTTCTGGACGTCCTTACCTCAAGCAGAAGAGCCTGGGCTCCGTCCATCACTGAAACCACTTCAGCGACCTCTTCGTTATCATATACCAGCTTCATACCCGGAAGGTCAGCTGTGTATACCTCTCCTTTGCCAAGCCTGCTGGCCTGTTCTCTTGGTACCAGAATATCCCAACCAGAAATGAACCTTGCATCCTCAGGTGAATCTATTCCCCTGAACTTCATAAGAAGCTCGCCGGAATGGTTCTGCACCTGTTCCACTTCAAGTATTCTGGTTTTCTCTCCACGCTTGAGGGTAACTTCCTTCAGCTTGAAGAAATGATCAAAGTCATCCGAGAACGGATGAACCTTGACATAGCCTTTTACGCCATGCGGGGATCTGATCACTCCGGTTGCAAGGACCTGTTTCATACCAATCAGTCCAGAATCTCAAGGCTGGCGTGCTTGCCGCTCTTGGTTGCCGTGGCGCTCAGAATGGTTCTGAGAGCCTTGGCAATCCTGCCCTGCTTTCCGATCACCTTGCCGATGTCATCCGGAGAGACCCTGAGCTCAAGGATCGTGGACTTCTCGCCCTCGATCACATTGACCTCTACATCATCCGGCTGGTCTACAAGCGATCTGACAATGTATTCAACCAGTTCCTTTTCCACTTACTCAGTCCTTTGCAGGAGCTTTGGTGGTCTTCTGGATACCCTGCTTTGCGAAGATAGCCTTGACTGTATCCGATGGCTGTGCACCATTGGAAAGCCAGTAACCGGCTCTCTCTGCGTCAACCTTGACCTGATTCTCCTCAGCTTCAATCGGATGATAGAAACCAATCTCCTCGAGAGGTCTTCCAGAGTTTGAAAGTCTGGAATCAATGACCACGATTCTGTAGTAAGGTCTCTTCTTTGTACCGAATCTCTTCAATCTGATACTAACGCTCACGTCCTTCCTCCTAAACGAATCTCAATTCATGCCCATCTGCTTCATCATGGCAGCCTGGTACTTTTTATTCTTAGCGAGCTTCTTCATGTTCAGCCGCATCTTTTCAAACTTCTTCAAAAGGTGGCCGACCTCTCCGACGGATGTCCCGCTGCCTTTTGCAATCCTTCTCTTTCGAGCCGGACCAATTATATATATATTCTGTCTTTCTTGGAAGGTCATTGACTGGATAATTGCCTTTTCTTTGAGCAATTCTTTCTTGTTTATGTCGTCTTCCGAGATATTTCCCTTCGCACCGGGCAGCATATCGATGATTTTTCCGATTCCGCCCATCTTAGTCATGTTCTCGATCTGCTCGAGATAGTCCTGAAGGTCGAAGGTGTTCTTTGCCATCTTCTCCTGCAGTTTCTCGGCTTTCTTCTGGTCGAAAGCTTCCTGAGCCTTCTCTACCAGAGTGACGATATCACCCATGCCGAGGATCCTGCTTGCCATTCTGTCGGGATAGAACGGCTCGAGGTTCTCGATCTTCTCACCGACACCGATGAACTTGATCGGTTTGCCGACAACCTCCCTGAGGGACAAGGCTGCACCACCACGGGTGTCTGAATCGAACTTGGTAAGGATGACGCCGGAGATGCCGACCTTCTGCTCGAACTCCTGGGCGATCGTGACGGCGTTCTGACCCGTCATGGCATCGGCGACGAACAGAGTCTCGTCCGGATGGACAGCGGCGTTGATGTCCATCAGTTCCTTCATCATGGCATCATCCAGGTACATTCTTCCGGATGTATCCACGATCAGGACATCGTACTGCTCGCGCTTGGCCTTCTTCAGGGCCTCGACAGCAACCTTCACCGCATCCTTTGTGTTCAGATCGGCATAGACGGGAACATCGACCTGCTCGCCCAGAACCTGCAGCTGTGTGATTGCAGCCGGTCTGATGAGGTCGCAGGCAGCCATCATGACACGGCGCCCCTGCTTCTTGAGCATAGCGGCAAGCTTGGCGCTTGTTGTCGTCTTACCGGAGCCCTGAAGACCCATCATGAGGATGACGGTTACGGTGTCCGGACCCTTGAGGTTGAGCTTCTGGTTGTCGGGATCGCCGAGCAGCTGGACCATCTTGTCATAGACGATCTTTGTGAACTGCTGGCCCGGATCGACAGCCTTGAGAACCTTGTCTCCCTTGGCCTCCTCCATTGTCCTGTTGATGAATCTTCTTACAACACGGAGGTTTACGTCGGCATCAAGAAGAGCTATCTTAATCTCTTCCACGGCATCCTGGATATTCTTTTCAGTAATCTTGGACTTGCCGGATAGAGAACGCAATATCGATGAAAATCTGTCACTGATTGAATCAAACATAACCGAGGAATTATTACCGAAAACAATTAATTATGTCTAGTATATTAAATAACGTATTTCATCAGCCCTTCAGGGTGTCGTGCTCCTCGAGGTTCTCGATGTCCTCGAGCTTGTAACCGATCATCTTGGAGACACCGGGCTCCTGCTGGGTCACGCCCAGAAGGCAGTCGGATCCCATGACGGTTCCCTTGTTGTGGGTGATGATGATGAACTGGCTCTTGTCCTCGAACTTGTCCAGGACGCGCATGAACGCACCGATGTTTCTGCTGTCCAGAGCGGCGTCGATCTCATCGAGAATACAGAACGGAGACGGCTTGACCATGTATGTGGCGAACAGAAGGGCGACGGCGGTCATGGACCTCTCTCCACCGGACAGCAGATTAAGCTGGAGCATCTTCTTTCCCGGAGGCTGAGCCTTGATGTCAATTCCTGACTGCAGAATGTTTTCCTCATCAGTCAACATGAGCTCGGCCTTTCCTCCGCCGAACAGCGTTGTGAACATCTCCTGGAAGTTCTGTGAGATCTGTCCATAGGTTTCCATGAACATCTCCTCGCTTCTTCTTCTGATCTCGGCGATGACCTCCTCCAGATCGGCCTTGGCCTTGGACAGGTCAGCCATGTTCTTGCTGTAGAAATCGTAGTTCTTCTTGGCCTCGTTGAACTCGTCCTCAGCCATGTAGTTGATGAATCCGAGGTCCTGCAGGCGCCTTTTCACAGTCTCGAGCTTTGTCTTGAGCTCCTCGACCGGCATCGTTATCTCGTGGTCGTTGAACTCCTTCAGGCTCTTCTGGGTGTTGTCGAAGAAATCTGTGTATATCTTCTGGATGTTGTCCAGAATGGCACGGATGTTCTCCTTTGAGGTTGCAATCTCTACTGCAAGATCCTGCTTGCGCTGGAACTTGTCCTGGAACTGGGTATTGCTCTTTGATATCTCAAGGGTTATCTCATCGATCCTGGAGTTGATGCCGGCAAGCTGTATCCTGATGTCCTCGATCTCATCCTGGGTCTGTGTCTTTCTGTTCTTCAGCTCGTCGATGCGCTCCAGAACCTCGTTGACCTTGCTCTCCTCTGCCTCTACGGAATGTGACGCATCCGAGAAATCGAACTCCATCTGCTGCAGGCTGCCCTTTATGTCGCTTATGGTGGATCTGATCGAATCAGCCTTGGCCTTGAACTGGACCTCGTCCATCTCAAGGTCATGGAAATCCGATTCCTTGAGGATTATCAGCCTTGAAAGACGCTCGACCTCGTAAGCAAGGTCCGAAGCCTTTGTCTTGTTTGCGTTCTCTTTTTCATAGGAGTCTGCAAGATCCGCATCCAGTTGGCTCTTCTTTGCAAGAGTTCCCTCGGGCGACGTGAAGTCATCGAGGAATGTGGGAATGGTTCCGCTATATTCCTGGAACAGACCCTTGATCTCATCTATCTGCTCAAGAAGAGATTCCTCAGCCTGATCGATGGCCTCCTGGAACACATTGCGCTCAAAATCAACGCCTGATATGTCTCTGAGGAATGCCGTCTTCTCGAGGATGATCTTCCTCGCCTTGGTGATTCCCACAAGAAGCTCCTTCTCTGCCTTAGCCCTGACAGAAGAACTGTATCCGCTTCCCTTTATGTTCTTCTCGAGGTTGTCGGCTATGTCGTTTGCAAGGGCGCTTATCTGGGCTGTGATCTCTATCCTCTGCTGGGCAAGCAGTTCGTTGTCCTTGCTCAGGTCGTCGATATCGAGCTGATGCCTTATCTTGTCGGCCTTGAGCTTCTCTATCTCCTCGGTGGCCTTCTCCATGCTGTCGCGAGTCAGTTGGATGTTCTGGAGAGTGCTGTCGTAGTCGGCCTGCTTTTCCTCAAGCCTCTGCCTGTCGTTCTCCATCCTCTCCTGGACCTGCTGGGCTCTGAATCTGGCATCCTTGGAGCGCTGGGATATTTCCTGGAATCTCTCGTTGTAGACCTCGATAGTGGTCTTGATGGAGTTGATCCTCTCCTCCATCTCCCTGATCTTTCCGGAGAAGTTCTCCCTGTCGGCTCTCAGGGCCTCTAGCTGTTGCTGCTGCTGGTCCAGTCCGCTTCTGGCGCTGTCCAGAACGGCATCGATGGTCCTCTGCTCATCCTCAAGCTTGTCGAGTTCGGCCTGCCTGAAGTCCTTGAGCTTTGTAAGGGACTGGACATATGAAAGCTGGAGCTCGACCTCAAGCTTCTCCTTCTCCGCAGAGTACTCGCGGTGCTTGAGGACCTTCTCGAGCTGGATCCTTCTGGAGTTGTAGAGTTTCTCCGATTCCTTGAGAAGCAAATCAACCTGAGCCATGTTCTCATCGGTCTTCTGAAGCTTTTTCGCAGCTTCCTCGCTCTGCTGCTTGAAACGGCTTATACCGGAAGCCTCCTCGAAGATGTACCTCCTGTCCTCCGGCTTCATGAGAAGGATCTGGTCGATCTTTCCCTGCTCAAGGATGCTGTAGGCGGCCTTTCCGACACCGGTGTCCATGAAAAGCTCTTTGATGTTTCTCAGAAGAACCTTCTCGCGGTTGATGTAGTACTCGTTGTCCCCGTTACGGTATGCACGGCGCTTGATCTCCACCTCTGTGGCGTTTATGTTCAGAAGTCCCTGTTCATTGTTCAGAGTCAGGATGACCTCACACATCGGCATGGGCTTGCGGGTATCTGTTCCGTTGAAGATCACATCGTCCTTCTTGCTTGCACGGATTGTGCTCAGAGCCTGCGTTCCCAGAACCCATTTGACGGAGTCTACGACATTGCTCTTTCCGCTGCCGTTCGGACCCAGAAGAGACGTGATTCCGTCTGAGAAAACAAATTTGGTTCTGTCAGCGAAGGACTTGAAGCCGTAAAGCTCGACCGATTTCAGAAACATGGGGCTATTATATCAGAAATCCCGTGGATTTTCCACTGATGACAACGGGCCTGATTTGGTTTATCGTTTGGTCATGGACGAACAGCTTACACTATTCGGAGAACCTCAGTACGACATTGTGATCGGAGCCGACGAGGCTGGTCGAGGTCCTCTTGCCGGTCCTGTCTGCGCCGCGGCTGTCGTCCTTCCATCCGACTTCCCTTCTGGAATACTCGACGATTCCAAGAAACTGTCTGAGAAAAAACGTTTGGCTGCCGAGCCTGTCATCAGGGAAAAGGCCATTGCATGGGCCGTTGCATGGGCAACTCCCGCCGAGATAGACAGGATAAACATCCTTCAGGCCTCGATGCTTGCCATGAAGCGGGCCTATCTTCTGGTTAAGAAGCAGCTGGAAGATAAAGGAATCCGGGCCGATGTCCTGCTTGTGGACGGAAACAGACGTCCGGATGTAGACATAGCCTGCCAGGCCATTGTCAAAGGCGATTCCAAGGTCCATGAGATAATGGCGGCATCAATCCTTGCAAAGAACGCCCGAGACAGGTTCATGGTCTGTGCGGCCAGGCGTTGGCCGGGATATGGGTTTGAAAAACACAAGGGCTACCCTTGCGCTTCGCATAAGGCAGCCCTGCATAAACTGGGACCATGTCCCATCCACAGATTGACTTTCAAGTATTAATGGAAGATGCTTCGTGGAAATACCGTCGTCGCCTCACTCAGGCCGTGCACATGGCACTGTCCTTCGTTTGCTTCTCGGTCTTTCTCACGAATCGTTTGAATTCTGAAGATGCTTCGTGGAAATACCGTCGTCGCTCAGTTCTCGCTCTTCTTTGACGCGTTGAGCTTCATGTAGTCGACGGACTTCTGGAACTCCCTGATGAACTCGCCGAGATCCTCCGGATAGACTATGATGCTCTGTCTGATGTATCTGCCCTCATCTTCGGTGCCTTTGCTCTCCACGATGTTCAGGTACATGTCGCCCTTGTAGTTCTCCTTGACGTTGAAGAAATACGTTCTGTCGTTTGTCACGAACCTAGTTGAGAAAACTTCACCTCTCTGACCCATACATCCCCCGATAGAAATAAAAAAAAGCGTCTATAAACGAAGGACCACGCTTTCTGCGTGGTCCTTAGCGCCCGACGGGAGTCGAACCCGCGTCTTCAGCTTGGAGGGCTGAGGTAATACC
>JBGVBT010000190.1:0-6876 GCA_045225895.1 Sphaerochaetaceae bacterium
CATGCCTTGGGTCCTGGCATGACGAGCTCTCGGATGTCAGAAAAATAGTTAGCGATTTCCCGTCCGACCATCTGAGCGTCTATGCCCTTACATTGGAGGAGAACACTCCGCTGTACAGGCGAAATCCGGTTCTACCCGATGTGGACGGACAGTATGCAATTCTAAAGAGAGTATGGGATTATCTTGAAAGCCTTGGCTTTGAGCACTATGAGGTCTCGAACTTCGCAAGACCCGGAAAAAGGTGTGCCCACAACTGCCGTTACTGGGCTTATGAACAGTACATCGGTCTTGGACCTGCCGCTGCATCCACGGCTTTCGGAAAGGACGGGAAGGTGACGCGTTACGTGTTCAGGCCGTCAGTGAAGGACTACGTTGACGGTTATGCTAAAGGGGAGCTTTTCTCCGGTCTTGAGAGCGAGGCTCTGACCGACCGAGAGGCTGCCGAGGAGCAGATCCTGATGGGGCTGAGGTACAAGGGTGGTCTTAACCTGAAACGGCTTTCCAAGAGGACCCACAAGGTTATCGATTCTCGGATAATCGCGGCAATAGAGGGATTTGAGGCCAGGGACGGATTCCTTGTTCCTGATGACAGCGGTCTGATGACGGCTGATGCGGCTGCGTCTCTTATAGTGGACGAACTGTAAGTGGATGTGTTGTATTGACACCAAAAAACCTGCAATGTTATATTTGCAAGGTAGTCTTTTTATATGTAAAGAGGTATATATGTCAGGTCACAGCAAGTGGGCAACCATCAAGCACAAGAAAGGAATTGCTGACCAGAAGCGTGGTCAGAAGTTCACAAAACTCATCAAGGAGATCAGTGTCGCAGCCAGAATGGGCGGTGCAGATCCCGATATGAACGCAGCACTCAGAACAGCCATCCTTAAGGCCAGAGCTGAGAACATGCCGAAGGACAACATCGAGAGAGCCATCAAGAAGGGTTCCGGAGAGATGGGCAATGCAGTGTTCATGGAACTTGTCTATGAGGGATATGCACCTGGCGGAGTTGCCATAATCGTTGATACACTGACAGATAACAAGAACAGAACAGCTGCCGATGTCAGAAGCACTCTGACAAAGCTCGGTGGATCTCTCGGATCCTCCGGTTGTGTTTCATACATGTTCCAGACAAAGGGTGTCATCACCTACGACGCATCCAAGTATTCCGAGGAAGAGATCTTCAACGCCGCTCTCGAGAACGGTGCAGAGGATGTCACCAACGAGGACGGAGTGATCGAGGTCACCACATCTCCGGCAGATTTCGGTGCGGTTCTCGAGGCCATGCAGGCGGCAGGTTTCGAGCAGGACAGCGCTGATGTCAGCAGGATCGCCGACCAGACCGTCACACTGGACAAGGAGAAGGCCCAGAAGGTCATGAACATCGTCGAGCGTCTTGAGGACCTGGATGACGTCCAGAGCGTTGCTACTAACCTGGAGCTTCCGGACGATTTTGATGAAGAGTAATTGATATGCATGTTCTTGGCATAGATCCAGGAATAGCCAATACGGGCTGGGGCATCCTCGACTTTGTCGGGCAGAGGTTCCAGCCTGTTTGCTATGGAGTGATCAACACCGATCCTTCGGAGAAGCTGGAGAAGCGCATCGCGGTGATTGCCGAGAGCGTCGCCCAGATCATCCGCAAGTACAGTGTGGAGCACGTTTCCATGGAGGACATCTTCTTTGCCAAGAACGAGGTCAGTGCGATAGGGGTGGCCAAGGTCATCGGTGCCGTGATACACGCCTCCTATAAGGAGAACGTGCAGGTGTCGATGTTCACCCCCATGCAGATAAAGATGTCCATCACGGGTTTCGGCAAGGCCGAGAAGAAGCAGGTGCAGGAGATGTGCCGCATTCTCCTGAAGCTTGACAAGATTCCAAGGCCTGACCATGCGGCTGATGCGCTTGCGGCGGCTGTGTGCTTCTGTAACACCAATGCCACAACAGGTCGGCTTGGCATCATAAAATGAGGACTTAACCATGATCAACGCCATCATAGGCCAACTTGTATGCGTCAATGCACAGACGGCAATCATCCTCGGAGGCAGTGTGGAGTACGAGCTTCTCATCTCGTCCCAGACGGCTACCAGACTGTCGAACCTTCAGGGCTCGGAAAGAAGCAACGTCAGGCTTCTGGCCTGGCTGCAGCACCGTGAGGACGGCATGACGCTCTTCGGTTTCTCCGATGAGGACGAGCGCAGGCTTTTCCTGGAGCTGATCAAGGTCAACGGAATAGGGCCCAAGCAGGCCATGAAGATCCTTTCCGGCGTTCGTGTCCGTGATTTCATCTCGGCTCTGGACCAGAGCGATGTGAACTTCCTTTCAAAGATTCCGGGACTTGGTGCCAAGACCTCACAGAAGATCATCCTTGCCCTCAGGGACACTCTCGTGTTCACTCAGGAGGCCTCAAAGCCACAGAATGTGGCATCCGGCAACTCCAAGAAATACCAGGATGTCATCGATGCCCTGGTAGAGATGGGTTATGACAAGAAGAAGGTCCTCGAGACGGTTGCAAAGCTTCTCAAGGACAACGAGCAGTACGTGGAATCCCACAGCCAGAGTGCTGTTGAGGAGTGGCTTTTCAGATCCGCGGTCGTGGGGCTGAGCTGATTCCGGCTTATAGAGGTGAGTGATGGACGACGTTGAATTCCTTCAGAGCACATCGATAGTCTCGACCTCCGCTCAGGAGGCAGATGCCCAGGAGAACATCCTCAGGCCCAAGTATCTCAAGGATTTCCAGGGCCAGAAGAAGATCAAGGAGAACCTCGGTGTCTTCATCCAGGCTGCCCGTGACAGGGGCGAGGCCCTCGACCATGTCTTCCTGATAGGGCCTCCGGGACTTGGAAAGACCACACTGGCATCCATTGTCGCCAACGAAATGGGGTCTGAGATCCGCATGACCAGCGCACCGGCTCTGGACAAGCCCAAGGACCTTGCCGGAATCCTGACCAACGTCACGGAGAACTCCGTTTTCTTCATAGACGAGATCCATCGCCTCAAGCCGGCGCTGGAGGAGATGCTGTACATCGCCATGGAGGATTTCGAGATTGACTGGGTCATAGGGCAGGGACCGAGCGCAAGGACCATGCGCATCCCCATCCCTCATTTCACGCTGATTGGAGCCACAACCAAGGCCGGTATGGTCAGCTCACCGCTTCAGACCAGATTCGGAATCAACTGCCGCATAGAGTTCTACAACGAGCAGGAGCTTGGCCAGATAATAAAGCGCAGCGCATCCCTGATAGACGTGAAGATCGACGACGATGCTGTTGTCCTTCTTGCAAAGTGCTCGCGCGGAACCCCAAGAATCGCTAACAGGCTGCTTCGCCGCTTCCGCGATTTCGCTGAGGTCACCGGAAACGGAGTGATCACCTCCGATGTTGTCAACCGCAGCATCAAGAACCTGGGAATTGACCTGAACGGACTTGAGGATCAGGACCGCAACATACTGAGGACCATCATCGAGTTCTACGGCGGAGGTCCTGTCGGAGCTGAGACCCTCAGCATTTCGGTGGGCGAGGCAATAGAGTCCCTTGAGGATTTCTACGAGCCTTATCTCATCCAGAAAGGCTATCTGAAGCGTACACCGCGCGGAAGGATGGTCACGGCGAAGGCATATGAGCTTCTGGGGCTTCAGGATCTGATGGAAGCCCAGATGAACACCAACGGAAGCAACTTCCTTCCGGGATTCGGCGGTGCCGCAGGTGGAGCCCAGGGCACACTGTTTGATTGAATAATTTGTTCGAGTAGATAGAGATGAAGATTAGCGAATTTACATTTGATCTTCCACAGGAGCTGATTGCACAGACCCCCGCCCAGAGGCGAGGTGACGACAGGCTTCTGGTTATTGACAGAAAAACAGGGGAGTATCAGGACATGCAGATGTCCGATTTCCCGTCACTTATAGAGCCGGGTTCTGTGATTGTGGTCAACGACACCAAGGTCAGGAAGGCCAGGGTCTTCGGCATATCCGAAACCGGTGGCAAGGTTGAGTTCCTGTTCACGGGAGCTCTGGGACCGGACCGCTGGCAGGCCATGGTGTCCAAGAGCAAGAAGCAGAGACCCGGCAAGGGCTATGATTTCCTCGACAAGGACGGAAACCTGTACTGCAGGGCCGTCATCGAGACCGATGTACAGGACAGCGACAGCGGCTCGTCATTGAAGGTTGTGAAGTTCGACAGGCCCGTGGATGAGGATTTCTTCCAGAAGTGCGGCCATGTCCCTCTTCCTCCGTACATCAAGCGCGAGGACGATTTCAACGACGAGAACCGTTATCAGACCATTTTCGCCAACGAGTGCGGTTCAATGGCAAGCCCAACGGCCGGTCTGCATTTCACACCGGAGCTCGTCGCTCAACTTGAGAAGAAGGGCGTCGAGGTGCTTCACATCACGCTCCACGTGGGAATGGGAACGTTCCTCCCGGTGCGCACGGAGAACCTCGAGGACCATGTGATGCACACGGAAAGCTATCAGGTTTCCGAGGAGGTGGCCGACAAGATCAACCGGGCCAAGGCCGAGGGAAGGAAGATCGTGGCCATAGGAACAACCAGCGTCAGGACGCTCGAAAGTGCCGTGGACAGGGAAAGCGGGCTTCTTATGGCGAAATCTTCTTCAACAAATCTCTTTATAAAGCCGGGATTCGAGTTTAGAATGGTTGATATGATGCTGACGAACTTCCATACACCGGAGTCCACTCTTCTAGTGCTTGTGTCCGCATTTGCCGGGAAGGACCACATCCTGGCTGCATACAGGCACGCTGTTGAAAAACGGTACCACTTTTTCAGCTATGGGGATGCAACGTTCCTTAGGTGATGAAAAGGATATAGTGTTAAAACTATCAGGAGGAGAAAAGATGAAATTCAAGAAAATCGCAGCGATCCTGCTTGTTCTTGTCATCGCATTGACAGGCATTTTCGCACAGTCCATCTCCGAGGTCTACCACGGAGAGTACGAGGGTAAGACAGTCATCCTGCATTCAAATGATGCACACGGTACACTTACCGGATATGCAAAGATGGCAACAATGCGCAAGTACTTCGAGAAAGAGGGTGCAGCAGTTATCGTAACTGATGCAGGAGACTTCAGCCAGGGTTCACCGTATGTCAGCCTTTTCAAGGGTGCTTCGGCCATCGAGATGATGAACAAGGTTCCGTACAACTTCGTCGGTCTTGGAAACCATGACTTCGACTTCGGTGTTGAACAGCTCATTGAGAACCTCAAGAACGCTCAGTTCTATGCTCTGTGTGCCAACATCTTCGACAGCAATGGAGACAGCATCCTTCCTCCATACGCTGTTCTCACACTTCCTGGCGGAAACGCAAAGGTCGGTATCATGGCCATCGATACACCGGAGACACAGACAAAGGTCAACCCGGCTCTCATCCAGGGACTTATCTTCCCGGTCGGACAGGATCTTATCTATCTCGCACAGCAGGTTGTCGACTACATGAGACAGACCGAGGGTTGTGACACAATCATCTGTCTTGCTCACCTCGGAGTCGACAAGGAGTCTGAGCCCTACACATCCGAGGGCCTCCTGAAGTATGTCAGCGGAATCGATTTCGTAATCGACGGACACTCTCACTCAGTCTTCACAGAGTACAACGGACTTCCGATCCAGCAGACCGGTATCTACTTCCAGAACATCGGTGCCATTGTCATTGACAACGCAACCGGAAAGATCGTCGACAACTTCCTCAAGCCGTGTGAAGAGATCGAGGACGATCCTGAAGTTCTTGCTGAAGCACAGAAGATCATCGACTATGTCGATTCTGTCTATGGCATCAAGTTCGCCGAGTCGAAGGTCTCCCTCAACGGAGTCAAGGCTCCTGGCAACAGAGACAGAGAGACAAACAACGGTGACCTCATCACCGAGGCAATGCTCTGGGTCATCACAAAGGATCCTGAGGCCATCAAGGTTCCTGCTGAGAACGTCGTAGCTATCACAAACGGTGGTGGTATCCGTGCCGCTATCGAGCCGGGCGATGTCACAATGAAGGACATCAACTCGATCCTGCCGTTCGGCAACACTGTCGCAGTCATCTACGTCAAGGGTTCTGAGCTTCTCGAGGCTCTCGAGGCTTCAACACAGAGCCTCCCCGGACCTCTCGGCGGATTCCCGCAGGTCTGCGGACTTACCATGACAATCGATACTTCAAAGGAATATGACAAGGCTGATGAGACTTATCCTGAGTCAACATACTACGGACCGAAGTCAATCAGACGTGTCACTGTCAACGATGTCAACGGCAAGCCGTTCGATCCTGAGGCAACATATGCTGTTGTCACAAACAACTTCTGTGCAGCCGGTGGAGACACATACTACATCTTCAAGAACGCCACAGATCAGTTCGACACTGGTCTTCCTCTTGACGAGGTCATGATGTCTTACATCACCGAGGTTCTCAACGGAGTTATCGGCGAGAAGTATGCTGAGGCACAGGGAAGAATCATCATCAAGTAATTTGTCCTGATTCTGAGATCAAGGGCCTTCACTTTGTGAGGGCCCGTTTTTTATTGGATATCAAAATCATGATTTCCAGAAATGCACTTGATGAGGATGTATCGGTAGCAGGTCGTCTGTTCAAAGAGAATGTTATCAGAGATGAGAAGGTAGTGTATGAAAGGTGACAGAGACTTTGGCTTGATTGTGAGAATGATTGACCACTGCAATAGAATACTTGAAATAAAGGAACGGTTCGGAAACAGTTTTGATGTTTTTTCTAAAGACACCGCTTATCAGGATGCCGTCAACATGAATCTATTTCAGATTGGAGCTGACTGATTTTGAATAACTGCTCCGATTGTGGATCGGCTGTCAATCAGCTGTGGGTTGCCTGTGCAGCGTTATGCACATGCCGGGCATGGCGCGGGATTGCC
>JBGVBT010000191.1:0-3013 GCA_045225895.1 Sphaerochaetaceae bacterium
ATCGCATACGCCCTCTTCCGCTACCAATGCAGGCACGGCGAGCTTAACGGAATGTCCTCAGACGACAGCATCTCCCTGTTCTGCTACGCCATAGGTTTCCTGATTCTGGGAGCCAGGGTCTTCTCCACATTGTTCTACGAAGGCTCCTGGTACTACTGGACCCACCCTTGGATGATCTTCTGGCCGTTCAGGAACGGGCGATTCATCGGTCTTCCGGGAATGAGCTATCACGGCGGGGTGATTGGTGCCGTTATAGGAGTCCTGCTTTTCTGCAAACGCTACGGCTACAGATTCTTCGACATCGCCGACCACCTTGTTCTGGGAATCCCTCTGGGATACACATTCGGAAGGCTGGGAAACTTCATAAACGGAGAACTCTGGGGAAGGGTCACAACAAGCCGCATAGGAATGGTTTTTCCTGATGCCCCGCAGTTTTCGACAAGTCTGGACTGGGTACGCGAAGTCGCAGAAAAAGTCGGTATGGACTACCGCAACATGGCAATGCTCAACCTTCCACGCCATCCGTCCCAGCTGTACGAGGCTCTGTTCGAAGGCATCCTCCTCTGGGCGTTCCTATGGTTCGTGATCTGGCCCTACGCAAGGAAAGTCGCTTCGAAGAAAGGTCCGGGAACCCTTACCGGCTTCTACTTCATAGGATACGGAACCGTCAGGTTCTTCATCGAATACCTGCGCGAACCGGACAGCCAGCTGGGTTTCATCATCGCCCTCGGAAAGGAGACCGAGCCCACCGCGCTGTTCAAGTCGTTCCTCAACATATCGCTGGGACAGATCCTCTGCCTGGCCATGATCATTGCAGGCGTTGTCATGATCATCATTGCAGGGAAAACCGAGCCAGTAACCTACAGAAAAAAGACAAAGGGGAAAACCAATGCAGATAGACGAAAGAGTTGAAGCTCTCAGAAAAGAAATGGCAAAGGAAGGTCTTGCGGCCTGGATCATAAACGGCACGGACCCTCACCAGAGCGAATACGTCAGCCCACGCTGGCAGTCCAGACGATGGATAAGCGGTTTCACCGGCAGTGCCGGAACTGTGGTCATCACAATGGACAAGGCCCTGATCTGGGTGGATTCCAGATACTTCGTCCAGTGTGCGGACCAGATCAAAGGCACACAGTTCGAAATGAGAAAGCTCAATGGTCCGGAGGCAAGCTCCCCCGTTGATTATCTCGGAAAAACCTTCGCAGGCGGAGGAAAGATCGGAATATCGGCAGAAACCCTGATGATAAGCGAAAAGGAAGGCTATCAGGAAAAAGGGCTGGACATCCAGGCAATGGACGATCTTCTGAACCGCATCTGGACAGACAGGCCGGCAATGACCGATTTTCCCGTCGAAAAGATGGACGATGACCTGTGTGGCAAAACTGCCTTTCAGAAAATAGATGAAATCCGAGAGTTGGGCCATCAGAATGGCGAAGACTATCATCTTGTCTCCAGCCTTGACGACATAGCCTGGATCCTCAACCTCAGAGGGCGCGACATTGATGACACCCCTGTTTTCCTTGCACACCTCCTGATAGGACCATCTGAGGTGAAGCTCTTCACTCCGTCTTCCCGTTTCGTCGATGTGAAGCCTGACTGCTACAGCATCCTTCCGTATGACTCGGTTGCAGACGAGCTTTCAAAGCTTTCAGGCATCACCATCAGGCTGAATCCTGACAGGATCAACATGAAGCTGAAGAACGCCCTGGACAAGGCTGAAAACATCAGGATCTCAAGAGGACGAGAATATTCCACAAACCTGAAGGCCGTTAAGAACGAAGCGGAACTTGAGGGAATGAGGATTGCCCACATCCTTGACGGTGTGGCTCTGGTCAACTTCCTTGCCGCCGTGAAGAGCGGACGCTATGCATTCTCCGAGGTCTCCATTGCCGAGGCACTTGCCGAGGAGCGGGAACTTGAAGAGGACTATCTCGGTCCGTCTTTCAGCACAATCGCAGGCTTCGGACCACACGGCGCCGTTGTTCACTACAGTGCAACGGAAGAGACCGATATCCCCATAACAGGAAACGGCCTTCTGGTCCTGGATTCCGGCGGACAGTATACTTGCGGAACTACTGATGTGACACGTACGCTTCTGTTCGGAAAAGCCACAAAGGAGCAGAAAGAGGACTATACTCTGGTTCTCAAGGGACATCTGGCCCTTTCTTCGCAGGTTTTCCCCAAGGGGACATCGGGACATCAGCTGGATGCCCTGGCCCACCAGTTCCTGTGGCAGAGGGGTATGGACTACTTCCATGGAACAGGACACGGTGTAGGCTTCAGACTTTCCGTCCACGAAGGACCGCAGCGCATCTCGGCAAAGCAGGAAAAGGGAGAGCCGGTTATGCTTGAACCGGGGATGGTACTCAGCGACGAGCCGGGAATCTACAAGGAAGGAAAGCACGGAATACGCATAGAGAACCTTGTGGCCGTCACGGATGCGTGCAGAACGGAGTTCGGACAGTTCTACACTTTCGAGGTCCTCACCTGCTGCCCCTATGAACGGGACCTCATTGTGAAGAGTATGCTCACAAAGGACGAGCGCAGGATGGTGGACGAATACCACCAGTGGGTCAGGGAAATGCTCATAGACCTGGTCAACGACGAGGCCAAGGAATACCTTGTTGAGGCAACAAAGCCTCTTTGAGGTCATGATTCCAAAGAAAAAGGGAGCCGGGTGAATGAATTGACCCCAATTCATTCGGCGGCTCCCTTCTTTTTGTGGTTGATAAGAAGATCAGTATCTCTTCCTCTTGCTGATGACCCTGACCTGCTTGTAAAGGCCTTCGCCTTCGCTCTTGGTCTCGATTCCGGTCACATCGTTGAGTGCGGTGTGGACAAGTCTTCTCTCGTACGGATTCATCGGCTCGAGAAGTCTGGACCTGCCGGTCTTGCGGACCTGCATGGCTGTCCTGTAGGCGGTCTTGATGATCTGCTCCTCGTGTCTGACCCTGTAGCCCTCCGAATCGACGATGATCTTGCGCTCGGTGTCGATCTTGCCGGCATAGACGTT
>JBGVBT010000192.1:0-6807 GCA_045225895.1 Sphaerochaetaceae bacterium
TCCCACTACCCCATCGATGATGAAGTCAGAAAGCTCACCGACAGCCAGCTTATCTATGCGAACATAGGAACCTTCAGGGAGAACGCAGGCCCGCTGAGTGTCATAGGAAGCGCAAGTGCTCAAGTCGCAGGTGCCGCAGGCCAGGTCAACACAAAACTCAACGATGTGGGTTTCAGGACAATGGTACTGGCAGACGGACCTGCAGGACTGAGACTCATCCAGCATTTCTACAGGGACGGAAAAGGAGCCCATGGTCTTGGATCGTCCTCCCATTCGGGCAGTTTCATGGAATACCTGCCCAAGGTCCTCAGATTCTTCATGGATCTCGGAAGAAGATCCAAACCGCCAAAAGGCAAACAGGAGGAAAGCCAGTACTGCACGGCAATCCCGATCGGAACAGCCATAGCACAGAGCTGGAACACAGAATTCGCACGGCTTTGCGGAGACATTGTCGGAACCGAGATGGAGATGTACGGAGTCCATCTCTGGCTGGCCCCTGCCCTGAACATCCACAGATCGATCCTCTGCGGAAGGAACTTCGAATACTATTCGGAAGACCCGCTTGTAAGCGGGATGATGGCCGCATACATCACAATCGGAGTCCAGAACCACAAAGGCTGCGGAACTACGATCAAGCATTATGCAACCAACAACCAGGAGACAAACCGCTACGGAAACAGCAGCGACGTCTCGGAACGCGCTCTCAGGGAGATCTATCTGAAAGGCTTCGGACTGTGCGTAAGACTGTCACAGCCGAAATCGGTCATGACTTCCTACAACCTGCTCAATGGAAAGCACACGGCCGAAAGCAGGGATCTGATCGAGAGCATCCTCAGATGCGAGTTCGGATTCAAGGGAATCGTAATGACCGACTGGGTCGTATCGGACGGCATAGGAAACAATCCAAAGGACATCCACCCCAAGGTGAAGCCTCAGCTGACCGCAGCAGCCGGCAGCGACCTGTTCATGCCCGGATGCAAGAAGGACTACAACAACATGATGACAGGCCTTGCAGACGGATCGGTGACACGGGAACAGCTTCAGATAAACGCCACCCGGGTCTACCGGATGGCAAAAGAACTCAGTGATGGAAAAGTCTGATGTTGGTGAAGACCAGAACCATGTCATGATCGTCCGCAGCAGCGATCACAAGGTCGTCACGCGTCGATCCGCCAGGCTCCGCCACAAACGAGACTCCGGACTTTGCAGCCCTGTCTATGTTGTCCCTGAACGGGAAGAATCCGTCGGAAGCAAGACTCGTTCCATTTATCGATGAGAGATAGGTCTTCTTCTCGTCTCTTGTAAAGGGCTGAGGCTTCTCCGAGAAGTATTCCCGCCAGTTGGAGATCACATCGATTTCAGGGTCATCTGCCAGATATTGCTCGATAATATTGTCTTTTTCGTTTCTGGTTTTCCCTTTTAGGAATGATAGACCCAACACCCTATCACTGTGTCTCAGATGCCAGAGGTCAGCCTTTGAACCGGCAAGACGGGTGCAGGCGATCCTTGACTGCTGACCGGAACCGACTCCTATGGTCTGTCCGTTCTCGGCATAGCAGACGGAGTTTGACTGTGTGTATTTGAGGGATATCAGAGCCACTGCAAGATCAAGTTTCGCACTATCCGGAAGTTTTTTTGCCTTTGAACGAATGTCACTGAACGTCTTGTCGTCCACAACCCAGCCGTTGTGCTCCTGGACAAGATCCAATCCGAAAATAGTGTGATGCTCTTCTTTGGCTGGTCTGTATGCGGAATCCATCTGAAGAACAAGATATCCCCCTCCCTTCTTGGACTTGAGTATCTCCAGAGCCTTGGGCTCATAAGACGGGGCAATCACTCCGTCGCTGACCTCCCTGGCAATCACTGAGGCAGTGCATTCGTCACATTCATCTGAAAGAGAGACAAAGTCTCCGAAACTTGCCATCCGGTCTGCGCCTCTTGCCCTGATGTAGGCCGTGGCCAGTGGACTGAGAGCCGTTGAGTCGGAGACGAAGTACATCTTCCTCTCCACATCGCTCAGCGGAACCGAGACGGCGGCACCTGCAGGTGACACATGCTTGAAGGATGCGGCAGCACTCATTCCCGTTGCCGCCTTGAGCTCGGAAACAAGCTGATAGCCGTTGAGGGCATCCATCAGATTGATGTAGCCCGGCTTTCCGTTCAGGACCTTAACCGGCATGTCGCCGGCGGATTCAAGATATGCATTCTTCTGGTTCGGATTGCAGCCGTATTTCAGGTCGATGCGCATCAGTCTCCCTCCCTTGCATTGAAGAGCGTCTCTTTTCCGCCCTCGTTCACATAAAGGGAGATGCGGTTTTCCTTATCCAGGCTGTCCCACAGAGTCTGTGCGAAGTTGTCCTCAGAGACCAGCATCTTCGGATCTCCGGAGAATGACGGAAGCGGATTACCGTCTCCTTCATAGGTGTGCAGGACATGCATCACGCCCTCGGACTTCTGGAAGAACCAGACCTTGCGCTCGCACTCGCCGTCAGACTGTCTGCGGTTGATGGCGAACTCGAACCTGTCTTTACTGACTACAAGGGATATCCTCGGAGTGAAATTCGGCTCGTCCGGCTCGAAGGTGCACCTTCCAATGGCACTCTCCAGATCACGCCCCTCGAGGATGGCCTTCTTGATCTCAAGGCTCTGGATTCCGTTGGCAACGATGATGCTGTCGTTGACCTTGAGGATGGCAGGATAGATGATGAGCGATGTGTCCTTGATGTTGACCTGTGACAGGTCGAACGGCTCGGTGAAAAGCTCTCCGTTCTCGAGGCTGAAGACCCTGTTCCTGCTGCTGTCGCTGCGCCCCATTATGGCATAGGCGTAGATGAGTTTCCCACCGGGGGTCACTCCCGCGGCAATGAACCTACCGGGGTAAGAATTTCCGCATAAATATTCATTGATTGTCATGTGCGAATCTTAACATGAGTTACTCACATAGGCAATTGATATGAAGGACAAAATCGTTTACATTCAGAACTGCATAGGAAGTGAATATGAAGTATGATGTCATAATCGTGGGAGCCGGCCCGGGAGGAATCTATTCCGCTTACGAGCTGGTCAAGGGGAACAAGGACCTGAAGGTCGCCGTCATAGACATGGGTAACTCCCTGGAAAAGAGGAAGTGCCCCATCGACGGAAAGCGCATCAAAACCTGCATAGGCTGCAAGCCCTGCTCCATAATGTCCGGTTTCGGCGGTGCCGGAGCGTTCTCCGATGGCAAATACAACATTACAAATGATTTCGGCGGAACACTTTGCGAGTACATCGGAAAGGAAGAGGCCATCAATCTGATGGAGTATGTGGACCACATCAACATGACCCACGGAGGAGAAGGCACAAAGCTTTACTCCACAGCAGGTTCCGACATCACAAGACTCTGCATGATCAACAAGCTCAAACTGATGAACGCCTCTGTCAGACATCTGGGAACTGACATCAACTTCGTCGTCCTAGAGAACCTCTACAACGAGATGAAGGACAAGGTCGAGTTCCGCTTCCTGGAACCGGTCCAGAAAATCGAGATCATCGACGGAGGCTTCAAGGTCATCACTACCAAGGACAGCCTCGAGTGCGAGAAATGCATCGTATCTGTCGGCCGCAGCGGAAGCAAGTGGGTCGAGGAGGTCTGCAAGGACCTCGATATCGACACACTTTCCAACAGAGTCGACATCGGAGTCAGAGTCGAGCTTCCTGCAAGAATATTCGCCCATCTTACAGACACACTCTATGAGAGCAAGATCGTCTACAGGACGGAGAAATTCGAGGACAACGTCAGGACTTTCTGCATGAACCCCTACGGAATCGTTGTCAATGAGAACACCAACGGAATCGTCACCGTCAACGGCCACAGCTTCGAAGATCCGGCGCAGAGGACTGAGAACACCAACTTCGCGCTTCTTGTCTCAAAGCATTTCACCGAACCGTTCAAGGACAGCAACGGCTACGGCGAAGGCATCGCAAGGCTTTCCAACATGCTCGGAGGCGGAGTCATAGTCCAGAGGTTCGGAGACCTGATCAGAGGCCGAAGAAGCAACCACAAGAGAATCGAGGAGTGCTTCACAAGACCCACTCTCCAAGCCGAGCCCGGAGACCTCTCGCTTGTGCTTCCCAAACGAATCCTCGACGGAATCATCGAGATGATCTATGCCCTTGACCGTATCGCCCCGGGAACTGCTAACGACGATACCCTGCTTTACGGAGTCGAGGTCAAGTTCTACAACATGCAGGTCAAGGTGGACAACCATCTTGAGACAAAGTACAGGGGACTCTACATGATCGGAGACGGAAGCGGAGTCACCCACTCCCTGTCACATGCCTCGGCAAGCGGAGTCTTTGTAGCAAGGGACATCCTGAACAACTGAGGAATCAGGAATTCCAGAAACCTTTCTGAACCTCTATGACCTGATCGGCAATCTCATCAAACGGTCCCAGAACCTCTATCGGCTTCTGACCTGCGGCAAGGATCGTGCGGCATGAGATGTTGAACGTCGGGTTCTTCTCATCGGCTCCTGTAAGCTGAAGAAGCCTTTCTTCTGTCAGACCATAGACTATCTTTCCGATATTGGACCAATAGATAGCGCCTGTACACATGCAGCAAGGCTCGAATGTCGTGTATAGAGTGCAACCCCAGAGGAACTCCTTGCTGTACTTCTGACTGGCACGGGATGCCAGCATGCGCTCTGCATGGGCAGTGGCGTCATGAAGGTCGCCTTCGGCATTCCCCTGCTCCATGATTACATTCCCGTCAGGATCGACAAGCACAGCTCCGAACGGAGTGTTTCCGTTTGCCCTGGCCTTTCTTGCGATATCGTTTGCTTTCAGAAGAAATGTTATATGGTTCATTTTCCCTCCGGTCAGTTTCCGGCCCTGTCCAGAAGTCTTCTGATAGCCAGAGCCATTGTCAGTCTCGATGTAGTCACAGGATTGTTGACCGAGTGTCCCAGGGCATCGCAGACCATGTTGATCCTGTACTTGATGGTGTTCTTGTGCACTCCCATTATCTCGGATGCTGTCTGCATGTTCATCTCGGCATCAAGATAGTAGACCTCAAGGGTCTTCAGAAACTCATCCGAGCCGTGCCGCTCGTCCAGGCCGTCAAGACAACCTGTGGCCGATGAGATGCTCGTCTCACCGAGCTTGATCACCTCGTTGCACTGCCTCACAAGCTCGATCTCCGACTCATGGAAGATCTCAAGAGTCGGGAACACGGCACGGGCCGTGGCCTCGGTCTCGTTCCAAATGGCAAATGCCTTGCGAACATGGGCCGTTGTGGCCTTGTAATCAAGCATGGTCAGGTATACATGGACACAGCCGAGGCTGTGCAGATTGTATATGATTGACTTGGCGCAGTCGTCCAGAAGCCTTGCATCCAGCGGGTTTCTGAAGAACAGGATGAGGTCGTCTGCCGTTCCCAGAGGTGTCCTGTACGGCTCGAGGATGATCTCGGAATCCAGAGTGTTCATAGTGTTCCGTACGGACTGTATCATCTCGTCGGAGAATGTGCTCCGCCCGTCGGTGCATCTGATTATCCATGTGGTGTGGATCGACCTGATGTCTATGTTCAGGACCTCGCTCAGACGTCTCATCCTTATGGGCTCGTCATTGATGATTGCCTTCACAAGCTCGGATGTCAGGACCGCACTGTGGCGGTTGCTCCAGAGCTCTACTGCAAGCTGCACGGTCTGTTTGGCCATCTCCACAAGGATGTCGTCAAGGACCGTGCCTTCCTCGATCAGGAACAGCCTCATGGGATCAACGCCCCTGTCATGGATCGGGACGAACCAGATGAAGCTTCCGGGAATGGGAGCGAATGCCTTGCGACGCTTCACATGATGTGAGACGTTCTCCTCCGTCATGAGATCCACAATGCGGCCTTCCGTCGTGGGCCACTGGGCATCGCCGAGCTCGTTGAGGTTGTTGTCCGTAAGGACCACACTGACACGGAGCTTGCCGCTGAGTAGCGTGAGGACGGAATCGATGGTCTGCTTTTCGGACGGAAGACGCGACACCTGACCTATTATGTCAGTGACAAGACTTCCGTTGTAATGGATGCTGTCCGAAAGGACCGAAGCGCTGACTTCGGATATCAGATCACCGTACCTCAGGTCCAGACGGCCCTCAGGCATGACAATCAGAGGGAAACCAAGTTCATCCGCCGCAGCAATCAGTCTTTCGGAAACGTTTTTCACAACCGAACCCACATAGTACAGTACAAGGGCCGCCTCTCCTGTGGCCGACATCCTTCTGAGATAACGGCACTGCAGGTCTGTATTGCTTTCCATTGATGCGAAGCTTGTGATGACAATCTCGTTGCTCAGATGGCGGTCGTCCTGGGCAAAGAACAGATCCTGCAGGCGCTCCGAGCCCTTGTAGTCAAAGACCGTCACTCCGTAGACACTGTTCTTCAGGCCCGCACGCCCGGCCAGAATCCTTGCCCCTCTGAGAGAAGGAAGCCTCATTGCATCTTCTACTGTGAATCCCATAAAAACAACCTCTGTTTGATATTACACCAGAATGAGCAAATATCAAAACTCAGTTTTCATTCTTAGTCTTCTTTGAGCAGTCCTCGCAGCATGAGCAGCACGAGCCGTGACAGCCACCTTTCTTTTTCTTCAGCCTGATCGTACCGAAGATCGCAATCCCGAGAACCGCAGCTATTATCACAAAATCCCAGATGTTCACAAAAGCCCCTCAGACCAGAGCAAGCCCGATGAGCCTGACAATCAGAGCCAGAACCCAAGCAAGACCGCACTGCCACAGTACAACACCGATTGCCCATCCGCGTCCGAGCTCTCGCCTGAT
>JBGVBT010000193.1:0-2169 GCA_045225895.1 Sphaerochaetaceae bacterium
CGCGGTTGATCACTATCATGTGGTTGTCGGAGCTTCCGACTCCCTCGAATACACCGTGTTTGTATTTGATGTTTGTATTCACCGTGATTGTCTGTGCAAAAGTCTTGAGAGAGGCATCGTCGTCGATTTCCTGAAAGAAGACTTCTTCTTCGTCGGCGTTGATATATGCCAGTCTTATCGGAAGATTATCGACACCTTCAACTGTTCCCTGGTCGTTGATTGTTCCGTCAATGTCACCGCTGAAAGCGGGAAGGGTCATCTCAAAGCTCTTCATATAGAGATTGATGCTCAGGGTTCCCCGTCCTACATCCTCAAGGACTTTGCTGCTGATAACATTTCCGTCCTTGTCGCACATGCTCCATGCTGTGCCGGGACTTGTGAGAACGAAATAGACATCGGGAGTCGTTCCTTTCCTGTAGGAGATTCTGATGGTCGAGGCGCCTCCGGCAACGATTGTGGAGTCATAGCTCTCCTTTCCCTCAACCTTGTAGGCAAGAGTGCAGGAATCCGCCATGGGGGTGTTGGTTGCTACATCATAGACTGTGATGTTCATTGTCGTATAGTCCTTGTTGCCTTCAAGCGACATATAGACGTTGCTCTGGTTGGTACTGCCGCTGATGACGGTGGCATCGTCCGATGCGACATCGTAGTCCGGGTGGTAGAAGATCAGATAAAGCTTGTTGACATCAGCTGTCTTTCCGAACTTGGATTTCTTTGTCTCCCATACGATCTTGTTTACCACAAACTCGCCGTTTGCGTTCGTTGTTGTGGTCGCAACGTAACCAGCACCTTCGGTAGGTCTTGTGATTGTTCCTGCAACGAACTTCTCAAGATCGGAGTCTCTCAGACCTTTATCCGTATATGCAAAGACATTGACATCTGAAACAGGTACCGAACCTGTCCCTTCGTCTGTGACGACCTTGCCGCTGATTCCGGCCTCAAATACCTGCGAGCAGCCTGCAAGGACCACTGCCGCCAATATCAGAAGTGTAATGACAAAGAATTTTCTATCCATTCGAACGCTCCATTCTTCTGTTTTTTCTTATGATTGCTTTCTTCTCGCCTATGAAGTAGATCACAGGGATGATGAACAGTGTGATGAGTGTGGAGGTCAGAAGACCTCCGGCAATCGATTGTCCTACCGATGCGTAGATCTCCGAACCCTCTCCCAGAGCCAGGGCCATGGGGATGACACCGACGACAGTCGTGAGTGTAGTTATCAATATGGGTCTGAGACGTGACGAACTTCCCGTCACGACACTCGTGGCAAGTATCTTCTCTTCCGACAGGGTGTCGATCAGTTTGCCTCTTGCAATTTCATGGGTGTAGCCCGAACCCGGCTCGTCCACCAGGTCCTCGTCCACACCAAGCATGATGGCGGCACGTTTTCTGTCCCTCATCTGGTTTATGTAGTCGATCAGTATGATCGCATTGTTCACAACCGTTCCCGCCAAAGCCACAAGTGCGATCGAGCTCATCATGGTGATTGTGGAGCCGAATATCAGAAGGCTCAGAATGACACCGATCAGACAGAACGGCACGCTGAGCATGATGATGAACGGCTGTCTGAAACGCTCGAACTGGATGACCATGACTGTGTACAGCAGGAAGACGGCGATCGCGATTGCTGTCAGAACCGGTACTATGCTGTCGGCTATCAGGCCGATGATTCCGCTTGACTTGGTCTCGATTCCATCCCTGAGCGGATTCTCCGACAGATAGTTGTACATCCTCAGGGTGACGCCCGATGCATCCTCGCTGATGAGGGTTGCACCGACTGTGACGGAAAGGGCTCTGTCCGTGTGGCGTATTGAGGATACTGTGTTGGTGATATCGATGTCACCCAGCTCCTCCAGCGAGACGGTACTTCCAGCAAGCGTCTTGATGGGAATCTTACCCATGCTTGCCGCATCTATGAAGCCATCGGTGATGTCACTGCAGATGTGGACATTGCTTCTTTCCTCGTTTCCGATCGAGACATTGCCCGTATCCACTCCGTTGAACAGGATTGCGGACACCATTCCCACCTCGTAACTGGTGAGGCCCAGTGAATTCAGCTTGCTGTTGTCTGCCGAAATTGTCAGCATCAGCTCGTCGAAATCGGTCGAGATGTTTGTGACGGTGACATCCGGGTCTGTTGCCAGGAACTCCCGGAGCCGTTCTCCTTCC
>JBGVBT010000194.1:0-3406 GCA_045225895.1 Sphaerochaetaceae bacterium
CTCGGCGGCATAGGAGAAGCAGAAACCTATCTTGTCGCTCTTGTCGATAAGTCTCTCAAGCTCGTCGGCGATGATGGAGAAGAACTCCTTTGCGGAGACTTCCTGTCCGGTTCCTGGCATGCGGATCTTCCTGAAGTTGCTGATCACAGGCTTGAGGTCGGAGTCGAATGTGACGATGCATGTGCGGAAGTTGGTTCCGCCGGCATCGATGACTATGACGCTCTCACCCTCCTTGGGTCTGGCGTCCGGCGAGCAGTAGCTGGGAATCATGGCAAGGGAGCTTTCCTTGCCTGCAAGACCTGCATCCATCTCTTTCAGAAAGAGACCGCAGACCTCATCGATGTCGACCATATCCGGGTTCAGATAATGTCTGTTGAGAAAATCCTCTACTGTGCGCTTCATAACATCCTCCGACGGCGGATGTCACATATGGAACTCTCCGCCTATATAAGCATAGCCGTTTATTGTGTAGGTGTCAGCAGATTTTACGGTGATACTTCCGTTTTTATCTATGGACATGTCGAATGTTCCGGAAAGGGAGACCGGCTCTGCAAGTCCTTTGCCATAGACTTTCATATCCACTTTCATCTCGATGCCATCTTCCGTCTCCACCCTGTCGGACCAGATGGTCAGGACCTCTTCCAGGGTCGCACCCTCGGGATAATCGAAGGAAATGGATCCGGAAAGAAGGTAGTCCCCCTGCCTGTAGCCTCTGGTGGCCATGGCGACATAGACTGCCGAGACCATGGGATTCTCGGTGGCCGAGTTGAGAACAGAGAGGAATGACGAGAAAAGCCCCTTTGAGGAATCTGAAGGAGAAAGCGCCTCCACGAACTCCGAGGGATCGGCGAGGAAATAGGCTATCCTGCGCGGAAGGTGGACGGAATTGTCCATGGATACAGCTGAACAGGGAAGTTTGATTGAAGTGTCGGTACATTCAGTGACCAGGGACGCAGAAATGCAATCCAACATCACCATCAGGGAATTCTCAACATCACCCGACGGAAGCGGACTTGAAACCTCGTCTGCATAGAGAACACTGGTCAGAAGCAACAGCGATACCACCCCGACAATCGTCAAACGTCGTATCATACTAGCCAAATATTATTCTGCCCAAGCTATGTTTTCAAGTTTTTTTGTGCTAGATTTCAGATATCAGGAGTCACAAATGAGGAACAACGACACTTTCTTCTGGTACGATCTCGAGACTTTCGGCCTCAACCCGGCTTATGACAGAATCGCGCAGTTCGCAGGACAGAGAACCGACATGGACCTGAATCCTGTCGGAGACCCAGTAGTCCTTTACTGCAGGCTTTCCGCGGACTACATTCCGGATCCGGCAGCATGCCTTGTCACCGGGATCACACCCCAGGAAGTGAAGGCAAAAGGTCTGCCGGAAAGTGAGTTCATAGAGAAGATCAACGACCTTTTCAGCGTTCCCGGAACATGCGTCTGCGGCTTCAACTCCCTGAAGTTCGATGACGAGTTCATCAGAAACGCCCTGTACAGGAATTTCCTCGACCCCTATCAGCGTGAATGGAAGAACGGGAACAGCCGGTGGGACATCATCGACCTTGTCCGTGCCTGCCATGATTTCAGGCCGGAGGGCATCAGCTGGCCAGGTCCCAGCGACAAGGGAAATCCTGTCTTCAAGCTCACCGAAATGACTGCGGCAAACAATATAGAACAGATCGGCGCCCACGACGCAATGGTGGATGTCAATGCCACAATTGCCGTAGCAAAGCTGATAAAACGCGTGCAACCCCGTCTTTTCGGCCATTATCTGAGCCTAAGGAACAAGGTGGAGGTAAAGAACTATCTCAATCCTCAGGACACACCGAAACCTCTGCTCCACACCTGTGCGGCATTCACGAATCCCAAGGGCTGCACATCGCTGATAGTCCCGATCACTCCCCATGTGACAAACGAGAACTCAATTGTGTGCTTCGATCTCTCAAAGGACATTGCACCGCTTCTGAGTGCGAAGCCCGAGGAAGTCTTCAAGGTCAACGGAGTCATGAAGATCGCCGTAAACAGGGTTCCGTTCCTTGCAAGGCCCAATGCCCTGAAAACGGCCGACTATCAGAGGCTGGGAATCGATTTCCAGGCCTGCATCAGCCGCTACGACGAGATAACCAGGCACAGGTCAGAGCTGATCGTGAAGATCAGGTCCAATGCCGACGATGAGTTCCAGACTCCGGACGACCCGGACTTCCAGATCTACTCACGCTTCTTCAGCGACTACGACAAGAGGCTTTTCAACGTCATCCGCAGCACACCTCCGGAACAGAGGCTGAATCTGAAACTCGATTTCGAAGACCCGCGCTGCAGCCAGATGCTCTGGCGCCACGTGTGCAGGAACTACCCTCTTGTGCTGGACGAGACCAACCTGGCCAGGTGGAAGTCCTTCTCATCCACAAGGCTCCTCTGCCCTCCCGGCAATCCGATCAACGACATCGGTTTCGTTTCCAGGAAGATCGACGAGAAGCTGGCGGACACCTCTCTGGATGCAAAGCAGAAGGAAATCCTGTCCAGACTGCGCGACTACATGCTGTCCCTGAAACGGTTTGTGGGACTTCAGTAAAGAAATCTCCGTCGACAGATTCCATCTACTATATGTTTCCCAGAATGTGTGCTAGAATTGTAGGCGATCATGGCGGATGTTTCCGCCCTAGTACGAAATCTAAACACTAAGGAGAAGCGCAATGAAGAAAACCTTAATCATTGTTCTGCTTGCACTGGTTGTCATGGGCTTTGCTTTCGCAAATGGAGCTCAGGAATCCGCACCGAAGGCCAAAGAGATCAAAGTTGCTCTGATCGTCTCATCAACCATCGACGACAAGGGCTGGTGCCAGGCAATGCATGACGGCATCACCGAGGCAATGGCAGAGCTTCCGAAAGGAACTATCGCAGACTACAAGGCCGTTGAGAACACACAGCCTGCAGATGCAAAGAGTGCTGTCGCAAACTATGTCAACCTGGGATTCAACATCATCATCCTTCACGGCTCACAGTACAAATCCGTCACTGAAGAGGTCAGCAAGGAATATCCTGATGTAACGTTCGCTTTCGGAACAACAACCGAGATCATCGGACCGAACGTCTTCAGCTACATGCCGCAGTCAGAAGAGACCGGATTCCTCGGCGGAATCATTGCAGGACTTACAACCAAGGCCAACAAGGTCGGTGTCGTAGGACCTATCGACGGCGGTGACTCTGCAAGATACAACAGAGGCTTCGTCCTTGGTGTCCAGTCAGTCAACCCGAAGGCAAAGATCACAGTCACCCACATCGGAGACTTCAACGACACAGTCAAGTCCGGTGAGTTCGCACAGTCCCTCATCCAGGCCGGCAACGATGTCCTCACAGGTTCATCACAGCAGGCTCTCGGTGCTCTCAGAGCTGT
>JBGVBT010000195.1:0-16379 GCA_045225895.1 Sphaerochaetaceae bacterium
TTTTGTGGAATACCGCCCGGACGAAAAGAGCGGAGAGCTCAAGGTCATAAGGCATGGAAGGAACTTCTTCGATGAGGTGCGCAAGGACGCTCCTGATCACGTCTATAAAGACGATCTGGAGAAAATGCTGTCCGGATTCACAAGGGAGAATGTGGAGAAGGCACTGGCTTCCAACAAGCCACTCACCCTGACATACCGTCTCATGATCGATGGTGTGCCCACATATGTCAACCTGAAGGCTACCCAGCTGGGCAAGTTCCGCAACAGGGCCATCATCGGAGTCAACAACATCGATTCCCAGATGAAGGCCCAGGAGGCATACGAGAGGATAAAGGAAGAGAAGCTGACGTTCTCAAGAATTTCGGCTCTCTCCGGAAACTACATCTGCATCTACGCCGTGAACCCCGATACCGATCAGTACATGGAATACAACATGTCCAAGGAATATGCCGGGCTTGCAATCAACTACAGCGGAGAGCACTTCTTTGAGGATGCCTACAGGAATGCCCCTGATGCCATTTTCCCGGAGGATGTGGACAGGGTCAGGTCCATTTTCACCAAGGAAAACGTTCTTTCCGCAATCGAGAAGAACGGACTGTTCACTCTCAATTACAGGCTGAAGATGGGCAAAGATCCCGTCTATGTCTCTCTCAGGGCGGCTCTGGTCAATGAAGCAGACGGGCCGCAGCTGATAATAGGTGTCAGCAACATCGACGATCAGGTCAAACGTGACAGGGAATATGCCTACAACCTGTCTCAGGCCAAGAGCAGAGCGGATATCGATGCCCTTACCGGTGTGAAGAACAGGCATGCATATCTTGATTTCGAGGACAAGCTGAACAAGGCAATCAAGGAGAATAAGAACTATCCGTTCGCACTGACTGTCTTTGATGTCAACGATCTGAAGACCGTCAACGATAGGGAAGGCCATCTTGCGGGTGACAAATACATCCAGGATGCCTCGGAAATAATCTGCAAGGCGTTCAAGCACAGTCCTGTATTCAGAATCGGAGGGGACGAGTTCGTTGCCATCTCAAGTGGTCATGACTATGAGGCTATCGATTCCATTCTGGAAGGCTTCGAGGCAATAAACAGGGAAAATGCGGAAAAAGGTGAAGTAGTTGTGTCCTACGGAATGTCCCGGCTGTCCGGCGATGCAGATGTTTCCGAAGTATTCGACCGGGCCGACAGGAAGATGTACGAATATAAAAAACAAAGCAAGATAAAACTAATATGAGAAGGATGCTTGGAGTAAAAGTCTACGACCCCTCTTTCTGTACTTCCAACTATCTCGACCTGATGCAGGACCTCGGAATCAACACTGTCTTTCTTGGACGAAGTGCTTTGAATCTGGAAATTGCTGAAGAAATGACACAACGCGGTTTGTTCTGGAACATCGTTGAGCCTGTCTTTCTGATTGTGGATGATGAGGACTGCCGACTTGCAACAAAAGATGACGGAGATCCTGCAATCGATGACTGGGTGAGATTCGCCTGTCCTACTGACAGCGTTCATCTGGATAGGGTACGAAGCCGGATTGAGTCGGATATCAGAACATACAACCCTCCGGGGATATCTCTGGATTTCATTCGATTCTTTCAGTTCTGGGAGATGACGGTTCCTGGAACCGATCCAATGAAACTTTCCCGTACCTGCTATTGCAGCCGCTGCAGGGATCTTGCGGAACCGTTCGGCTCCGAGTCTGCATGGCGTGTCGACCTTGTCACGAATACTGCCGCAGAGCTTGTCGCTCTTTCAAAGAGCCTGGACAGTTCACTGAAGATAGGAATCCATGCCGTTCCCTGGACCCGAACGTTGTTTGACGGAGCCCGGGAAAAGGTTGTTGGTCAGAATTTCTGCTCCCTTGGCGAAATCTGCGACTACCTTACTCCCATGGCATACCATCATATGATTCGCATGCCTGTTTCCTATATCGGGGATTTGGTGCGCGATATGGCGGACGAGGGATGTCCCCATATCGTTCCGTCCATCCAGTCAAAAGAGGCATACAGAACGGATGCGATGGATGCGGACGAATATGGAAAGGCGCTTGAGACCGCGCTGGATGCTCCTTCCGAAGGTGTTCTGATCTACAAATGGGAAGACCTCTGCTCAGACAGAAACCGCCTTGGAATGACCAAGGCGGTTTTCAGAGGATTCTGAACGGGCGGTTATTTTTTCTCGCTGCCCTTGAGTTTGGAAATCAGCTCCAGGATCTTGAAGAACAGCCAGATCACGCTGAATGCAAGTCCGAATGAAGCCCACCACTCGTATTTCTTGGGAAGCTCGTCGTCAACGGCTCTTCTGACTGTGTCGAAGTCGACCAGAAGGAACAGCGATGCGATGATGACCCAAATCACACTTCCGCCGATGTTGATGATCAGATTTCCCTGAAGGGAATTGACGAACGGCCTTGTAGCCGGAATCAGTGCAAGGATGAAAACCACAACGCCCATAAGGAAGGCACTGATGATCAGTGTGGTGAGGATGGATCTGAACTTCTCGGTCACCCTGATTCTGCCTGTGAAATACAGGAATCCGAGAGATGAGAATACAATCAGTGTCAGGATCACAGCAAGAAGGATGGATGATCTGTACTCCTTGCCGAACTTCATTGCAGCCCATGTCATGATGTATCCGGTTGAAAGGCAGAAAAGAGCGCCTGTGACCGGGATTGTGGACTTGATTATCATTGCAAGAAGAGGAGAGATGATGAACACCAGGAATGTGATGGCAACCACAACCGCCTCTCCCTGGTTTACGGAGATTCCGTCGGAAGAGAAGAGAACGCTTCCTCCGAGTCTGGGGGAGACGAGCATGCATGCGATGATTCCCAATGCGACCATTCCGATGAAATAGAGGAGTTTCCTCATGATTCCCGCATAGGTGCAGGCATCTGATGCTGAGGTTTCCTCAACTCTTGAAAGCTTGCGGATAACCGGGTTTGTCCTGAAAAGATAGGCGTCGGTTACTCCTGATGAAAGTTTGTTTGCCATTTATAATTCTCCTTGAATTAGAATGTTCCGTTCAGAATAGCGTCGATGATGATGCGTCCGACCTTGAAATTGCTCTCCATCGCTGTTGCGAATATATCGGCGGATTCGACTTCGCTTTCAGCCGGCTGCAGGATCTTCTCCTTTCCCCAGAGGCTCTCCGGGGTTGCTCCCAGCATGAATACATCCATGTTTACACTGCTTCTGACAATCAGGTATCTGTCCAGCATTCCCATGCGCTTCAGAACCACTCCGATTGCGACGTCCTCCATATCCGAACACACATATGGATCGGGACAACCATATTCCTCTGTCATCTGGATGGCAGTTCTCTGGTTGTATTCGCCCTTCCAGAAGTTGTCCGTCGTGACGATGGTTCCCTTCATGACCTGCGGGTCCCTGACGGCCCACGGTGTTCCGTTGAATGCGGCGGACATGAACTTACGCGTTTTTTCCGTTGTCTCCAGCTTTGTGTTTTCAACCAGTTCGAAGGCTCTGTCCGTGAGTGCTTTGGACAGATAGATGACTGACGAACTGTCATATGAATCATCATGGAACCATGTGGGATCGTTTATGTCTGCAAGGTCCCTGGGATCCGCATGGTGACCGAGATCATAGTCGATTGCGGTTGTGATGATGAACACATCTCCCATCACCGTATTGATAGTTGCCGAGCCGGCACTTCCGACTGAGATGACATAGGCATCGGAGAAGTCGAACCTGTCGTCCATGAGAATTGACAGGGTGCTTATCGTGCTGTTCACTTTTCCCATTCCCGTCACATAGAGAGCCACATTGTCCTTGACATAGAGCTTGTTGCCCTCGAAGGCTCCCTGAATCTCATATTCCTGTCCGCCCTTCACATATTCATCGTAGAAATACTGTGCTTCGCCCGGAAAGTCACCGGACATGTCTCCGACCTCAAGTTTGGGCAGAATCAGGACCTTGATGGGGATCTTTCTCCCGGCATCCGACTCTGTGAGTTCCGCTGTTCCTTCTGCAAACAGGACGGAACAAAGAAGAAGCACCATCAGAAGTGTGACGAGTCGTTTCATTGTGAACAGCCTCTCTTTTATCTCTTGATCAGCAGGACTGTGAGGTCGTTGACGTTCGTGCCGGTAGCACCTGTCATGATGAGACCTCCGGTCTTCTCAAGAGCATGATAGGCATCATTGTCGTCAAGAACGCTCTGAATATCAAGTCCCTGTCCCTTAAGGGCTTCCTTTGTGCACTGGTCACAGTATCCGCCTGCTGCATCGGTGGGGCCGTCCGTTCCGTCGGAACCCACGGAGAACACACAGGTGTCCGTGCATGTTGCGATTCCGTCGGCAGCAGAGAGGGCAATCTCCTGGTTGCGTCCGGCGAGCCCGTGACCCGTCAGATGAACGACAGTCTCTCCACCTGCAATGAAGGCGAGGGACTTCTTGGAATCCTGATGGTCTCTTGCAATGGCGGAGAGGAAAGCGCCTGCATCCCTTGCCTCGCAGTCAAGGCTTGCACTGAGGAACACCGGCTCATAGCCAAGTTCCTTTGCGCTGACCATTGCCGATGCGCAGAGCTGCTTTACGCTTCCCGTGACATATGTGGTCACGTTGTCCAGGTTCTTGGGAGTCTCTGTCCTGATCAGTTCCTTTGCCTTGTCGGACAGCTCGAGCTTGTATCTTGTGGCAATCTCAACAGCCTGCTTGCATGTGGATGAGTCGGGGTAGGCCGGACCTGAAGCAATCATGTC
The DNA here is from genome assembly GCA_045225895.1 of Sphaerochaetaceae bacterium. Lineage (GTDB taxonomy): Bacteria > Spirochaetota > Spirochaetia > Sphaerochaetales > Sphaerochaetaceae > UBA9732. Next base: position 4,726 of record JBGVBT010000195.1, read on the forward strand.
CAGCGGATCGCCGATGATGTCCGAAAGGACGATTGTGAAAACCTTTGCAGGAGCACAGAGCTGTGCGAACCTTCCGCCCTTGACAGCGGACAGGCGCTTTCTGAGGGTATTCATCTCTACAATGCTTGCTCCGCACTTGAGAAGCTGCTTTGTGATGAACTGGTTCTCCGCCTCGTCAACCAGCGGTTTTTCAAACAGAGCCGAGCCGCCGCCTGAGATCAGCAGAAGGACATTGTCGTCCTTGCTCAGGTTGCTGACACATTCAATTGCCTTTTCGGTTGCCCTGTAGCTGTTCGCATCCGATACGGGGTGGCCTGCCTCGAAGATCTCAAGGTTGCCGATCGTTCCCTTGCTGTGGTCGTATTTCGTGATGACGACTCCGCCGTCTATTCTGCTTCCTGCCTCGTCCCATGCGGCCTTGGCCATCTGCCATGCGGCTTTTCCGACAGAGACAAGCAGAACCTTGCCCTTCGAGAATTTTATCTCCTTCAGAGCCTTCTTCACGGCTGTGTCCGGAAGTGCGGCATAAAGTGCGTCTTTGATGATTTTGTCTGCGTCTTGTCTGAGTGTCATGTTCTAACCCCTGTTTGTAATAAGATAAGTAATTATAAGCGTATGTAAACCGTAATGTAAATTGAAGAATCGCAATTCAGGATCCGAATGTCACCGTGCGTTTTCCGTTGGACAGATCGGAAATCTGGGAGGCGAGGACATCCTTGTTCGACACCGGGATTGTTCCTGTGATGGCAATCTCCGTCCCGAAGTCTTCCTTTATTGAATCTGCCGATACCGAGGCAAGAAGACGTTTTGTACTTTCGTACATTTCATAGCCTATTATAACGGAGAAGCCTGATTTTTCCACAAGTTCTTCAGTTCTTATACCATCAAGAACCAGCTTTGTACTGTCGCCATACGCTTTGACAAGACCTCCGGTTCCAAGCAGGGTTCCACCGAAATATCGGATTATCAGCACTATTATGTTTGTGATTCCCGAGCCTTTGAGCACCTCCAGCGCAGGCCTTCCTGCCGTGTTCTTGGGCTCATGGTCGTCAGAGAAGGAGAACTGACTGCCCATGACTGCGGCATGGACTACATGTGTGGCGTCGGGATACTGAGCCCTTGTCTCGTCGACAATCCGCTTGACATCTGCCGGTGAGCTGCAGATCCGGGCAATAGAGATGAAACGGGATTTCTTGACTATCAGTTCAGCCTGTTTTTCCTCTTTCAAGACCTTCATGCTTTGATTCTAACCTCTTACCACCTGTAGGAGAAGATGTTGTCGCACACTCCGGCCGAAGCCCTGTACAGCTTGCATGCGGCACCGTCAAGATCCGACATCTCGGAAGGGCTGAGTCCGATCTGGTCGGACAGATTCTCCTCCAGCTGGGCTTCCGTCCTTGCTCCCAGAAGTATGATGTCCGGATTCTTTGCACATGTCCAGGAAATGGCTGTCCTTGTGCAGGAGACATTGTGCCTGCGCGCAATCTCCCCGATCAGATCCAGCAGTTCCAGATACTGTCCGTGACATTGCTCCGAAAAGCAGAAAAGATCTGCCCTGGCATCATGCAGGTCCGTGCTATTTCGGTATTTCCCGCTGAGAAGCCCCATTCCTGCAGGACTGTAGGCTGCAACCTGTATCTTCTTCTCCCTGCAGAACTCCAGAGTCTCCGCGAGGTCTCTTGTCCACAGCAGGGAGATCGGAATCTGGATTCTGTCGGGAACGACACCTTCTCTGACGGTTTTTCTCAGATGCTCCAGCGGCATGTTGCATATACCGACTTTGCTGATCTCTCCTTCAGCCTTCAATTCCTCCATCTCTCTGATGAAAGCCATGTTGTCAAAGCCGCTTCTGGGCCAGTGCAGATAAAGACAGTCGATGGGAAAAGGAGAGAGCCTGCTTTTGCTTATTCTGAGGATCTCGGAGACTTCCTTTGTGCTCGGCATTATCTTTGTGTCTATTTGGAGAGTTTTGCTGAGGTTGGTAAGGTTGCTGAGTTTGCTGGGGCTGCTGAGGTTGGTAAAGCTGCTGGGGTTGCTGAGGCTGCTGAGGCTCGTGAGCCCCGTAACCCGCCTCAGAACCTTTGCCAGTGCCTGCTCTGCCCGGCCCTTGCCGTAGCTTTGTGCAGTGTCAAAGCCCCTTATTCCGAGCCTGATTGCACAAGAGATTACCTTTTCGCTCTGTGAGATGTCCTGACCGACCCAGAATCCGTCTGACGGGGCCACCTGCCATGTGCCGAGATAGAACTCCATGGCGGTATTATAACTTGTAAATACCCTGATGTTAAGCTAAGCTAGAGGGAGGTGCTTCGGGGCAATTCCGTCGTTGCTACACGCAGGCCGTGCACATAGCACTGTCCTGCGTTTGCGCCTGGGACTTGCCACCCGAATCGTAGAAAATCAGAAGGTGCTTCGGGGCAATTCCGTAGTCACCCAACACAAGAAAAGGAGCCGGAAAATGAATATCGCATCATATATCGACCACACCGTGCTGGCCGCGGACGCAACCCGCGAAAGAATCGAAAAGCTTTGTGCGGAGGCCAAGCAGTGGCACTTCGCAAGCGTATGTGTGAACACATGCTGGACAGCCTTCTGCGCGGATCAGCTCAAGGGGAGCGGAGTGAATGTCTGCTCTGTTGTCGGATTCCCGCTTGGAGCAATGTCCACAAGAGCAAAGGCCTTCGAGGCAAAGGCTGCTGTTGACGACGGCGCCGATGAGATAGACATGGTCATAAACATCGGATGGCTGAAGGATGGAAGGGATGACCTTGTTGAGAACGACATCCGCGAGGTCAAGAGCGCATGCGGAGACAAGCACCTGAAGGTCATCATCGAGACCTGCCTTCTTACGGAAGAGGAGAAGGTCCGCGCCTGCAAGCTTTCAGTCAAGGCCGGAGCAGATTTCGTCAAGACATCCACGGGATTCTCAACAGGTGGAGCCAAGGCTGAGGATGTGGCCCTGATGCGCAAGACTGTCGGTCCGGAGATCGGCGTCAAGGCTTCAGGTGGAATCAGGACATACGAGGATGCAAAGAAGATGATCGATGCCGGAGCAAACCGCCTGGGTTGCAGTGCCGGAATCGCCATTGTCACATCAGCCAAGTGAGTCCGGACAGGGCCATGCCTCAGATGGGTTCAGTCAATACCAGCGAAGATTTTCTCAAGAGCCTGGGTTTTCCGACGCTGGAGGTCCATCAGACCTTCACGCACTTTGACTTCACGCGCCCGGGGCGCAGGGTTCTTCTGATAGGGCCGATGGGTTCCGGCAAGACAGAGTTCGCCGCCAAGGTCTGGCGCGATGCTGCAATTGCCATGAAGAAGAGCGACAAGGTCAAAGCCCTCACCAGCACAGGCGAGGTTGACAGGCGCAAGGTCTTCTTCATCAGGAGTTTCATCGACGGAATCAGGTTCACCGAATACCCGGAGGATGCTCTGGCATACCGCAGCGGCTATGTAAGATGCGGAGAGAACATCGCCCGCATAAGGGACTCGTTCGACCTGGAGAAGGTGATTGCGGACAATCCCACCGTGGGTACGTACATAATCGACGAGGCCTCGTTCTTTGACGAGCGCCTTGCCTATGTCGTGCGCAACCAGAGCGTGGAGAGAGGGGTGATGTTCATCTTCCCCACACTGATCCTGAACTTCAGACGGGATATCTTCAACTCGTCCGCAAGGCTGATGCTGGATATGGCCACCGATGTGATTCCGCTGACGGCGTACTGTGAGCATGAGGACTGCATCCGCGACGCGTTCTATACATACCGCTACTACACAGTAGACGGCTGCGAGTGTCCGGCTCTGTATTTCGATCCGCTTATTGTTGTGGGCGGAGACAGCAGCAAGACCGGATCGGAGAGCCCGAACTATGCATCGCGCTGCGACGAGCACCATTTTCTTCCCGGAAAGGAGTACACCTTCTTCTCTCTCAAGCCAATGGCGGAGGAGGCCAGCAAGGGAAATGCCAAGAAACTCCGGACCGAGATAGAGAACCTCAAGTACACAATCAAGCGCAGTCAGCTTTACAAGAACATATCATCCCGCTACAAGGATGATCCGAACGAGGAGGTCTATATGAACTCCTTGAAACCGCAGTACATAGCGGAGAAGGCACTCATGTTCCTGTTCAATGAGCAGAACCTGGTTTCAGAGGACCTTCTTATCCGTATAGTCAACGATCTGGAACTGGACAGGGCCTACATGGCCAGGGTCCTTGCCGACAACAGACGTCCCGTGGAACTCGATCAGGGACTTCTGTTCTGAATAAAAAGGGGGAAAAGAATGCACGATCTTGCAGTCATGCTCAACGAAATTCTCAAAGACACAAGCGCTTTTGAGCTTCTTTCCGATTACGGTCTGAGGATGTATGTCCCGAAGGGAATCATCGTCCAGTCCGCAGATGCCAAGCAGAAGGCCTCCAGATACAATGCCACGATCGGCGTTGCCCTGGAGAACGGTTCTGCCATGTACATTCCTGCGATGAAGGCCCAGTTCGCCGACACCATGCAGGTTTCGGAGATCTTCCCCTATGCTCCGATGGGAGGCGTAGCCGCCCTCAGAAAGCAGTGGAAGGACGACATGTACTTCAAGAACCCTCTTCTCAAGGGAAAGGCTACATCACTTCCCGTGGTTGCAGGAGGTCTGACCCATTGTCTGAGCCTTGTCTGCTCACTGTTCCTGGAGATTGGCGGAGATGTCGTTCTTCCCGACATGTACTGGGAGAACTACAATCTGATCCTGGACGAGCAGAGACAGGCCAACAAGATCCTGTTCCCGATCTTCAGCGGAGACGGATTCAACGTCAAGGGACTTGACCAGGCCATCGCCTCGGCGGATGACAATGTGATGGTCATCCTGAACTTCCCGAACAACCCCACCGGCTATACTCCGACCGACAAGGAGTCCGACGAGATCATCGCTGTCCTGAAAAAGCATGCGGAGAAGGGCAAGAAGATCGCCCTGGTCACCGACGATGCCTATTTCGGCCTGTTCTTCGATGATGTTCCCTGCCATCAGAGTCTCTTTGCAAAGGCCTGCGACCTGCATGAGAACATCCTTGCCATCAAGTGCGATGCCGCAACCAAGGAAGAGATGGTCTGGGGTTTCCGTGTCGCTTTCATCACATACGGCGGAAAGGGTCTTTCCGAAGGTCAGCTCGATGCTCTGGTACAGAAGACGATGGGAGCCCTCAGAGGCAACCTCTCAAGCTGCACCATGCCCGGCCAGCAGATTCTGCTCAAGGCAATGGCCGACCCGAACCACCATAAGGACAAGGAAGCCGGCGTGAAGAAGATAGGCGAGCGCTACTTCGCACTGAAGAAGGCTCTGGAGAAGCACAAGGACGAGACCTGCCTGAAGGCACTTCCGTTCAACAGCGGATACTTCATGTCCTTCTGGTGCCAGTGCAATGCCGAGGAGCTCAGAAACTACCTGCTGGACGTTTACCAGACCGGAATAATCCGCTCGGACGAGCACCATATCCGCCTTGCATTCTCAAGCGTGGATGTCTGCAACATCGAACCTTTGGTGGATACTGTTTACAAAGCGGCTTCTGAAATGGTATAGGAAAACCATGAAAGAAAAGCGACAACTCACATCTCAGGAATGCCTGACAGGGCTGTCCGTGCTTTATGTCGTCATTGCGGTGATGATGAACATCTTCGCAATGAAGGCATTGAGTTTCGGATCCTCCGTAATAATCTGTGACGGCGGTCTTCTGATCAGCTGGGGTGTGTTTCTGATCTCCAATGTGATTGTCGAGGTCTGGGGCAAACGCAAGACTGTTTCCCTTGTCACGTTTGCCGCGATTGTCGCTTTTGTCGTGATGCTTCTCGGAAGGCTGATTGTAGCCATTCCCACGTTGCCGTCCTACGAGGACCAGGCGCAGGCATTCGAGATGGTCTTTTCCAACGGTCCCAGAACGATTCTGGCATCTGTCATAGCGTTCTGGGTCGGAAACTACGTCAATGTCCACATCATCCATGTCTTCAAGAGTTTTCTGGAGCGCAAGAGAAAGGACAACTGGTTATATTTCTTCCTCAGGGCTGTAATCTCCACCGTGTTCGGACAGTTCGTGGACAACATACTCTTCCTGAGCCTTGCCTTCGCTCCGGTGGGAATTTCAGTCTATGAGATGCCCTGGTACGACATCTTCACCGCCGCCGTCTCCGGAACAGTGATAGAACTTGTCGTCGAGTCCGCCTTGGTCCCCATGATCACAATGCCTCTTGTCAGAAGGATCAGGGCCAGGAAGGAAGCCGAGGAGGCTGCAGCATGAAAGTCTTGGTAACAGGAGCTTCCGGCGGAATAGGCCGAGCCGTAGTCGAGCTCTTTCTTGAGAACGGACACTGCGTGATAGGTCTGGACATCCTGGAATCCCCCGTCTTCTCCGAGGAATACGAGCACTTCATATGCGATATAGCCAAACCGGACAGCCTTCCCGCCGTGGAAGGTGTCGAGATTCTTGTCAACTGCGCAGGAGTCCAGCAAACGAGGGCCGAGGGTCTGGACGACATTGACGTGAACCTGAAAGGGACGATAAACGTCACGGAAAAGTATGCCTTCCAGAGTGCCATCAGAAGCGTCCTGATGGTTGCATCGGCATCGGCGCACACAGGAGCCGAGTTCCCTTACTACAGTGCCTCCAAGGGCGGAATCCTTGCCTATACCCGCAATGTGGCCATCCGCCTTGCAAGGTACGGAGCCACATGCAACAGCATCTCCCCGGGCGGGGTCAGGACTTCTCTGAACAATCCGGTCATGGAAAATCCTCTGCTCTGGAAGCAGATAATGGACCTGACGCCGCTGAAGAAGTGGGCGGAACCCGAGGAGATTGCTCAGTGGTGCTATTTCCTCACCGTCGTCAACAGATCATGTACCGGCGAGGACATCCTGATTGACAACGGCGAGACTCATCTCAATTCGAATTTCATCTGGCCCGAAGGCTGATCACTCCTGGATGTAGGAGGCGAGGTTCTCCGCATACAGCTCGATCTCCTCACCGAGCTGGGTTGACGGACGTACCAGGCTCTCCTTGCCCTCGAGGTGTGCGATTCCCTGGACGGGCTGGTGGCAGGAAGGCATTTCCTTGTGGATTCCGAACGGGATGTGGATCATGCCGTTGCCCTGTGCCCAGAACGTCATGGAATCCAGAGCCCTTGAGCCCTCGCAGAGGGAATACTTGCATGAAGTGAAGCAGGCGAAGAACTTGTCGGCAAGGGCATGGTCTTCGCACATTGCCACGGTGCTGTCGATGAATGTCTTCATCTCGGCAGATACGTTGCCGAAGACTGTGGGACAACCGAATATGATCATATCGCTTTTCAGAAGCTTTTCAGGTGTTACAACAGGAAGGCTGATGATCTCCTCGTAGTAATCGTTTGCGGTCTCTTCCTTGTTTGCCCAGATATGGAGATCGGTATCCTCCACTCTGTAGAATCTGACATCTACATTGCGCTTTTCCAGCGCCTCTTTCAGATAAGAACCGATGATGAAGCAGTTTCCGCTCACGCTATGGATTATGATGCTGCAGCGTTTCATTTGGGACCTCCTGGCCGATGATGCGGTGCATGGAAAGCACCTGCTTTAAATATACAATGAAATGGGGATGAAAAACCAAAGAACTTCAGAAAAGTGCTACTGCCGCCCCGAGATTGTTTATTAAACTTGCCCTGTATTTACAAATCCTTATGTAAAGTATATTTTTTAATGGAGATGAGAAAAGCAATCCTGTTCACATTTGTACTTCTGGCCGTCCTCGGCGCCGTTTTTGCCGCTGATCCGGTCAATGCGGTCTCCATAACGGTGGCTTCCATGGTAATGGAGCCGGCAAGGGTGACGCCTTCCATCTCGATCGGTTTTGCCGCCACCGGCTTTTCCTACATGGCCTCGACAACGGACAACGCAACGCTGATAACGGATCTGGACCTGACCAAGGACGGCTCATTCACGTTCTCCCTTCTGACAACAGAGGAGGTGAACATTCTTGCCCTGAGCAGCAGGACTGCCCTGTTCATCGAGATCGAGGCGGACGGTTTCCATCGGTACGAGGATGTTGATCCCGCTTCTAAAGAGGGTTTTGCTTTGTCCGGTGCCACAATCCTTGAAAAGGATGCTGTTCCCATCACATCCCTTGAACCCGACATCAACATTCCGGGATTCTCCGGATCGGATGAGAATGTATCGGTTGAGCATATGGGCGGAAAGAACAACCGGATAGAGGTTACCTTCAATCCGGGAAAGACAAGGGCCGAGCTCGTGCTGGGAACATTCCACGTGGACTGGGAGGGGAAGAAGGTTCTCGACCCGGGTCTCTACAAGGCAGAGGTGAAGGTGTCCTATTCCACACTGTAGGCCCTGCAGACGGTCCGGTGCTGGAAAGAAAGTGTGTTTTTGTATAATCTCTAGGTTGCTATGGAAGGGGAAATCAAATTAAGGCAAGGATTTGATTGGAGAGGTTTCCTGAAGAACATCGCTCTGATCGCAATTCCCGTTGCCCTGCAGAATCTGCTGACTTTCACGGGTGTCATGATAGACACCATGATGATCGCCCGTCTGGGGGAACTCCAGGTAGGTGCGGTGGGACTGTGCGCCCAGTACACCAATCTGCTGTATGCAGGTTTCTGGGGCTTTGTCGGCGGGGGAGTCCTGTTCATCTCCCAGTACTGGGGTGCCCAGGATGAGGAAGGTGTCTGCAGAAGCTATGGTCTCATGCTCACCTGCATAATGACCGTCGCCACCATCTTTGCCTCGATGGCTCTGTTTGCACCTCAAACAATCATGAGAATGTACACGGATAAGGTTGCCATTCAGGAAATCGGTGTCCAGTATCTGAAAATCGTCGGATTCTCCTATCCTCTTCAGCTTTTCTCGATTTCCGTGAGTACTCTGCTCAGGGCAACTGAGAAGGTAAGGATTCCCTTATATGCTGCAATTGTCAGTGTTTTATCGAATATCTTCCTGAACTGGGTCTTCATTTACGGAAATCTGGGATGCCCTGCCCTTGGTGTACGTGGCGCGGCCTTTGCTACCGTCTGCGCTTCGGCAATCAATATCATCGTGCTGTTTGCGGGTTGTGCCGTCACCGGATATCCGTACATCTTCCGCTTCCGCGACCATTTCAGATGGGCAGGTCCCAAGGTCAGGCTGTTCCTGAAAAGAACCTTCCCGATCATCATGAACGAGGTGTTCCTGGGAATCGGAAACCTTGTGGTGAATGTTGTTCTGGGCAGGCAGAGCGAGTCCACGATTGCGGCTCTTGCAGTATTCAGAACCGTTGAGAATCTGATTGTCGCGTTCTTCAGCGGCTTCTCCAGTGCCTCGTCAGTTCTTGTCGGAAAGGACATAGGCGCAGGAAGGCTCAACGATGCCTACGAAAAAGCCAGACGTCTCATACCTCTCTGCATCATCACCATTGCAATAGCAGGCATCTTCATAACAACCTTCAGGGCGGACATCGCCAGGATGATGAGCCTGTCGGGAGAGGCGTTCGATACTGCATGTTATCTGCTGATGGTATTCTCGATTGTCGCCGTGGTAAGAATGGGCAACTGGTGTACCAACGACACCTACCGGGCATCGGGAGATGCCGTGACGGGAACAGTCCTCGAGATTACTTTCATGTACCTGATGGTCATCCCCGTTGTGTGCATTGTCGGATTGAAGCTCAGAGCTCCGATCTATATTCTTTTCCCTCTGGTCTATTGCGATGAGATCATCCGCTTCGTGATAATGCAGATCCATCTCCATTCGGGCAAATGGATCAGACCTGTCACGGAGCAGGGTCTTGCAAAACTGAGCGAGTTCAGAGAATCCAGAGCAAGGAAAAAGCGCTGAAGTATTCTGAGAACTGTTATTCCACTGTATAGGAAAGGGTTACGTTTGCTTTGTAAAGGCCGGGGTTCCTTACGAGGGACGGATCTTTGGCCCACTTGGCTGTGAATTTGCCGATTGCCTGTGCAGGAACTTCCTTTGTGTCGTCTATGTATTTGATTTCAATCGAGACTATGTTGTCCACTGCCACGGCGGTGACCGTCACTGCATCCTCATAATTGATAAGACCATTTGCCAGTTCCCAGGATCCTGTGGTGGATGCCTCAACCTCCATCGTGTTGTCGGCATCAAGAACCAGGCTTCCGACGTTGGCTGTCAGGTTGATCTTTCCGAGTGTCTGGACTTTCTCCGTCTGGACAACCGTGAAATCAATGTCTATATCGTGGTTGGCGATATCATAGTCGCTCATCAGGTACTTGTCTTCTTTTTCGTTTCCGGAGCTTAGATCCTTGATTCCATCAACGGAGAGGATGTAAAGGCCTCCGGTCGATACATCGTTCGCTGCAGAGATCGAGATCCTGCCGTCTTCCACAATCGACTTGAGCCTGAGGCTCATGCTGTCGGAAGCGAAGACGCTTGCTACGAGAATCAAGATAATCAGAACTGCAAGAAGCTTTCTCATGATTTACCTGAAGCGGCTGTAAACAACCACCATCTACTGTCGGTATAATCCAAAGGCTGAATGTTGTCAAGAAAAATTTTTTCACTTGCGGCTTGTGTACAAGTAAAAATTTTTTACAACCAGGCGGCGACCTTCTCAAGCATGGATGTCAGATAGACCCATTTGTCCAGTGCTATTTCCGCCGCAGCCATGGAATTGGCTTTCTCACCAAGCATTGAACGCTCTATCTTCATTCCCTGGCACAGCTTGCGGAGTTCTGAAAGACAAGCTTCTGTGATTGTGGCTCCTTCGCCGCTTATGATCACCTTTTCCGATCCGGTGATCTGAGTTGTCATATCAATTGCATTAGCAATGCAGGTCAGGGTGTGGGAATCGACCTTGTCCCAGATTTCCCTCAGATGCTCGTCTTTGTTTCCCGAAATAGCCCAAGCCGAGACATTTGCCTCAAGGCATCCGATCTTCCCGCAAGAGCAAAGGCCCGTAGGGGAAACCTTCAGATGGGCGAAATCGCCGGATCCTCCGAAGACCCTGTCCTCACAGACAAGTGCCATGCTGACCGAATCTCCCCACTCTACATATATGATGGGTTCATCGGAGACCAGAAGGTCCGTTCCGAAGCTTGAATAACGCTCTGCATCAACCAAGGCGTATGTGCTGTTTCTGGCAACCGTCCTGATTTTGAGAACCTGCTCGAATGCATCGGCAATCGGGATGTCGCGCCATGGAAGGTACGGACTTCTGATTATTGTCCGTCCGTCTTCCGATACCTTGCCGCCGACGGAGATTCCCGCTCCGACTATTCTGCTCTGGTCCGCAAGCCTGACAACACGGATGCAGCTCTTGATGATGTCAACACAGAACTCCTCGACCTTGGCGACCTGGGTGTTTGTGGGAATCCTCTCGAAATGCACTGGTTCCGACAGCAGGTTGCAGAGGGCTACTGTTGTATTCCTGCTTCCGATATCCACGCTCAGAACGTATCTTGCATCCGGAACAATGGACAGACATGTGGGACGTCGCCCGTTCGAGCTCTCCATCTTGCCTGTTTCAACAACAAGTCCTTCGGAGATGAGCTCGTCCACAATCTCTCCTGTGGAGACCTTGTTTAGGTCCAGAACTCTTGCAATCTCAGCTTTGGACAGATTGCTCTGGGTCCTGAGGGCTCCCAGAACCCTTGCAATGTTTATGGTTCTTGCAGCCTTTG
>JBGVBT010000196.1:0-2759 GCA_045225895.1 Sphaerochaetaceae bacterium
TGAGCTCCTTTGTCTTTGCGAAGCCCGCCAGATCCTGATACGGCTTGTCCAGTCTGCCCTCGGGGCAGCTTACGTAGACCTGGACAACCTCCTTGCCGGAGTGCTTTCCGGTATTTGTGACGTCTATCTCCACTCTGACTGTTTCGTTTTCAAGCTCCACCGGTCTGGCATCGGTCTTGAAGGTGGTATAGGAGAGTCCGAATCCGAACGGAAACATGGTCTGTTTTCCAATTGAGTTGAAGTACCTGTATCCGACGTAGATGCCTTCCCTGTAATAGGTGTCGTCGTTGTCTCCGAAAGTGCCTATGCTCTGGTAGTCGTCCCATGCGGTCCATGTGGTTGCAATCTTTCCGGAGGGGTTTTCCCTTCCGAGCAGTATGTCCGCCAGTGCGCAGCCTGTCTCAACTCCGAGCTGGGAGAGAAGGAGTATGTTTCCAACATCCTCAAGTCCGCTCAGATCCACGGGTCCTCCGACATTCAGAACGAGCATGAACTTCCTGTACGCCCTGTTCAGGGCAAGGATGTCCCGTTTTTCCGAATCCGTGAGAAAAACATCGCCCTTCACCGGCCTTCTGTCGTTGCCTTCTCCTGAATCGCGGGAGAGTACATAGACCGCGGCCTGGGCATTCAGGTCGAGATCCAGATTGTAGTCGGGCTCCGGCATGACTCTTCCCATGGCAAACATGATGGCCATCTGGTGATGCGCCCTTGCCTCTGCACGTACGGCGTCCATGAAGTGTTTTTTCGCATCAATGCGGATAGAATCGTATGCATCCAGCCATTTCTTTGTCGTGATGGTGAAACCCGCCTGCTCAAGGCCGTCCTCTACATTGACGAAGTACCTTGAGTTGACCTCTCCTGAGCCGGTTCCTCCTTTGACGGTGCGTCTCGCTCCGTTTCCGTGAAGTGCTATGCTGCAGGGCTCTTTCAACGGGAATGCATCGGTCTTTCTCAGAAGAACCGTACATTCGGCAAGATAGGGTCTCAGTGCCCCGATATGTCTTCTTTCATGGTCAAGCAACAGCATTTTCGTCTCCCCTCATATGTTTGTTCTGTTGGATTATAGCATTGATTCCCCATGCTTTGGGGAAAACCTGATTTGCCGTTGCCTGTATTTGTTGCTATATCTCCTGCGTGAGTGTTTTTTGTTGAGTTTACACGTTGTTTAGCATATTATTAAAAGGACCTGTACCTCATTGGGGTGCGGAAAATAAGGAGAAAAATAGAGATGAAGAAAGCATTTATCGCAATTATGGTCATTATGACCGTTTTCAGCGCAAGTGTGTTCGCAAGGAACGGATTTGAGAACTATTCAGGTCTCAGCGTCGGTTTTGGTTTTTCGAATGCCAAGTATACAACACAGGAAGATGTGAACCATGAAAAGAGCTGCAATCCGCTGGACATCACCGTTACAGACTATGCGTTCTTTGACAGAAGTCCTGTAGGTGCATATGTGGATGTCGGAATTTCAATTCCTCTGAACTTCAAGCGTGATGGAGCTCAGAACGACAACTGGGTGGCAGGTGTCTACGTCGCTTTCGGACCTGCCTTCAAGTTCGATGTAGGCGGAAAGGTTTCCCTGCTTGTTGCAGCCGGATTCAATTTCTACTCCACTTCAAAGGAAGCTACTTATCCCGGTCTCTACTACAAGCTTGACAGAATGTATTTCGGAGCCGGTGCCGAGGTCCAGGCTTCATACAGGATCGGAAGTCACTTCGCAATCAATCTCGGAGCTTCTGCCGCATACTATTTCGCCAACTACAGCAGCATGAAGCATCGTTACTATGATCCCATCAATGTTTCATACACCTCCTATTCCGAGTTCAAGGTTGTTCCGAAACTTTCAGGTTACTACGTCTACTGATGAGGGGTGAAAAATGGCTAAGAAAGTTCTTATTGCAGTCCTGGTCATTCTGACTGTCTTCAGTGCAAGTGTGTTTGCAAGGGACGGATTCGAGAACTATTCCGGTATCACTGCCGGTTACGGCTTCTCGAATGCCACTTACACTTATGGGCTCGAGTTTAAAGAGAGCAGCAATCCGCTGGTGTTTTCCGCCGTCGATTATGCCTTCTTCAACCAGAGTGTATTCGGAGCGTTCGCCGAGATAGGAGTCACGATTCCGTTGAACTTCAAATACATGGGAGATCCGGATGACAGCGGAGTCGCAGGTGTCTTCTGTGCTCTCGGACCGGCTTTCAAGTTCGAGCTAGGCAACAGCTTCTCCCTGCTTCTTGATGCAGGTTTCCACTTCTACGGAACGTCAAGCTCAAACAATTACGTCACGCTTAAGAGATCCTATTTCGGTGCAGGTGTGGGAGTTCAGGCCTCCTACAAGCTCGGCAGGTACTTTGCCGTCAATCTCGGTGCAACATGTTCCTACTACTTTGCAAACTACGGCAAGGCAGTGTCGTTGTCTGGATACACTGATGACATCTCATATACATCATATTCCGAGTTCAGGGTTCTTCCGAAGATCGCCGGATACTACGTCTACTGATGAGGACTGAATGATACGAAAATCATCTGTCGTTTTCATGCTGCTCCTGTTCGTGGGAGCGGCAAGCCTTTTCGCTGTTCAGATCGTGTCGGACACCCACTCTTCGCTCAGTTCATATGACTATGTGGGAATGAACATCGGTTTCGGTGTCACCAACGAGAAGTATGACCTGTCAAACGGACAGCGCAGAGAGGACAGGGGATACCAGTTCGGTTTCTCCTTCAATGACTTCACGTTCTTCAACAGCGGCGCGAATGTGGG
>JBGVBT010000197.1:0-8699 GCA_045225895.1 Sphaerochaetaceae bacterium
ACAAGGAACGGGAAAGGAAACAGAGAGATCAGCGCCATGGGGACACTGTAGCTGAACATTACGATATAGGCACCGATGATTGTGGCAACCGAGATCAGGCTGTCCTCGGGACAATGGTGGGCCACCTCCGCTATCTGGAACAGGTCGTTGGTCATCCTGCTCATCAGATGTCCGGTCTTGGTGTGGTCGTAGTATCCGAAGCTCAGTTTCTGCAAATGGGAGAACAGGTCCCTTCTCATGTCGTTCTCGACATAGACTCCAAGCTGGTGTCCCCATCTGATCCTGATGTATGTGAAGCATGCCTGAATGCCGTAGATGGCGAACATGGCGACAAAGCATATGACCATGCTGCGCCATATCTGGTTGGGTATCCATGTTCTCAGAAGCTCGCGGGTGAGAGCCGGAAAGAAGATGGAAAGCACGGAGCTCAGGATGGCTGCACACATATCCAGCCAGAAGAGGAATCTATAGGGTCTGTAGTATGAGAAGAACCTTCTGATCTTGTTCACTTGCGTTTCCCGAACAGTCTCCTGAAGAAACCTTTCTTCTTCGGCTTCTCCTCCACCGGTGCCGTCTTCTGCTCTGCCTGGTTCTCGGAAGGTCTGTCCTTAGGCTGAGCCTTTGGCGGATTCTTCTTTTTCGGAGCAGCCTTCTGCTGTGACTTCTGCTGAGGCTTATCTTCCGGTTTTTTAGGCTCAAAGCCGTACTTTTTCCGATAGTAGTCCATCCTCTCCTTTTCGGTCATAGCACCAAGGCTCTTGGTGTTTGTCCTGTCGGACGAGTACTTGGACTTCTCGGGCTTTGCCTTAGGCCTGTCTTCAGTCTTTGTATCCTTTGCTGCAGGCTTGGCCTCGGGTCTGTCTGCCTTGTGGGAAGATCCCTTCCTGCCTGTCCTTCCGTTTCCGCTGTTTTGGCTCTTCTGCCTCTCCGGCTTGACGCGCCAGGACTTTCCGATGGACTGGTCCTCGACCTCGGGAAGGTTGTCCGGCCAGATTACGGGAATCTTCATCTTGATGTATTTCTCGATCGCCTCAAGTCCGTATACGAACTCCTCGTCGGCCAGAGTGATTGCCTTGCCGCTTTTTCCGGCGCGGGCGGTACGTCCGATCCTGTGGACGTAGTTCTCGTAGTCCTCGGGGATGTCGTAGTTCACAACCAGAGGAAGGTCGTCTATCTGAAGACCTCGGGCAGCGACATCGGTTGCAACCAGAATTGTTGTCTTTCCCTCCTTGAGCTTGTCCAGGGCACGCTGTCTCTGGTTCTGGGGAAGGTCGCCCGTAAGGTAGTCCGCGTTATAGCCGTTGTGTCTGAGCCTTGCGCAGAGCTCCTCGGCCATGTGCCTGCTGTTGGTGAACATCAGTGCGGCCTCTGGCTTCTCCACGGCAAGAAGCTGCAGGAGAAGCTGGAACTTGTCGGACTTGGCCACGTGGTAGAGCTCCTGCGTGATGCTCTCCACCGTGATGTGGTCCGGCTCCATGTCTATCTCGCTGGGGTCGTTCATGAACTCCCATGCCAGGTCGCGCACACGCATCTCAAGCGTGGCCGAGAACAGTAGGGTCTGCCTCTTTGTCCTGTCGGGCAGCATGCGGAACATCTTCTTGACATCGGGGAAGAATCCCATGTCGAAGAGCCTGTCGGCCTCGTCGATGACAAAAGTATCCAGCCTCTTGGTATCGAGCTCGCGGTGCTCCATGAACTCAAGAAGTCTTCCGGGAGTTCCGACGTAGATGTCGCATCCCATCTGAAGCAGCTTCCTCTGATGCTCGTAGCCAACTCCACCGTAGAAGACTCCGATGTGGAAGCCCTCCACCTTGGAGCAGAGAATCGAGGCATCGTCGTAGATCTGCTGGGCAAGTTCCCTGGTGGGTGCGATTATCAGACACGAGGAGCTGATTCCTTTCTCCTTGTTTCTGAGATATTTCTCAAGAAATGTGATGACGTAGACTGCTGTCTTTCCGCTTCCCGTCTTGGACTGGACCATGACGTCGTTTCCCTCGATGGAGATGGGAAGCACCTTTTCCTGTACCGGCATGCAGGATTCGAACTTGGCGGCCTTTGTGCCTTCAAGCACCTGCGGATGTAAATTCAACTCACTAAATAACATAAATATATCTAACCCTAATGTAGCTCAGTCCGAACCGTAGAGTTTCAGGATCTCACGAGGCTTAGATCCGCGGGCCGGTCCAACATATCCTGCATCCTCCATCTGCTCGATGAGGTTCGCAGCTCTGTTGTAGCCTATGTTCAGGCGGCGCTGAATATATGATGCGGAAGCCTCGCCTCTGTCGGAGACAATCTTCCATGCCCTGCTGAAAAGGTCCTCGGATGCACTGGATGCGGCTGCCTCCGGATCCTCGGCCTCTTCCTCGTCATCGTCCTCGAAATACGATTCGTCTATGTAGTCAGGCTCTCCCTGAGTCTTTACGAAACTTACTATCTCCTCTATTTCGGAATCAATGAAGGCGCCCTGTATTCTGGACGGCTGCCTTGACTCCGGATTGTTGTAGAGCATGTCTCCACGGCCCAGCAGCTTCTCGGCACCGACCTGGTCGATGATGATGCGACTGTTCATGGAGTTCGAGACCGCAAATGCGATCTGCGTCGGGATGTTGCTCTTGATCACACCGGTGATGACATCGGCCGACGGTCTCTGTGTGGCCAGAATCAGATGGATTCCGCAGAATCTTGCAACGGCGGTGATGCGCTTGATGGAGGTCTCAAGCTCCTTTCCGACCGCAAGCATGAGGTCTGCGAACTCGTCGATTATGACCATGATGTACGGAAGCTTCTCCCTGGCAAGCTTCTTCTCGACGATCTTCTCGTTGTACTCCTCGATCTTCTTCGCTCCGATGCTGGAGAACATGGCCATTCGGCGCTCCATCTCTTCTACAACGAAGTTCATGGCTTTCAGGGCCTTCTTCGCATCCGTGATGACCGGAGTCAGGAGATGAGGGATTCCGTTGTAAAGCGAAAGCTCTACCATCTTCGGGTCCACAAGTATCATTCGGACATCCCTCGGAGTCTTGGTGAACAGAACCGAACAGATCAGGCCGTTGATGCAGACGGACTTTCCGGATCCTGTAGTACCGGCAACCAGAAGGTGCGGGGTCTTGGCCACATCGATGACAACCGATTCTCCGGTGATTGTCTTTCCAAGAACCATCGGGATCTTGTAGAACTTGGCCTTCAGAGCCGGCATCATCACATCGAAACCGATGGTGTCCCTCTTCTTGTTAGGAACCTCGACTCCGATCGCGGGCTTTCCGGGAATCGGGGCGAGGATTCTGACGTCCTCCACCGAAAGCTCCATCGCGATGTTCTCCGAAAGGCTCAGGACGGAGGTGACCTTGATACCCTTGGCCAGATTCAGCTCATACAGTGTAAAAGTCGGTCCGTGCTGGACGCCGATCAGGCTGGTCTCGATCCTGAACTGCCTGAAGGTCTCCACGATTATCTGGCCGTCAGGATCGTTCTCCGGATCCTCATAGATCTTGGCGCTGATCGGATAGTGCTTCAGGATGCTCTCGGACGGGAATTTGTACTCGAACTTCTTCTTGTCCAGAAGATGGGACCTGTCTCCGTGCGAGCTTTTCGTTCCCGCCACTCCGGACACATAATCGATATCGGGACCCTTGGCACTGCTCTTGGCATCGTTGGCGGCCATATCCGCATCGGAAATCCCCTCGTCCTCCTCGGCTTCCTCCTTGACTTTTGCTGCCTGAACCAGACGCGCAGCCTCTGCCTTGGCTTCAGCTGCGGCGCGTTTGGCCTCCTCTTTGGCTTTCTCTCTGGCCTTCTCCTCTTCAAGACGTCTCTGCATCTCAGCCCTGGCCTGCGCAAGCTCCTCTTCGGCACGTCTTGCAGCCTCCTCGGCCTCACGTCTCTGACGCTCGAGCTCCTGCATCTCCTCAAGATGCTTCCTCTCGTACTCCGCCTGACGTCTTCTGGATTCAAGCTGCTCGTCCATCTCTGCACGGGCTGCCGCCTCCTTGAACACCGATCCGGGCTGGGGAACCTCCTCCTGTGGATAGAAAGACTGTGACATCTGGGAAATCGGAATCTGCTGGGACACGGGGATGTCCGACATCGGAGTCTGGACCTTGGCATGGAGGTTCGTGAACTGGATGGCCGGCTCGCTCTTTTTCTGAGGCTCGGCCTTCCGCTCAGGTTCATCAGGAATGTTGTCGGGCATGCCGAAATCGATCGGAGGCATGTCGGAGCTGAATGTCGGGAAACTCTTCTCGGCCATTGCATCCTCGTTGAGCCTCTTCATCAGATTTCTCGGCTTGAACATGTTCTGAAGCCTCTGTCTGGCTTCCTCCTCTTCCTTTCGGGCACGCTCCGCTTCCTCTTCGATCTTGCGTCTGCGCTCAAGCTCGGCCTCGCGTCTCAACTGCTCTTCCTTGCGGATCCTGGCCTCACGCTCGGCCACATCGTAGATTCCCCTGTCCACCGAGGAAAGAGTGGAACCGGATGTGTAGTTCGGGAAACTCTGATACTCAGGAGCCTGCACCGACACAAGGCTTTCCATCGCCTTGCGGGAAAGAACCGGATTGCCTGGCTCACGAATGCGGGGGATGTCCTGCGCAGGAGTCCCGGCATTGTCCTCTTCGGGCTCCTGATCTGTCCCAGTCTCGTCCTGAACAACCATGGTGTCATGGACGTCCTCGCCGATTAATTCCGATGCAGGCTGATCCTGAGCAACGGCGGCAGCCTTGGGCTCGGAGCCCTTTTTCACGCGGTGGATCAGGAAAAGGAGAAGCAAGGAGACCACGACATAGGCTGCGGCCACATACGGATAGAAATCCGGAAGCTGCAGCTGTATCTCGAATATGGGATTCCTGCCCTGGAAGTAGGTTCCGACAAGGTATGCCCCGTAGAAGGCGGTGCACCTGAGAAGGAACTGGATCAGACCCGAACCCATCAGAGCCAGAATGAAATTGATAAGGCAGAGAACTGTCACCGGAATCAGTCCGTATTCCCTGAGGGAAGCGTCTGCGAAGACGTTCACATAACGGTCGAACAGATCGTGAACCGGATTGAGTACCGCATAGGGAAGCGAGCCCTCCTTCAGCGGCAGATAAGGGGAAATGCAGACAAGGACTGCAGATATGGCGATCACTGCAGTCAGAAATGTCATTATGATGTTCGGTCCGCGCTTTTTTCCCATGGCTCAGATGATAACACTTTGTATTATAAGTGTCATTATACTTGGAGATAAAAAGCTCAGTCTTTGGTCAGAACCAGCATGCGCCTTCTGGCATCCAGCATGGGCACTTCGTAGTCGCAGACATAGGTGGCGAACCTGCATCCGGAATATGAACTGACAACCTCGGTCTCCTCCTGGATATTCTCCTCGCTGCTCTTGTAGGCAAAGACCTTTCCTCCTGGGACAAGGATCCTGTCAAGATCAGAAATGATGTCCTTGAACTGCCTGAATGCCCTGAAAGTAATGATATCATAACTGTTTTGGACCTCTGAGAGGTCTTTCTGCTCAACCGTTACAGACTGGCTCATCCCCATTGCGGCAACGGTGTTCCTGAGAAAGCCAGCTCTCCTTCCCATGCGTTCCACAAGGCTGATATCCCAGCCTTCCAGAACGGATGCAAGAACCAGACCCGGAAGACCGGATCCCGAACCCAGGTCAGCCATCTTCAGCTTTCCCGCGTCCGAACCGGACCTGATGATTTCAACAGGAGCAAGGCAGTCCAGGATGTGGCGGATCACAAGGTCCCTGCCCTGTGCGTTGACGAGTCCGTATGAGGGATTGAAAAGGCTTATCTCGTCATAAAGACGGCTGAGCCTGCGCAGGACAGTATCCGAGCATAGCCTGCCGTCAATCCGGGATATCCCGTCTTCAAGAAGTCTCAAAAGCTCTTTATCCATGTTCTCTCACTTTCTCAGATAGACCAGGAGGACGGTCATGTCGCTTGTACGCACCCCGTTAATCCTTGAAGCCTGTCCGACCGACACCGGTCTCACAGCCTTGAGTTTCTCACGCGCTTCCGAGCTTATACCCTCAACCGAATCATAGTCGAAGTCCTCCGGGATCCGGATCCCCTCAAGCTTGGAGAACCTGTCCACCTGCCTGTCCTGACGCCTGATGTAGCCGTCGTACTTGACCTTCAGCTCAAGTGCGAGCCTGATGCTCTTGGGATAGAGATTGATCTCGGGAATACCCTCGGCAAGCTCATCCATCGTCACTTCAGGGCTCTTGAGGGCATCAAGTGCATTCCTTCCGCCGAATCCCCTGTGGGAGATCAGGTCCTGGATGCTCTCGATGTCCTTCATCTTTTCTCTGAGTTTCTCCAGTCTCTCCTCCGTTGCAAGGCCGACTTCGTATCCTTTTTCCGTAAGCCTCTCGTCGGCTGTGTCGTGCCTGAGGTTCAGCCTGTACTCGGCGCGGCTTGTGAACATCCTGTAAGGTTCCTTTGTACCCATAGTCACAAGGTCATCGATCAGGACTCCTATATAGGCCTCGGTCCTGGTAAGGACAAGCGGCTCCTCTCCCTTGATCTTCTGGCATGCGTTGATTCCGGCCATCAGGCCCTGGCAGGCCGCCTCCTCATAGCCGCTTGTGCCGTTGGTCTGGCCGGCGACGAAGAGGTTCCCGAGCATCTTGGATTCCAGAGAAGGCTTGAGCTGGATGGGGTCCATGTAGTCATATTCGACGGCATAGGCCGGCCTTGTCACCTGTGCATCCTCCAGGCCCTCGATCGAGTGGATGAAATCCAGCTGCACATCCTCCGGAAGGGACGTGGAAAGACCGTTCAGATACATCTCCTCCGTTCCGAGGCCCTCGGGCTCCACGAAAATCTGGTGTCTGTCACGGTCCGGAAAGCGCACCACCTTGTCCTCGATGGACGGGCAGTAGCGCGGCCCCTTTCCCACAATCTTACCTCCGTAAAGAGGAGACCTTCCCATGTTGTCCCGGATTATCCTATGTGTCTTTTCGTTCGTGTATGTTATCCAGCAGGGAACCGAGGGTCTGTCCAGAGTCTCATGCATGAAGCTGAACGGCACGACCTCTTCATCTCCGTCCTGACGTTCCATCTTGGCCAGGTTCAGGCTCGAATACTTCACCCTTGCAGGGGTTCCGGTCTTCAGCCTTCCGACATTGAAGCCCTTCTTCCTCAATGCGGTTCCGAGACCTATCGCAGCCTCCTCGCCCAGTCTTCCGGCGCTGGCGTCGTACTCGCCTATGAAAATACGTCCTTCCATAAACGTCCCAGTGGTCAGCACAACGGCCTTGGAAGTGAAACTGATACCTCTCTGAGTGAGCACACCGCAGGCGCGCCGTCCGTCGGAATCCGTGAGGATGTCAACAACGGTATCCATGAAAAGCGAGAGGTTGTTCTGCCTCTCCAGAGTCTCCTTTGCAAGGCGGGAGTACGAGAACTTGTCGGCCTGTGCACGGGGAGCCTGGACCGCAGGTCCTCGCCTTCTGTTCAGAACCCTGAACTGTATCATGGTGGCGTCTATCAGAAGCCCCATCTGTCCGCCAAGGGCATCGACTTCCCTGACGATGTTTCCCTTGGCAAGACCGCCCACAGCGGGGTTGCAGGAAAGACGTCCTATTGCATCAAGGCTCTGGGTCACCAGAAGGGTCCTGAAACCGATCCTTGCAGATGCAAGGCAGGCTTCAATTCCCGCATGTCCTCCACCAACTACTATCACATCGTAATCCATATTACTTCCCCACACAGAACGAGCCGAATATCCTGTCCAGGATATCGTCGGTCGTGACCTCGCCGGTCAGTTCGCCCAAAGCTTCCAGAGCTTCCTGGATGTCCATCGATATAATGTCCAGCGGAAGACCGTTTCCAACCGCAAGTTTTGCAGCCTGAAGCGAAGACACAGCCCGTGAGAGGTTCTCCTTCTGCCTGTCGTTCTCTATGACAAGGGAACTCTCGTCCGCAACGCCCAGATCGGATGTCAGTTTTGCCGTAATTCTGGCGCAAAGCTCTGGGAACCCTGCTCCCGTTGCAACCGAAAGCTTCACAAAGCCGTCCATATCCACATCTTTCAGATCGGATTTGTTCAGAACTGCTATGCATCTTGGATCAGAAAGGACAGACCTGTCCATTGTACCCATATCGGAGGAATCCACCATGTAGATGATGATGTCCGCTCCTTCCACTAGGCTGTGTGACCTGCGGATGCCCTCCTCTTCGATCTCGCTTTCCGAAAAACTTCTGAAACCGGCCGTGTCATAAAGCCTGACTGGAATTCCGCCGACTGTGCACATGGCCTCGATATAATCCCTGGTGGTGCCCTTCTGGGCACTGACAATGGATCTGTCCTCCTTCAGGAACAGGTTGAAAAGCGAGCTCTTCCCGGCATTGGAAGGACCTGCCAGAACAACTTTCGCTCCCTGGGAATAAAGGCGTCCGGTGTTGTACGAATCCCTGATTGTTCCAAGAGCCATTATTGCTTCATCCAGCTCGTCCATAGGGAACGTCAGGTCTTCTCCGATCTCATCCTCTGAATAATCCAGCTGAACCTCAACCGTACCCATAATACGGACAACCGTAGCCTTAATATCGCTGATACGCCTGAAAAGATCGCCATTGAGCCTTCTAAGGGCCATCGCCCGGCCGGTCATTCCCTGTGCATTGATCAGCTCGTTCACTGCCTCGGCCCTTGTCAGGTCCATCTTCCCGTGAAGGAAAGCCCTGAGAGAGAACTCGCCTGGCAGA
>JBGVBT010000198.1:0-12136 GCA_045225895.1 Sphaerochaetaceae bacterium
GGGCGCCAAGGCTGAAGGCCGCGCCCCGCCTGGCATGTGCAAAGCGCTGCACAGGCAACCCACAGCCAATGAACAATCGCGCAGGAAGAAAAAGACATGCCTTGTTTTTCATGCAAAAGGGATTGACTAAAAACGGTCTAACTTGTACATTCAATGTGTTCATTCCCCGATAGCTCAGTCGGTAGAGCAGGTGGCTGTTAACCACCCTGTCGGCAGTTCGAGTCTGTCTCGGGGAGCAAAAAAAGCCAAGGCAAAACGCCTTGGCTTTTTCATTATACGACGGGAATGGTCTTGGCTGCCTCGTAGCATTCGGCAAACTTCCGGCCATCAAGCTTGTAGGTGATTTCCCCGGCCTTCTTGAATGTGAACTTCATAAGAGTGCTCTTTGCATTCTTCATGGCATCTACGACCTTCTGACCGTTTTCGCTCAGCGTCCACACACCTGACGGGTTTTTATTTTTCATCTTGTATGTGACGCCGTCAATTACAAATGCAAAGGAGTAAAGCTTGTCCTCGTCGCTCAGCCATTCGTTATACCTGAAGAAATCATCGTGGGCAACGTGAATCAGATCCACATCAATGCGCGGATATTTGTTTCTGGCCATGCCGTCGGAATCCATCTCTATTTCGATTGTATATTCCTCATTGCCAGAGAAAAGCGTATCAGACATATGGTATGTAGCCAAGGGAAAGTCGGACAGGCTACCGAATACCGCCTTAAGTTCGTGCATCATGTCCATATCTGATTCTGGGATTTCCTCGAAAACCCATTCGCCGGTCTTGGGCTCCGGAAGAAGGCTGTCGTAACAGCGCTGAAAAAGATTACTGAAACCGTTGCAGTCAATGGAGAACGAATAGGAATCTCCTTCAATTGAAATCCCCACTTCCAGACTTCCGTTGACCATAAGAAGCTTTGTGAAAGCTCTGCCGTCATCCAGACGTAGCACGTTCCAGTAGGTTCCATAGGACAGGTTTTTGGTATTGAATACAGTGACGGCACCGCTGTCATCCCTGATACTGATAGTTGCCGAACTCTTTTCCCCATAATCTAGGATACTGTTGCTCAGATCGCCTTTGTGGGCATCAAGTCTCCAGACGACATAAGGATAATCCGAACCGCCTGCAATCTATATATTCACATTTACATCCGAAGGTGCCTTTTCAACCGATGCATCGCTGTACGTTCCCCTGACCAGGGAATAGAGCAGAATCTATCCTTCAGGTCTCCACGGATTTCCTTCGGTTCACGTTTCCTCCCATGAGGCGAAGGCAAGGCCGGCTGCAAGAATTACAGACAGAATGATGATGAGCGCTTTCTTCATAAGTCAAACCCCTATTCTGTGCGGATAAAAAAAAGCCCTCTGAATACTCAGAGAGCTTTTATTCTCATCCGCGGATCGGAAGATTATTTCTTCTTTTTCTTGAGGATGATTGCAACTGCTGCACAAGCGGCAATGACCAGAAGGATGATCACAATGATCAGGCCAGCGCTGGACTTCTTGGCTGCCTTGGCAGGAGTTGCTGCAGGAGCCGGTGTTGATGCCGGAGCAGGTGCCGGAGTTGTTGTTGCTGCCGGAGCAGGTGTTGCTGCAGGTGCCGGAGCCGGTGCAGGTGCCGGAGCGGGTGCCGGTGCCGGAGCCGGTGCTGGCTCAGCAGGCTTCTCCTCAACTGCTACGACTGCGACAGGCTCTGCTGCCGGTGTGGGCTCTGCTGCAGGAGTTGTTGCGGCAACCATTGCCTTGACATATGTCGGAAGCTCGGTCTGGATAAGGGACATTGCAACATCGATGTCTGCCTCTTTGACTTCGCCCGGGAATGTCAGGACTGCTTTTCCGTTGTCAACAACAAGGCTTGTTCCCTGGAGATATGCGCCATATACCTGATAGGCTGCGGCTGCTGCATCCATAACCTCTTTGTTTGTGATGAATGAAGGATATGTGATGACAGCTGTGTCTCCCAGGAAGGAAGCTGTTGCTGTATAGCCTGCATAGGTGATTTCATAATCGATTGAAGCAGGAGTTGTCTCAGCGGTCTCAACAACAGAAACGGTCTTTGTCTGAGCTGCCTTGGCTGCTGCGTCTCCGAGAGCCTTCTCGATATAAGCGGAAGCGAGCATCTCGACTGCTGCGAAATCATCGGTTGTGAATGAAGCAGGATAGTTCAAAGTAATCTTGCCCGGCTTGTAGTCGTATGTGATGCCATCAAGGTATGCACCGTAGTTGGCCTGGACATAGACAAGAGCCTCATAAAGGTCAGCCTCTGTGATAAGAGATGTCGGATAAGTCACGACAGCCTTGCCGACAGTTGCATCAACATTGATCTCCTGACCTGCAAGAGTATATGTCTTTGTGATTCCGGTAACAACTGTTTCCGGAGCGGGTGCCGGTGCCGGAGCTGGAGCCGGTTCTGGTGCCGGGGCGGGTGCTGGTGCTGGTGCGGGTGCTGGCTCTGGTGCCGGCTCAGGGACGGAAACCTCAATCGGCTCCTCTGTCTCGACTTTGGCAGACTTACAACCAACAAAAATGAAAACCATGGAAAGAACCAGGATTGTCAATAAAATGGACTTTGAAAAACGTTTCACGTGTTTCCTCCTATGACGTTCTCAATTAATACGACGTCTAAATAATATCATATGGTTTCCGAAGTGAACACTCCAAAATGTACTTTTTTTTATCTGAAAACCATAATCTGTCAAAATACGGTCTTTACTAAAAAAACCCGCAATCGAGCGGGCTTATTTAGAAAGGCTGAATCACATCAGGTCTTTCGGCTTGCGGGCCGTGTTACCTGTCTTGACGCAGTAAGCGATGTGATGGAGCTTACCGTTCTCGAAGATTGACTTTGTCTTGATCTCACCACCCCAGCGGCTGATCAGAACCTTTGCGCCTTCACGACGTGCGTTCTTAGAAATAGCACCTGCCATATGTTTCCTCCGTTTCTGGATTATTCACAATTATCATCTAAATATAGAACAAATCGCAAGGATTAGTCAAACCCTTGGATTGCACAAAGTGCAACCAGAGGCTATTTTTATCACATGGGAAGAAACATTGCAAGAAGAATATTCCTCCTCCCTGTCAAAGGCTATCAGAAACTGGTCTCTCCTTTTCTCGGTGCCAACTGCATCTACTGCCCTACCTGCTCTGAATACTTCAACAAAGCTGTGATGCGTTTCGGTATAATGAAAGGAACGGTCCTGGGCATGAGCAGAATCCTCCGATGCAACCGTCTGTATTTCGGCGGCCCGGATGACGTGCCCGAGGAATTCAGCTTCAGACACATCAGGGACAGGAGAACCGCCTTCAGAAGACATGGGAAAGATCTCCTTTAGGAGAAACTATTCCCTTCTGCTTATTTCCTTTACAAAAGTGATGAGAACCTGAAGGGCGTTCTCATTCTGCCCGCCTTCCGGGACAATCAGGTCTGCATACTCCTTTGTCGGCTCGATGAATGAGGCGTGGCCCGGACGGACAACCTCCAGATACTGCTTGACTACGCTTTCCAGTGTCCTTCCCCTTTCATTGATGTCCCTGAGTAGCCTTCTGATGAATCTGATGTCATCCGGTGTGTCTACATAGATCTTCAGGTCGAGCATCTTTCTGATGTCCGGGTCATGGAGGATCATCAGACCCTCGACAATCACCAGCGGAGCCGGTTCCAGATGCACGGTCTCATCTGTTCTTCTGTGATGGACGAAGTCATACTGCGGCATCTCCACGCTCTGCCATTTCTTAAGAGCGGACAGGTGCTTGTGCAGAAGCTCTGAATCAAAGGCGTCCGGATGGTCGAAGTTGTAAGCCGTGATGTTCGTGTTGCTTATGAAGCTGGCGCTCTTGTAGTAGTTGTCCTGCGGAATGAACACGAAATCCGGGCAGACTTCCTCTATCCTTCTTACGATTGTGGACTTTCCGCTTCCGGATCCTCCGGTGATTCCGATGATCTTCACGTCCTTCATCCTAATACCTCCGATTTGTCCGAGCCTGGGGCATCGGTATAAAAGTGGTAGACAGTAGTGCTCTCGAACAGTTCTCCCGGATTCACGATACATGACGGGAACTCGGAATGATTGACGCAATCGGGATAGAACTCCGTCTCAAGGCAGAATCCATGGCGCCAATTGTGCCCGCACTCACCATTGAGGAAGTTTCCGCTGTAGAAATGGAAGGCCGGAAGATCCGTGTATGCGCACATGATGCGTCCCGAGGTCGGTTCATAGACCTTGGCGAAACGTGTGAACCCGGAACTGGCGTTCCCGATCCTGTCGATGATCATGCAGTGGTCGTATCCGCCCGCACTTTCAAGCTCTGTCTTCCCTATGTCTTTTCCGATTGCCTTGGGCTGCCTGAAATCCCAGGCTGTTCCCTTTACATCCAGGATCCTTCCGTCCGGAATCAGGCCGGCACCGACTCCGAGAGTCCTGGAGCTGTCGAACTGCACCTCATGGGACAGGATATCGTTGCTGTTGTCGCCGGTTAGGTTGAAATAGGTGTGGTTTGTGAGGTTCAAGGGACAGCTCTCGCTGCAGCTCGCACTGTAGTGGATTCTGAAAACACCGTCGGATGAAAGCGAGAAACGAACCCTGATGTCGGCATCGCCCGGGAATCCGTCTTCCTTTTCGGAAACCTTCAGCGAGCAGAGAAACCCGTCGTCCATGTGTCTGACGTTCCAGATTCTGGCCCAGATTCCGTTTTTCCCGCTGTGGAGGAAATTCGGGCCATCGTTTTTCTCGAATGTGAACTTTCTGCCGCCGACAGAGAACGATGCTCCCGCAATCCTGTTGGCGAAACGTCCGACCGTCAGTCCGTAATACATCGTGGAATCAAGGATCACATCCGGGTTTTCGACCGCGCCTGTGAACGGTAGCGTGATGTTCCTGATGTTGCCGTTCCTGTCAGGAGTGCAGATGGACGTCACCGCACATCCGAGATTCAGAATGGAGAACGAATAATCTCCGGCCTTGTAAGTGAATTCCTTTACTTCCATAACTGCTCCGTCATTTCTCATCGGCACCCTTGCTTTTCAGGACCGCAAGGTATGCGCTCTGGGGTATCTCAACGTTTCCGACAAGCTTCATACGCTTCTTTCCTTCCTTCTGTTTCTCAAGGAGCTTGCGCTTTCTGGTGATGTCTCCGCCGTAACACTTCGCCGTGACATCCTTGCGGAATGCGTTTATCGTCTCACGTGCTATTATATTGCCACCGATCGCCGCCTGGATAGGAATTTTGAACTGATGTCTGGGAATCTCCTCCTGGAGTCTCTCGCAGGCCTGTCTTCCGCGTGAGACGGCGTTGTCCCTGAATACAAGCATGCTCAGCGCATCGCAGGCCTCTCCATTGACCAGGATGTCCACACGGACAAGGTCTGTCTTCCTGTATTCTATTATCTCATAATCAAATGAGGCATAGCCTCTTGAAATGGATTTCAGTCTGTCGTAGAACTCAAAGAGCACCTCTGCCAGAGGCATCTCGTAGATCAGCTCCACCCTCTTCGTGTCTATGTAGTTCATTCCGGTCTGCACCCCGCGCTTTTCCATGCACAGAGTGATAATCGAACCGACATAGGCGCTCGGAGTTATGACGCTTGCGCGGATGTAAGGCTCCTCGGCATAGTCGATCCTGACCTGCTCGGGATAATCCAACGGGTTGTCCACCTCGACGGTCTCGCCGTTCTTCATGTGGATTCTGTATCTTACGGACGGGCTTGTCAGGACAATCGAAAGGCCGAACTCACGCTCTATCCTCTCCTGGACAACCTCAAGATGGAGCATACCCAGGAAGCCGCACCTGAACCCCTGGCCCAATGCAACGGAACTGTCCTTCTCATAGACAAGTGATGCGTCATTCAGCTTCAGGCGTTCGATGGCATCCAGAAGCTCCTCGTAGTCGTTGGTGTCTACTGGGTAGATTGAGCTGAATACAACCGGTTTGACATCCTTGAATCCCTCGCAGGGTTCATCGGCCGGTCTTGACGAAAGCGTCACCGTGTCACCGACTCTGATGTCCCCGATTGTCTTGATACCTGCAATGAAATAACCTACGTCTCCGGATTTCAGGGTTCTGGTGCGGATCAGGTTCAGCTGGAAGATGCCCACCTCCTCCACCTTGTAGGTGGCATGGCTGTTCATGAACATGATCTCATCGCCTTCCGAGACCTGGCCTTCGAATATCCTGAAGTGCACGATGACTCCGCGGTACGGATCGTAGTGGCTGTCGAAGATCAGTGCCTTGAGAGGTCTGTCAGTGTTTTCCTCGGGAGCCGGGATGTACTTCACTATGGCCTCGTACAGGTCGTCCACGCCCTCTCCAGTCTTTGCGGAGACCTTCTGGGCCATGTCCACATCCAGACCGAGGTCATGGTCGATCTGTTCAAGGCATGACGGGATGTCGGCACTTGCAAGATCGATCTTGTTGATGACCGGGATGATCTCAAGATTGTGCTCCATGGCCATGTAGAGGTTCGCCAGGGTCTGGGCCTCAACCCCCTGTGAGGCATCGATCAGAAGAAGGGCTCCCTCGCATGAGCTGATTGCCCTGGACACCTCGTACGAGAAATCCACATGGCCCGGAGTGTCTACAAGGTTCAGCTCGTACAGTTCGCCGTTGGATGCGGTGTACGGGATTGTCACAGCCTGGCTCTTGATGGTGATTCCGCGCTCGCGCTCGATGTCCATGTTGTCCAGGATCTGCGTCTGCTCGGGGCCTCTTGTGGTGACAAGACGGGCCTTCTCTATGAATCTGTCGGCCAGTGTGGACTTGCCGTGGTCTATATGGGCGATGATGCAGAAGTTTCTCTTGTGGGCGGTGTCTACCATCTTTTTTCCTCTAAACCTTATAAAAACGCTGGCCATTTGAGCCAGCGTCTATGATAAACCATTTTCATCAAAAATTACACACCATCAGAGGATATCCGAGTTCTTCGGGCCTACGGCCTCGAATCCCAGAAGCTCGCGGACCTCGTTGTCGTCCAGAGTCTCCCTGGAGACAAGAGCCTGGGCAAGCTTGTCCAGCTGGTCCTTGTGCTCCGTGAGGATCCTGGTGGCATCGTTCATGCACTCGTCCAGAATCTTCTGGATCTGCTCGTCGATCTTTGCGGCAGTCTTGTCGCTGAAATCCTTATGCTGGGCGATCTCACGCCCGAGGAACAGGGGCTCGCCCTCCGAACCAAGGCTGATGAAACCGAGGTCGCTCATACCCCATTCCGTGACCATCCTGCGGGCGATGTCGGTTGCCTGCTTGATGTCGGCACTGGGTCCCGTGGAGGTCTGTCCGTTCAGGATCTTCTCTGCGATGTATCCGCCCATGGCCATCTTGATGTGGCTCAGAAGCGAGCTCTTCTTCATATAGGACTGGTCGTTCTCCGGCAGTCCCATGGTCACTCCGCCGGCATTGCCGTGGGGAATGATCGTGACCTTGTACAGCGGATCGATGTCCGGCAGATAGTAGAACAGAAGCGCATGTCCGCTCTCGTGGTATGCGGTCAGGAGCTTGTCCTCAGGTGTCATGACATGGCTCTTCTTGGCAACGCCCAGGACCATCTTGTCCCTGGCCTGTTCGAAATCAGCCATGGTGACCATCTTGCGGTTCTGTCTTGTAGCAAACAGAGCGGCCTCGTTCACGAGGTTGGCAAGGTCTGCACCGGAAGCACCCGGAGTGGCTCTGGCGATCTTCTTGAGGTCTACCTCTGGATCGGTCTTCACATGTGAGGCGTGGATCTTGAGGATGTCCTCTCTCTCGTTGATGTCGGGAAGAGTGATTGCAACCTGTCTGTCGAATCTGCCCGGTCTGAGAAGAGCCGGATCAAGGACATCGGCACGGTTGGTGGCGGCAATGACAATGACGCCGGTCGTTGTGTCGAAACCGTCCATCTCGACAAGGATCTGGTTCAGTGTCTGCTCCCTTTCATCGTGGCCTCCGCCGAGTCCGCTGCCTCTGGATCTTCCGACGGCATCGATCTCGTCGATGAAGAGGATGCACGGAGCGTGTTTTCTTCCCTGATCGAAAAGATCACGGACTCTGGCAGCTCCCATACCTACGAACATCTCGACGAAGTCCGATCCGCTTGTGTGGAAGAACGAGACCCCGGCCTCTCCGGCAACTGCCTTGGCGATGAGGGTCTTACCTGTTCCCGGAGGTCCTACAAGGAGAACTCCCTTGGGGATCTTGGCTCCGATGTCGGAATAGCGCTTGGGATTCTTGAGGAACTCGACGACCTCCTCAAGCTCGTATTTGGCCTCCTTCTGGCCGGCGACGTCCTTGAAGGTGATCTTGATGTCCTTGTCCGTGTACTGCTTGGCATGGCTCTTTCCGAACTGCATCATCTGTCCGTTTCCGGAGGTCTGGCGCAGAAGCATGACTGTGAAACCGATGAATATTATCCATGGGAGCAACTCGAGAAGGATTGCGAAGATCGAGATGTCGGCATCGGAACCGACGATCTCGATACCCTTTGCCTCAAGCATCGGAAGCAGGTTCTCATCCGGATATGGGATTTTGGCCCTGTACTCGGCACCTTCGCCGGTGGTGAAGATCACAACCGACTCGTTCTTCACGTTGACCCTTGTGATCCTGCCGTTCTCGACTGCGGTCTTGAATGTGGAATATGACACTTCCGTCGCAGAATTGTTGGATGTGAGCAGCGTCAGTGCAAACAGGACCAGAAGACCGATGAAAACGATCATTCCGATTCTGCTTCTCTTCGTGCCGAACGGCCCGTTGCCGTCTCCCATGCTGCGGTTCGGCCTGTCCCCACCCTGATTGGAATTCATCGGTCCTGAGGAATTCCTCGGCCTCCAGTAGGAATCCGAGTCGTTCTTCTTTGTTCCGGAATTCTTTCCTGACTTACGGTCATCCGAATCCTTGCCGTCATTCTTGGGGGATCCTCCCTCAAGGCCCGCAAAGCTGTCAGGTTTGACATGCTGCATCTCGTCAAACGGAGTCTCCTTCCAGAATGACTTTGCATTGTCCTGATCAGCAGGTGTCTGACCTTCTGTCTTTTTCATTTCAGGGGCCTCGTTTACGGGCTCCCTCTCTTTGTCGTCTTTATCCATAAAATCAGCCTTTAGACTCAATGCTATTGACAATATATAAAGGAAAATTGTTTCGGGCAAGAGAAGTCACAAACTTCACACAAATTCTATCTCTGCCCCCGAAAACGGATCCGAACACTGCGCAGATCTCCTTTCCATCCTCCAGAACCGGCACCCTGCACCTGTTCCCGGGCATGATCTTCATGTCCTGCAGAAGCCTCAGGACCATCCGGGAACCGCCTCTGAGCCTTATGCTGTCACCTTCCCTTGCAAATCGGATCCTGACTTTGCCTTCAAACCTTTCAGGATCAAGTCTCAGTGCAAGATCGGGATTCTCCATGCTTTCCAGGGCCTGCTCCGCATCGGAACCTGTCCTCAGTTCCATATTTCCGGGAAGAAGGACCGTATGCGGATTGGCCGGATCAACAGGCAGTTCGAAACCCTCAAATACGCTGTCTTCGGAGGGATCCGTCAGATATAGGGATCCCCTGTAGATGGAGAAGACCGCCATGTTGGAACCCACATTGCAGTCCCTGCCTTCCGAAACGGCATCAAGGACCCTGTCCAGAAGCGTCATGGGAAGTTCCCTGTCTTTGAAAAGGCTGTCCCACAATGCGTAGACGTGAAGGACCCTGCCGATGAGGCTTCGGCCTTTCAGATCTTCAAGTCTTACCCTGTTTCCGCTGATGTCAATCGACTTCTCTTCATCACATCCGGCCCTTGCCTGCGATCCCAGACCCAGAACAGCATCCTCAAAACTCGGCCAGATTCCAGCAACAATCGGAATGACGTTGCATCTGACGTCGTTTCTGCTGAACCTGCCGTCCGAATTGGTGGAGTCAGTGCTCCATTCCATTCCGTTGGAAAGCAGATACCGCTCAAGCTCCTTTCTGGAGAGCTTCAGAAGCGGCCTCAGAAGATGCCTTGCGGAATCGTATTCCCTGATGCCCCGGAGGGATGTCATGGGGGACCCGCTTCTCATGTGCATGACAACGGTCTCGATCTGGTCATCCCTGTGGTGTGCGGTCAGGATCAGGGAGCATCCGTTTTTTATCCTTTCCTGTTCAAGCACCTCATATCTCAGAACCCTTGCGGCATCCTCGATTCCTCCGCCGCGTCCTGCTGCAAGAACCTTCACCTTGCCTTCGTCAAGGGTCCTTACAATCAGATTCACTCCCAGTTTCCTGCAGTTCTCATGATTGAGCGAGATCTCATTCTCAAGCTCGGCAGCAGCTCTGATGTTGTGGTTCACATAGACGGGAACGGTTCTCTCTCTTCCGATGGCTTTTGAGCAGAGGCTCAGAAGCGCAAGCGAATCGCATCCTCCGGAAAAGGCGACAAGGAATCTCGAGTCATCTGAGAAATGGGTTTTGATAGCCTCAAAGAAGACCCTTTCTGTTGAATTCAAGCTGAACATCCCCTATCGAGACTCCGTTAATGATTCTGACAATTGCCTTGGCAGCATCATCCACGGCCTTGTCCAGGACCTCTTTCCTCAGTGGATCCGTCTCCCTTTCCAGAACATGGTCCACAACGGACACATTCTCCTGCGGCCGTCCGATACCTATGTAGATCCTGGCGAAATCATTTGTTCCGAGCTGCTCGGCGATGCTTGCAAGTCCCTTCTGTCCGGAGGATCCTCCGCCCTGCCGGATACGAAGCCCCCCGAGAGCGAGGTCCATGTTGTCGCAGACAACCACAAACCGGTCTGTCTTTGAGAAACTTCCCATGATCTTCCCGCTGGCGTTCATGTACGTCAGCGGCTGGACCAGAACGGCATCACCGGCCTTGGTCCGGACCTTCGCCTGCCTGTAGAGACGAAAACAGCGTTTTCTCAGTTTGACCTGAAAAAACGCTGCTGCTCGTTCAACGGCATCGAAACCGACGTTGTGCCTGGTATGCTCGTACTTGGAACCAGGATTTCCCAGTCCAATTACTACAGTCATACTGCCTTCATTCAGCAGATCTGGAAATCAGCATGGACAAGTGTGCCATACATGATGTTTTCCTGAAGTGCCTTGAAGATGCACTTGTAGCTCTTGCCGTCAACGACGACCTCGCACTCCATTCCGACTGCGAGCTTTCTGAGGGAAAGGCCGAAATCGTGTGAGTCAAGGATGATGTGGATGTTTCCGTCCTTGCCGTACATCTCTGCAGGGGTCTTGCCTGCGCGGACAAGTCTTCTTGAACCGGCAGAACCGAAGTCGTCTTTTCTGAGTGTTGCTTTGAGTGTAACCATTGTTTTCTCCTACTCTCATTGGCTCAAGGCCAATTACCATTGTTGTTTGCGTAGAGCAATCTATCACAGATGCAAATCTTTGTCCACCTTTGCCTGGGAACCGTTTTGATGGTAATATTGGGATATGAGAAAAAACAGTGTGCTGAAGTCAATACTTCTGTTTCTGATAATTGCTCTTATTGCGGTTCTGGCTCTGGACTCCACGGGAATCATCAGGATAGACGATCTGTTCTCAGCCTCCCGCAGATCCAATTATGTAAGCTACGGCACTCTGTCCGAAGCGATTGCAAAATCCTCCGTCACTGAGGCCGTGATTGGAAAGGACAGCATCACCTTCACCACCCCGTCAGGCACGTTCGTGACGGACAACCCCGCTTCTCCGGACCTGAAGGAGCGTCTTCTGGAAAGCGGTGCAAGGGTGACATCCAAAACGGGAGCCTCCGTCTCCACAATACTGGACGTGGTGTTCGACATCATCTTCTTCGGAGCCGTCGCATTCGGAATCTTCAAGCTGATCGACTACAGCAGAAAGACCTTCAGGGTCATCCACGGAACAGGAGTCCGCTTTGACGACATAGCAGGAATGGACGGAGTCAAGAAGGACATGATGTTCCTCGTCGATGTCCTTAAGAATCCTTCCAAGTACTCAGGCAAAGGCATGAGGCAGGTCAAAGGCGTGATACTTGAAGGTCCTCCGGGAAACGGCAAAACCCTTTTTGCCAAAGCGCTGGCACAGGAGACCGATGTCAACTTCATAGCCACAAAGGGAGCCGATTTCCAGAGCTCGATGATGAGCATGGGTGCCCGGAAGATCAAGATGCTCTTCTCAAAGGCATCCAGGAAGAAGCCCTGCATCATCTTCATTGACGAGT
>JBGVBT010000199.1:0-7750 GCA_045225895.1 Sphaerochaetaceae bacterium
CGGGCGCCAAGGCTGAAGGCCGCGCCCCGCCTGGCATGTGCAAAGCGCTGCACAGGCAACCCACAGCCAATGAACAATCGTGCAGAATAGTAGAATTTCGGGGCATGGTTAGTTGTCACTATTGCCGAAAATGAATAGTAATCGCTATTTTCTTTGCGCGTACAAAGGACTATCTGTGTACTCAGGAGTTCATATGGAGTGTTTCAGTGTATTCGGTGATTCTGTTTTCAAGGGTGTCCGCTATGATTCTGCTTCCGGAAAGACCGTTGTCAACGACCGCCTTGGCCTTGATGCGGCAGCCAGGGAAGCGGGCCTGACTTTGAAGAACTTCAGCAAGTTCGGCTGCACGATCACCAAGGCCTGGAACTATGTCCAGAAGATGTTCACCAGAATAGACTCCGACATAGTGCTGATGAACTTCGGCGGAAATGACTGCAACTACAACTGGGAGGCCATCTCCGAAAGGCCATTGGATGTCCATCTTCCGAACACTTCATTGGACGAATTCGTGGAAACTTACAACAACATGATCGACTACGTCATGGAAAGACGCAGTCTTCCTGTTCTCGCCACACTTCTTCCCGTGCAGGACGAAAAATATATAGACTATGTGTGTGCCAGCAGAGGGCTTGACCGCAATAACGTCATGAAGTGGGTCAACAGCAGGAGCCAGAGCCTTTCCGACCATCAGAAGGAGTATTCGGATGCGGTTGTTGCTGTTGCGTCTGACAGGGGAATCCCTCTTATTGACCTCAGATCGGCATTCAACAGCAAGGGCAGGGCGGCGTCTCTGCTTGGACCTGACGGAATACATCCGAACGACAGGGGCCAGAAGGTCATGAGAGGCTGTTTCCAGGCCTTCATGGGCGATTATCTGGCAATTTAAACACCTTATAAAAAGACTCCACAAAAGAAATTAGAGTTTTTTATCCGGAGTATTGACAATAAATTGCATTTTGTTCTATATTAGCCGAGGTGTCTCGCCACTGGTATGCCCTAAAAATATCAGGAGAGAGATTCTAGAGCCAAACCAATCATTTTAGGGGTGATAAGGTGGTTCCAGAAACACGGTTTTTACAACTTGTGCTATGTCGCAGTCCAAGACGTTGGGCTCTCGACCTCTGGATTCCTTCTTTTAATTAACTCAGAAAATAGAATAGGTTTGTCTCGATGGTATGTAGGTAAAGGCTTTGTGCCTTTAGAGCACATTCATTTATTTTTTGGATTTGTGACAAAAGGTCACAAGGAGGACATGATGGCTAAAGAAAAGTTTGAGAGAACCAAGCCACACGTAAACGTTGGTACCATCGGTCACGTTGACCACGGTAAAACAACTCTCACAGCCGCAATCACAATGTATTGCGCAAGAAAGTACGGCGACAAGCTCCTGAGCTACGACCAGATCGACAACGCTCCGGAGGAGAAGGCCAGAGGAATCACCATCAACACCAGACACGTTGAGTATCAGTCTGACCACAGACACTATGCTCACGTCGACTGCCCGGGCCACGCAGACTACATCAAGAACATGATCACTGGTGCTGCACAGATGGACGGAGCTGTTATCGTTGTTGCTGCTGACGACGGTGCAAAGGCCCAGACAAAGGAGCACATCCTTCTCGCCAGACAGGTTGGTGTACCTGCAATCATCGTTTTCATCAACAAGTGCGACATGATCGACGATCCTGAGCTCGCAGACCTCGTTGAAGAGGAGATGAGAGATCTTCTCAACAGCTACGGTTTCGACGGAGACGGCTGCCCGGTCGTCAGAGGATCCGCATACAAGGCCATGACAGAGCCTGACAACCCAGAAGCAACAAAGTGCATCCAGGAGCTGCTCGACGCCATGGATTCATACATCCCGCTCCCGGAGAGAGATGTTGATAAGCCGTTCCTTATGCCGATTGAGGACATCTTCTCAATCTCCGGAAGAGGAACAGTCGTTACCGGTAGAGTCGAGCGTGGTGTCATCCATGTCAACGATCCGGTTCAGATCGTCGGAATCAAAGAGACCCGTGACACAGTCTGCACAGGCGTTGAGATGTTCCAGAAGACTCTCGACGAAGGTCAGGCCGGTGACAACATCGGTGCTCTCCTCAGAGGTGTTGACAAGAAGGAAGTTGTCAAGGGACAGGTCCTTGCAAAGCCGAAATCAATCACACCGCACACAAAGTTCATCGGAACAGTCTACGTTCTTTCCAAGGAAGAGGGTGGCCGCCACAGCGCATTCGTTGCCGGTTACAGACCTCAGTTCTACTTCAGAACAACCGATATCACCGGTACAGTCAGCCTTCCTGAGGGAACACACATGGTCATGCCTGGTGATCACACCGACCTCATCGTCGAGCTGATCCACCCGGTCGCAATGGACAAGGGACTTCGCTTCGCTATCCGTGAGGGTGGTAAGACAGTCGCTTCCGGCCAGGTTACAGAGATTATTGACTGATTGAAATTCGAATGCTTTGTCTGGGCTGCCCGCCCAGACAAAGCCTGATTTTTTGGAGGAAAAATGGCTAACGATAGAATTCGCGTTAGACTGAGAGGTTTCGATGTTGAGCTCGTTGAGCAGAGCGCAATGTCCATTGTTGATACAGTAAGAAAGGCCGGAGCAAAGGTTTCCGGACCGGTACCTCTCCCAACCCGCATTAACAAGATCACTGTTCTTAAGTCACCGTTTGTCAACAAGAAGTCACGTGAACAGTTTGAGATGAGAACCCACAAGAGGTTGATCGATATTCTAGATCCTACAGACAAGGTCATGGAAGCTCTCATGAAGTTGGAGCTGCCGGCTGGTGTTGATGTAGAGATAAAGCAGTAATGAGGTAAGAGATGTTAGGGCTTATCGGAAAGAAAGTTGGCATGACACAGGTCTTTGACGAGAAAGGTCAGTTGACCCCTGTCACTGTCATTAAGATTGAAGGCAACGTAGTTGTCGCGGAAAGGACCGAGGACAAGAACGGCTACAAGGCTGCAGTTCTCGGAGCAGGCGAAATGAAAGCCAGCCGCGCAACAAAGCCATATGCCGGACAGTTCGATGGAGATCCGAAGAAGACTCTCATGGAGTTCCGCGATTATGAGAAGGAAGTCCAGGTCGGAGATGTTCTCGGAGTTGATCTCTTCAAGGATGTCAGATTCGTTGATGTCACAGGAACGTCCAAAGGTAAGGGCTATCAGGGTGGTATGAAGCGTCACGGTTTCGGCGGTGGACGCAAGACCCACGGTTCAAAGTTCCACAGGGATCTGGGTGGTACAGCAATGTCATCAACTCCTTCCAGAACCTTCAAGGGAAAGAAGATGGCCGGTCACATGGGTTTTGAGAGAGTCACTGTCCAGAACCTCAGAGTCGTCCGCGTCGATGAGAACCTTCAGGTTCTTATGGTTAAGGGAGCCATCCCTGGTCCGGCAGCAAGTACTGTTGTTGTGAAGAAAGCGGTAAAGAAGTAAGGGTAACACGATGGAAGCAAAAGTTTTTTCAGTAAA
This sequence comes from Sphaerochaetaceae bacterium, assembly GCA_045225895.1. Taxonomy (GTDB): domain Bacteria; phylum Spirochaetota; class Spirochaetia; order Sphaerochaetales; family Sphaerochaetaceae; genus UBA9732. The sequence goes on from JBGVBT010000199.1 coordinate 3,481, forward strand.
CGGCAAGGAAATCAAGACCATCGATCTCAATCCGGATGTTTTCGGAATCGAGGTCAGCGATGGTTCAATCTATCATGCTGTAAACAATGAGCTTGCCAACCGCCGTGTTGGTACCGCATGCACAAAGACACGTGCTGAAGTTAATTACAGCAATACCAAGCCTTTCAAGCAGAAGGGAACTGGTAATGCCAGAAGAGGTGACAAGAAGTCTCCTGTCATGGTCGGTGGAGGAACAATCTTCGGGCCGAAGCCAAGGGACTACAGCTACACACTTCCCAAGAAGGTGAAGCGCCTTGCAATGAAGTCACTCCTTTCTCTTTCTGTTCAGGAAGAGCGCTTGGTTGTTGTTGAGGATTTCACAAGCGAGAACGGCAAGACCAAAGAGCTTGTTGGAATTCTCAAGAATTTCGTTGAGGACGGCAAGAGAACAGTTCTCATCATGAAGAATGATGATGCAATGCTCCGCCGCGCCGCAAGGAACATCCCGTATCTGCATGTTCTTGCTTATGACAAGCTCTCCGCAAAGGAGCTCCTTTATGGAAAGAAGGTTGTCATGCTCGAGACTGCAGCAAAGAACCTTAACGAGTTCTACGGCGACTGAGAGGTGACTACATGAGAGCAGATCAGGTAATTATTGAGCCGATTCTCAGCGAGAAGTCAAATATCGCTCGTGAATTTGAGTGCAAGAAGTATACATTCAAGGTCGATCCGAAAGCCAACAAGTTCGAGATCATGAAGGCTGTCAAAGAGCTCTTCAAGGTCAATCCGACCGGATGTAATGTGATGAATGTGGCTGGAAAGCCAAAGTTCTCCAGAGGTAAGGGTGGCTACATCAAGGGCTACACCGCAAACTGGAAGAAGGCAATTGTTACTTTGTCCAAGGGCGAAGTAATCGACGCTATTGAAGGCGTATAAGGAGACGGAGTATGGCACTTAAATCCTATAAACCAAATACACCGGGTCTCCGCCAGAAGACTGTTCTTGTCAGAAGCGAAGTCACAGCCGACAGACCGGAGAAGTCTCTGACAAAGAACCTTCACAAGACTGCTGGCCGCGATACCTTCGGACGCGTGAGCATCAGAAGGAGAGGCGGTGGACACAAGCGCGCTTACAGAATCATCGATTTCAAGCGCGACAAGGTCGGTGTCCCTGGCACAGTCAAGACTATTGAATACGATCCTAACCGCAGTGCAAATATTGCATTGGTGTTCTATGCAGACGGTGAGAAGCGCTACATGCTCGCCCCGAAGGGACTCACAGTCGGTTCCGTTGTTCTCAGCGGTCCCACTGCTCCTCTCAAGGCCGGTTGTGCACTTCCTCTCAAGAACATTCCCCTTGGTCTGACGGTACACAATGTAGAGCTCACACTGGGCCGCGGTGGACAGCTTGTCCGCAGCGCAGGTCTGGGTGCCACGATCATCGCTAAGGAAGGCGACTATGTTACTCTTCGCCTGCCTTCAGGAGAGATGAGACTGGTCTTCGGTGAGTGTTATGCCACAATCGGTTCTCTGGGCAATGAGGATCACATGAACGTTTCCCTCGGTAAGGCCGGTACAAGCCGCCATCTCGGAAAGAGACCGAAGGTGCGTGGTGTCGTCATGAACCCAGTCGACCATCCACATGGTGGTGGTGAAGGAAAGACCGCAGCTGGACGTCATCCGGTTACTCCTTGGGGAAAACCGACCAAGGGTGCCAAGACTCGTTCCAAGAAGAAACCTTCGGGCAAGTTCATTGTGAAGAAGCGCAAGTAGGAGTTAGAACGTGGCTAGATCAATTAAAAAAGGACCATTTGTCGAGGAAAGACTTCTGAAGAGAGTCCAGGCCTCGAACAGCGCAGGTCAGAAGGATATGATCAAGACTTATTCAAGAAGCTCTGTGATCATTCCTGATATGGTAGGTTTTACGATTTCCGTATACAACGGAAAGACTTGGGTTCCAGTATTCGTGACAGAGAACCTGGTAGGACACAAGCTCGGTGAGTTCGCTCCTACAAGGATTTTCCGCGGACACTCCGGATCCGACAAGAAGGCCAAGTGAGGAGGCAGGGTATGGCAACAACTTATAAAGCTTGTGCAAAGTATCTCATGGTTTCTCCGAGCAAGGTCCGTCCGGTTGCTAACCTTGTCAGAGGCAAGAGCTACGAGGAGGCTTACGGTATCCTCAATGCAATGCCGCAGAAGGGAGCTCGTCTGATCCTCAAGGTTCTGGTGAGTGCCGGTGCAAACGCAATGAACAGAAACAACAAGCTCGACGAGAGTCAGCTCGAGGTCTCTGCCATCTACGTTGACGGCGGTCCGGTCCTCAAGAGAGTCTGGGCAAGATCTCACGGAAAGCGCGACATCCTTCTCAAGAGAATGTCACACATCACCGTCGAAGTTAGCGAAAACGTGGGGGAGTGAGTAAATGGGACAGAAAGTTAATCCTATAGGATTCCGTCTCGGAGTCAACAAAACCTGGTCATCCAAGTGGTATGTGGATCCCAAAGAGTATGCAGAGACCCTTCATGAGGATCTGCAGCTCCGCAAGGCTCTGATGAAGTGCCCGGAGGTTCAGGGTGCAGAGATCTCAAGCATCGAGATCAGCAGAAAGCCTCAGCGCGTCACTGTTCTCATCAGCACCAGCCGCCCGGGAGTCATCATCGGTGCCAAGGGTGCCAACATCGAGAAGATCTGTGAGCAGCTCCAGAAGGTTTCAACCAAGAAGGTGCAGGTCAAGATCAAGAGCCTTGAGCATGCAGAGAAGGATGCTCAGCTGATCGCCCAGAGCGTTGCAAAGCAGATTGTCGGCCGCACAGCCTACAAGAGAGCTATGAAGAACGCCGTGACAAAGGCAACCGCTGCCGGTGTCCAGGGAATCAAGATCAGAGTCTCCGGCCGTCTCGGTGGTGCTGAGATTTCCCGTTCTGAGTGGGTCAAGGAAGGAAGAATTCCCCTTCACACTCTCAGAAGTGATATCGACTATGGATTCGCAGTTGCAAACACAACCTTCGGTGCCATCGGTGTCAAGGTATGGATCTACAACGGTGAGATCTACGACAGAGTCAAGAAAAACGATGCAGGCGCTCTTGTCAGAAAGGCCCCTGAGTTCGCAGATGACGCTGCAGAGACAAAGTGAGGAGTAATCAGAAATGCTTAGTCCTAAAAGAATTAAATACAGAAAGAAGCAGAGAGGAACAAGAGACGGTGTCGCACATCGCGGAAACCAGATCTCATTCGGTGAGTATGGTCTTGTTGCTCTTGAGCCCAGGTGGATCACCAACCGCCAGATCGAGGCTGCCCGTGTTGCCATGACACGTCATGCCAAGAGAGGTGCAAGGGTTTGGATCAGAATCTATCCTGACATGCCGTACACATCAAAGCCTATCGGAACCAGACAGGGTAACGGTAAGGGTGCACCGGAAGGATGGGTTGCAGTCGTCAAGCAGGGCGCAGTTATGTTCGAGATGGCAGACGTCGATGAGCAGATTGCAAGGGAAGCTCTTACACTTGCTGCTTCCAAGCTCCCGATCAAGACAAAGTTTGTCGCAAAGAGAGAGGTTGAAGAGTAATGAAGAATTCATTTGCAAAGCTTTCATACGATGAATTGGTCGCAAAGCGCGACGAGCTCAGAAAAAGCTATCTGAACATGAGAATGGAGAAGGTTCTCGGTCACGTGGACAATCCTCTTCAGACAAGAAACGTCAGAAGACAGATCGCAAGACTGAACACCATCATCCATGAGTACGCCTTGGGAATCCGCAAGGCAAAGTAAGAGGGTGAGATATGGAATCCAGAAAGAAAAGTTTTATAGGCGTGGTTACCAGCGACAAGATGGACAAGACCATCGTTGTCACTGTCAGCAACAGAAGCCTGCACCCGCTTTATAAGAAGTATGTCAACAGCTCCAAGAAGCTGAAGGCTCATGATGAGAAGAACGATGCCCATGTTGGTGACACCGTCCGTGTGGTCGAGTGCCGTCACATCAGCAAGGACAAGTGCTGGAGACTTTCTCAGATCGTTGAGAGAGCCAAGTAAGGAGGATTTGTCATGGTACAGATGCAATCTTATATGAACGTTGCTGACAACAGCGGCGCCAGACTGGTCCAGGTCATCAAGGTTCTCGGCGGCAGCCACAGATACGTGGCTGGTGTCGGCGACATCGTGGTTGTGGCTGTCAAGTCCGCACTTCCGAACGGAGCCATCAAGAAGGGTGACGTTCTCAAGGCGGTCATTGTCAGGACAAAGAAGGAATACCGCAGACCTGACGGTACATACATCAGGTTCGATGACAA
>JBGVBT010000200.1:0-5192 GCA_045225895.1 Sphaerochaetaceae bacterium
GAGGCTTGTTGTCGTCTGGGTCTTGCCTCTGTGGGTCCTGAGTGACCATTTCGCGTTTCCAAGGCCGGCACCCTCGATCTTGCACGCATATACGGGAACCTTGAGGAACCTGATCATCTTTGCGATGGCAGGAGACATGTAACCGAGATGTCCGCTGGCATAGACGGTTCCCTCGGGTGCGATCCACACGGCCCCATGCTTCTTCTGGACCACGTACTGGATCTTCCTCATTGCCTCGAGGTCGGTTGCGAACTGGTATTTTGGAATGGCACCGCAGGCCCTGAGCCAGAACGCGAGTTTCTTGAAAGTGAAGAAGTGGTATGTCACCAGGAATGAGATGCGTACCGGTCTGACGGTTGCGGCGACAAGCTTGTAGTCGTGGTTGGAAGTATGGTTGCTGAGAATGAGGGCGGGACCCTTGATCCTGCAACCGGACTTTTTCAGATTGAACTGGAACTTTCCGACGAAGTTCCCGAAGATTCTCGACGCTACGAAATAAAGGGGAGCAAAGGGCAGACGCTGTGTGATGCGGGTGACTTCCTTTCCTTTAGCTGTGACTTCTTTTTCCATACCTGAGATTCTAGCATGGTTTATTGCGCAGATAGAAGTTTTTTGCCCGCTTTTGTTTACGATTTACAAATCTGTGGTTATCTTTGCCCTGTATGAAGGTGTTCAGATGAAAAACGGCTCAGATGAAACCAGATCCACAATTAAAAACTGCAATGACCGGGAGCTCGTGCTTCAGCACATGAAGTCGCTGAGCAGGTCGTTGGGAATCCTCTGCGACTGCTTCCTTGCACGGGCGAACGATTATGATGACGATCCGCTGTGGAAGAAGTTCTACAGAACTCAGATGTGCTGCTACCTGATGGCGAAGAAGGATCTTAAGGTGACCGAGCCGGAAGGGGACATGGTCCATGACCTCATCCGTGACTGCTGGGCAGATGTGAAGGATTATATGGAGAACTCGGCCTTCGGCCCGATTTCCAATGTGGACCAGTGGTTCAGGACAATCCAAATCGACTTTCCCCTGGACATTTTTGACCCGGATTGTACCTTTTTCCATCAGAATGTCCTGATGATGTGTCAAAAGGACACGGAAAAGGAACTGGATGGAGAAGCTGTGACATTTTGACACGTTTTTGGGGTAAAATCTGTCATGTGTTATGGCTGTTGTCTTTCTTTCAGCTGAAGTATTTGTTTGGGCCATAAGTTGTTATTTTGTTTTTACGGTGTCTTGGCATGTTTCTTGCTTTTTGGTGGGCATAGGAGACGAATATGGCAAACATCAGAACAAACACCACCAATTCAATGGAAAGCACTGCTCTGAGCATGTACCTCAAGGATATCGAGAGAATCCCTCTGATTGGACGTGATGAGGAATATGATCTTGCCATCAGAGCAAAGAACGGAGATTCCGTTGCAAGAGAGAGACTTGTGAACGGCAACCTCAGATTCGTCGTAAGCATAGCAAAGCAGTTCCAGAACAGAGGACTTCCTCTCATCGACCTTATAAGCGAAGGCAATGTCGGCCTTCTCACAGCAATCGACAAGTTCGAGCCTGAAAAGGGCTATCACTTCATCAGCTACGCAGTCTGGTGGATCAGACAGTCCATCCTCAAGGCAATCGGCGAGAAATCAAGGATGATCAGGCTTCCGATGAACAAGTCCGCTGATCTCATCCAGATCCTCAACGCCAAGAACAAGCTTGAGAACGAGGGTACCGACGATGCATCGATTGAGGACATCGCCCGCGAGTGCGGCATGGAGAGCTCGGACGTACTTGAGCTGATGCAGATCGCTCGTGACGTATCAAGCCTCGATGCTCCTGTCGGACATGAGGAGGATGCAAGCTTCGGTGATTTCATCGAGAGCGAGGAACCGAGGCCCGAGGAGTATGTCATGGAAAAGTCCATGAAGAGCTCGGTTGAGAAGATCCTGGCTTCGTTGCCGGAGAAGGAGAGGGGAATAATCAGACTCCGCTTCGGCCTGGACAACAACGAGGCAATGAGCCTGAAGGAAGTCGGTGAGATTTACAACCTGACAAAGGAGAGGATCAGACAGATCGAGAAGAAGGTCCTCACAAGCCTCAGACAGAGCGAAGAGGTCCAGCAGCTCAAGGCTTACATAGCGTGATAGAGCCTGAACCTGATACAGGGGTTGCATCGAAGGATGCAGCCCTTTTTCTTTTTGTCTTGCATCATGTGCCCGAAAGCATGCATTTTCCGCTTATTTTGTTTGAGAAGTTAATGATAATATGTTTTAATATCCTAGTGTAGTTGACAGTCGAGGTGGTTTTGCACAAAATCACCCGTGTATCACGTAAACTAAATGAACAAAGGAAAGAATTATGGCAAAGAAAGTAACCAAGTATGTCTACTTTTTTGGCAACGGAAAGGCTGAAGGCACTTCCAGCATGAAGGATCTCCTCGGCGGAAAGGGTGCCAACCTTGCTGAGATGACAAACATCGGACTTCCGGTACCTCCGGGATTCACAATCAGCACAGAAGCCTGTGACTACTTCTCAAAGCACAACGGAGAATATCCTGAGGGAATGAGGGAAGAGGTTCTTCTCAACCTCAAGCAGCTTGAGACCACAATGGGAGCAAAGCTGGGTGATTCAACCAACCCTCTCCTTGTTTCGGTCAGAAGCGGAGCTGCACAGTCAATGCCCGGTATGATGGACACAGTCCTCAACCTTGGTCTCAACCCTGATTCGGTCGAGGCTCTCTCGAAGAAGACAGGCAACGAGCGTTTTGCTTGGGACAGCTACAGAAGATTCATCCAGATGTTCGGTGATGTCGTCATGGGAGTTCCTCATGACAAGTTCGAAGAGGCCATCCAGGACGTCAAGGACGAGGAAGGTCTTGTCTATGACTACGAGCTCACCACTGAGAACCTCCAGAACCTCGTCAAGAGATACAAGAGAATCTACAAGAGAACAACAGGCGAGGAGTTCCCTGTCGATCCTTATGACCAGCTCTTCAAGTCTATCAACGCAGTTTTCCGCTCATGGAACAACGCAAGAGCCATCAAGTACAGACAGATGAACGATATCCGCGGACTTCTGGGAACAGCAGTCAACGTCCAGTGCATGGTTTTCGGCAACATGGGCGAGACTTCCGGAACGGGTGTCGCGTTCACACGTGACCCGGCAACAGGAGACAACCATTTCTACGGCGAGTATCTGATGAACGCCCAGGGCGAGGATGTCGTTGCCGGTATCAGAACACCGCAGTCCATCGAGACCCTCTGCAAGGTCAACCCGGATGTATACGAGCAGCTCTGCAAGATCAGAGAGACTCTTGAGAAGCATTACCACGATATGCAGGACATGGAGTTCACAATCCAGGAAGGAAAGCTCTACATGCTCCAGACCAGAAACGGTAAGAGAACAATCTTCAGCTGGCTCAAGTCCCAGGTAGAGATGGTCGAGGAAGGTCTGATCGACAAGAAGACCGCTGTCTCACGTGTTCCTGCAGGTGAGTTCAACAAGCTCTTCGCTCCGATTCTTGACCAGGCACAGATCAAGGCCGACAAGATCAAGCCGCTCACAAACGGTCTGAACGCCTCTCCCGGCGGAGCCTGCGGTCAGGTTGTTTTCTCAGCAGAGGATGCCGAGGAATGGGCAAAAGAGGGTAAGGAAGTCATCCTTGTCAGAACCGAGACCTCTCCTGAGGACATCGGCGGTATGGCAGTTTCAAAGGGTGTCGTCACATGCCGCGGCGGTATGACAAGCCACGCTGCTGTCGTCGCCAGAGGTATGGGGTGCCCATGTGTCTCCGGTGCCGGTGAGATCCATGTCGACTTCGCAGGCAAGTTCTTCGAGGTCAACGGTCAGGTCATCAAGGAAGGTGACTTCATCTCCATCGACGGATTCACAGGTGCTGTCTATGCAGCAAAGATCCAGGTCAAGCCTTCTGAGATCGTACAGGTCCTCAACGGAACCATGAAGGAAGCTGATTCCGAGCTGTTCCAGAACTACAAGAAGTTCATGGGCTATGTCGACGGAATCAAGACGATGGGTGTCAGAACCAATGCCGATACTCCGACAGACACACACATGGCTGTCATGCTCGGTGCCGAGGGAATTGGTCTCTGCAGAACAGAGCACATGTTCTTCGGCGGTTCAAGAATCATCTCCATGAGAAAGATGATCCTTGCAAACAACCTCATCGAGAGAGAGACCGCTCTTGCCGAGCTCCTTCCGATGCAGAGAGGTGACTTCGAGGCCATGTTCAGAGAGCTTCACGGACTTCCGGCAAACATCAGACTTCTTGATCCGCCGCTCCATGAGTTCCTGCCGAACGACTCCTCTACAAGACATGAGATGGCCCTGACTCTGGGCATCACTCCTGAAGAGGTTGCAAAGAAGGTTGCATCTCTGCATGAGTTCAACCCGATGCTCGGTTTCCGCGGATGCCGTCTTGCAATCATCTATCCTGAGATCCTCAAGATGCAGGTCAGAGCAATCATCGAGGCTGCCATCAACGTCAAGAAGGAAGGCATCGAGGTCTATCCTGAGATCATGATCCCTCTCGTAGGCAACCACAAGGAGTTCGAGTTCTGCAAGAGGAACGCTGAGGAAGTCATCCAGAGCGTCTTCAAGGAGAAGAATGCCAAGGTCGATTACGAGATCGGTACAATGATCGAGGTTCCGAGAGCTGCCATCACAGCAGACGAGATCGCTCAGGAAGCAGAGTTCTTCAGCTTCGGTACAAACGACCTCACGCAGATGACTTGTGGTTTCTCAAGAGACGATGCAGCATCATTCCTCGGTCACTATGTCAACGATACTGACAAGCAGTTCTATGAGTATGATCCGTTCGCGACAATCGATGTCGACGGTGTCGGCAAGCTCATGGCAAGTGCCGCAAAGCTCGGCCGCTCAGTCAGACCGAACATCAGACTGGGTATCTGCGGAGAGCACGGCGGTGATCCGAAGACTATCGCCTTCTGCCAGACAGTCGGCCTGAACTATGTCTCCTGCTCACCTTACAGAGTGCCAATCGCAAGACTGGCTGCTGCACAGGCTGCAATCAACTGATTTTGATTGGTTGGATCTCCGGGGCTGTTGCCGAAAGGCGATGGCCCCGTTTTTTTTGCGATTGTTCATTGGCTGTGGGTTGCCTGTGCAGCGCTTTGCACATGCCAGGCGGGGCGCGGCCTTAAGCCTTGGCGCCCGACGCCTG